>PAOK01000003.1 GCA_002708015.1 Methanobacteriota archaeon
GAAACTCCAATCTTATATTCTTCATGATCATCGTTTGGTCCACTGATTAAGTGGAACCAAAGATGTTCCTGCGTATATCTTCTTCCTACTGCGATGCTGAACTCATCCTCGTCGCTCATGTACTAGCCTCATGGCGCCGCCGTTGCAATCTAATTTCAATTATTCGTTTATTTTGGCATTTTTTGTATTCCCAACTATCCGAACCATTCACAAACGGAGCGTTACTGGGCATGCCATGGACTTCAAAGAGACCGAAGAGCAAACGATGATCCGAGACCTAGTTCGAGATTTCGCAGAATCTGTATTAGCCCCGACTGCATTAGAAAGAGATAGACATCAAAAACCACCTACCGAAGAATGGGCTCAGTTTATCGAATATGGTCTCCATACTTGTACGATACCTGAAGAATTTGGTGGTACGCCTCTAGACGATATTTCAGAGGCAATTATTGTGGAAGAACTTTCTCGTGTTGATCCTTCTTTCGGAGTATTCTACTGTGTTCACGTCGGTCTTTGTAGTATGACTATTTCTTTACATGGAAATGAAGAGCAGAAAGCCAAGTATCTCCCTATGCTTGCTTCGGATAAAGTAGGCGCTTATTCTCTTTCTGAAGCTGGTGCTGGAACAGATGCTGCAGCTATGGTTTGCAAGGCTAAATTATCTGATGACGGTAGTCATTATATTTTGAATGGCGAAAAAATGTGGGTAACTAATGGATCAAGTGCAGACATATTTGTGTTATTTGCTAAGGATGTAGATCATCCCGATTATGGGGTTAAGAGGCACGGAGGAACTACGGCATTCATTGTCGAGAAAGAGTTTGAAGGGTTTTCCGTAGGGAAGAAGGAAGATAAACTTGGGATTAGGAGTAGTGACACATGTACTTTAGTTCTTGAAAATTGCAAGGTTCCAGTTGGAAATGTTCTCAAAGAAGCTGGGAAAGGATTTCCAATAGCAATGAATGCTTTAGATAATTCTAGAATTGGAATAGCGGCTCAAGCTTTAGGTATTGCACAGGGCGCACTAGATGCTGCAGTCAAGTATTCACATGAAAGAGAGGCTTTTGGTAAACCTTTAGCCTTCCATCAATCAATAGGCAATTATCTCGCAGATATGGCTACTCAGACCGAAGCATCTAGACTAATGGTATACCGTGCTGCCTGGGCTAAAGAACAACATTACCACCACGGTGGGCGTAGGCATACTATGGAAGCAAGTATGGCTAAGTTATTTGCTGGAGACAATGCAATGTGGGTTGCTGAAAGAGCAGTTCAGGTCCTTGGTGGCTATGGGTATACAACCGACTTCCCCGTTGAGAGATTTTTCAGAGATGCTAAGATAACTCAAATTTACGAAGGTACTCAAGAGGTTCAGCGAATTGTGATTAATCGAGCATTAGGTGATTCCTGATTAAGATTGATGATGAGGTGAACAATGAATACTAGCAATTTTGGGAATTTTTTCCTTCAGGTTCGTTGTAGTTCACTTTTGATATGTTTCTTACTCATCTCTACATCATTGTCAGGTTGTTTGAAACAAGACGAAATCTCATTGCCACCTGTTGAACAACCAGAATCTCCGACAACATTCGTAACAGGTGCTGATGGTCTTCCAGTGGATGAAGAATTGATTCCTATGTCATTCACTTTCAGCGATGTGGGAGAAACTGGAAAAGAACCTAGTATCGGTGTAACTTCTAGTGGTTGTATCTTCTTTATTGCGATGGAGAAAGTAATGAGGTCATGTGATTACGGAGAATCATGGATGGAAACACAAGACCCAGTACAATGCTCTCCTACTACAAGTGATCCATATGGNTGGGTAGACCCAATTACAGACAGAATTTTCAATGTTCAAATGATTGGATTAGAAACATCTTGGATTTGTTGGAGTGATGATGATGGTGAATCTTGGTTGGGTAATCCACATGACTCTGGAACAACTCCGATTAACGATCATATCAAACTTTCAAGCGGTCCATGGACAGATTCTGGATATGGGGCATTAGGGCAATTTACTAGTGGATTCTATGAAACTGCAGTTTACTATTGCTATAACAAACTGGCTGGAATTTTCTGTTTCACGAGTTTTGATGGCGGTGCTACGTTTGAAGCAGGTGGTCAAATCATTGGTCTAGCAACGACAAATGGAGGCCTACACGGCGCAATATCAACCGCTCCAGATGGAACTGTATACGTTACTCCTCGTGTAGAAACTCCTACTGTAATCGTTTCCAAAGATAATGGATTTTCATGGTTCGAACGTTCTATGGGGGAAGATGTAGGCACCCCTTATCCTAGAAAGAATTCCGAAGTCTCAACTGATTCAGAATCAAATGCATATCATGTTTGGACTGGGGGTGACGAAGGAGTTTACATGTCTAGATCAACAGATTCAGGAGAAACTTGGGAACAGGAGAGTATTCGAATTTCTCCAGCAGGAGTGATATCTTCTGTATTTCCTCAAACNGATGCTGGTGACCCTGGAAGAATAGCAATAACTTATCTTGGAAGTGAAAACTCTGAGATGTTGAATCAATCTGATATCGACGGTAATGCTTGGGATGGGAATGCACACTATGCNCCAAACAATGCGACATATCATCTTTACATTACTTTCAGTATCAATGCATTAGACGAGAATCCAATTTTTCATACCTATCGAGTAACAGATGATCCCGTTCAAGTTGGTTCTATCTGTCTAAATTCTGGTGATTGTAGAGATATTGGGGGTTCAAATCGTAATCTATTAGATTTCAATGACTTACATATCGATAGAGAAGGTCGTGTTTATGTCGCATTTGCTGATGGTTGTACAGGCGAGTGTGCAACAAATGAGAATTCAAGTGCTGAAGATTCTAGAGATGGCAGGGGTTCTGTGTACTATCTTTCTAGCGGGCCTAGTTTATTCGAATCATACGGAGATCTTGAGCCCTTGTTGATTCCAGTAGAAAATAATGATGAAGAAATGAATTCTCCAAATCAAGCCATTACCAGAGATGACAATTCAGAATCTACTGAATAATTAGTCTACCCATCTGTAGCGACGTTCTCCAGGGAGTCCGCCGTTTACTCCCCTGACAAGTGCGAATTCTTGACTAGGTTCAATGATTGATTCAGTTGTACTTCCTCGATGTAATGCTTCATAGTCATCACTAAGAATCGGTCTTCGCAGGTCTAATCTTTCAAAGAGTAGGAATCTTGAAGCAATTTCTTTCCACTCAGGCTGAATGACTCCCTCGAATACCTTGGCTTTAGCTCCTGAACCGTATCCGCAAAGACCAATTCGTTGCCCTTCAATAGAATTATTTTCTTCATAATCACATTCTAACGATGACATGAGAGCCAAGAAAATTGATCCAGTATATTGGTTTCCTATTAGGCTTGAAGCTCTTTGTCCTCGTTCAATTCTTTCATCTGCAAATTTTCGGAATGCTTGAGTTTTGGAGATAGCACGTCTATAACTATCATTTGCTTTATCAAACTCAGCCATTCCTTCAGGCGTATCCTCAAAATCTTCAATCAGTGGTTCTATTCCGATTTCATTGACTATTTCATCCCAAATAGCAGTCCCTCTACGATCATGTCTAAACACATCGGGAAACATCCTCTTTCCTTGGAATGCATAAGGGAGATGTACAATGATTCTCTTCCATTGTTCAGTAAGAATAGGGTCATTTTCCGGATCTAATCGACCATTTCTTCTAGCCTTTCCATGGAAATCGATGAATGCTTGTTTAACTGACTCCATGTAACATCGGTTAGAAAATTGGCCATCAAACACAGGCGTATCTCTGTGAATTTTTAGTGTATCTTCTGCAAATAATTCATCATTCGACATTTTTGATCTACGTAAATTCCTCATCATCCTATCGCTAAGACCTGACTTGAATGATTGCCCAGTCTCTCTCGCAAGATCCAATACTCTTTCAATGACATTCTTCACGGGTACTTCTCTTCTAGGCTTGAAAAAGTCATGAACTGGAGTTGTGGATACGCCCCAAATATCAGGTATTACCAATAATCTTGGATTTGCTCTGATTAGGATTCCTCCTCCTCCGGCACCTTGAGTATATTCTCCACTAGATTCCATATCGTATTTTGCATTGTCACTAAAAACCACGATTCCAATTCTTTGTTCTTTTTCGCCTCCTCTTGCAACCCAATCTAGTGTATTATGAAGAGCGTCTACAGCCCCAATACATGCAAATGTCATATCTACAACATCGCAATTTCTGAAGCAATCAGGACCATATTGCTTCGAATACCTTTGTTGAAGCATATCGATGATATATGTCGCAGTAGGTTTCGCACCATCAAGTGCTGATTCTGTTCCCAGGTAGATTCTACCTATTTGAGATGGCGACAATCCGTTTCTGTCAATTAGCCGAGCAACCGCATTTGCGCCCATTGTAGCTGTGTCTTCATGAGCATCAGGAATTGCCATTGCATTCAAGCCCAATCCTTTGTTTAATTTTTCAAAATCTGCTCCACGGAATGTTGCAAAGTCCTTCATGTCAAAGTAAAGACGAGGGAAATGAATAGCGAAATCATCGATGCCTACATCCATATTATCATTTAGACGGCGAACTCATATGATATGAATTGGCCTCATTAAATTAACTTAGAAGTGCGAATAAATGGATATTCTTCACTGCCCAGTCATTTGGTTGACTGCATCGAGTAATTCTGAATTTTGAGTGAAATGTTCTGAGATGGGTTGAAGTATTTCTGCTAAACCATGAGCAATAGCCATTTTCGCATCAAATGGATGAACAGATCCATCTCCTATTGCTCTAATTAAAGCATCTAAATCTGTCCAGGACGATGGTTCTCCAAATTCCGGTTTTGGATTCACATGTACTTGTCCATTTCTGGGCATAATAACATATTTTGCAATTTCAAAAACCGGAGAATCAGAATTTCCTGGTTCAAGGAATGCCTTTCTGAATTTCTTTTCTAATTTCTTTGGTGTATCATGTAGTAATACCGCATTGTTGGGATCCGATTTTGACATTTTATGGTCGAATGAGTCCATCCGTCCTCCACCTCTGCCTTTCAATCCAGATAGCATAGGAGTGTGGATACAAGTGGCTTTTACCCAATGGTTTCGATCTCCTACTTCTCTCATGTACATGTGAGCTTTTCGTTGGTCCATTCCTCCAAAAGCAATATCTACATTTAATTCAAAGATATCAGCAGCTTGCATCGCTGGATAGAAGAAAGCAGATAGATCGTCATCAGAAGAATCTTCACTTCTTCCCATAATGCTGAAAGTTCTCCTTGCTCTTGATAGACTCATTCCCTTTGAACAACGTAGGACTCGTTCCCAATATTTTCCTGAGTCCATTAGTTGACTNGCTTTCATGAAACGAATTTGACCTGCTTGGTCTCCCTCTTCAGGGAATCCAAGAAGAACTCTGAAAACTTCTGACATATATTCNCCAGCGATAGAAATTTTTTCCATATCTCTGCCAAATTTATCATTCACCCAAGCATGCCAATCTGCTAAGAAAACAAGAACATTGACACCTTGATCTAACATTTTCTTGATTGTATCTGCTAGAATTATCCATCCAAGATGTGCCTTTCCACTTGGCTCAAGTCCGATATATGCTCTCAAAACATTATCATCGCCATGTGACTTTTCTCCGTTAAGGATGGAGACAATATGTTCCAGTCCAACAATTTCTTCAACCCCATCAAACATCAAAGATATCTTCTCTTTATTTTCAGAAGATAGTTCTGAACCTCCATTTGTCTCTTCAACGAGACGCATGACATCCTCAGGGGTCATCGAATTTACCTCATTTATTCAGTAATTTGGATAATTTTTCTCCACGTCCAGCAGCTTTGGTATTATCTCCTGCTTCAAGTGCGGTTTCTATTTCTTGAATTAAATCATGTGCTTTGTCTATTGTTTCTTGAGGGAGATCCTTGGCTAAACTCATGAAATGTTTAGCTGCTGAAATAGAAGACTTTGCTTTGTTNGCTTTCTTGCCCCATTCTTTTGCTTTGTCTCCTCTCTTTTTTGAGTCATATCCGGTTGATTCGTCTAAGAATTGAGTCCATCTTAATCTATCTTCACGAGCTGACTTCATNGATTCTGGGTTTGAAAAATCAGGTTTTTCGTTATCTACTTCTACAATTAATGCATCCCCTGTATAATGGGCTTCAATACTTTTCATTATGCCATGTGATCCGGTAAATGCGTTTTCACCAGTTGATTCAACATTGTCAAAATATTTCTTAGCCAATTCTGCCAATCCACCATTTGCTGTTACATCTTTGACTTTACCTCTAGTCGTCGCGAAGCGTTCCATATCCCCTCCGGTGAGGAGGAAGGACTTGAATCCTCCCTGCGTTAGAAAATATGCATTGACCGTTCACATGATGAAGTCGTGCGTCTCCGGAGGGGTATGGGTCGGGCCCAGTTACGAGCCGTAACGCCTCTCCTCCTCGTCTTTCTTTTTGTTTCAGTTCAAGCAGATTCGATAGTTGAATCTAATACTCGAATATCCATNTCTGAAGAGCCAGTTTTTCTAAATGCTTTAGATTCAAATGCTGAAGAATCATTAGTAGTTGGCGATGATGGTGTTGTTTTTGTTATCCCTAATGATACTCCTGAAGAATCTTTGAAACTTGATTCAATTACCGATCAAGATCTTAATGCAGTTGATTTCCATCCTGCTGGTAATGCATTTATTGTAGGCGATTCGGGTAGAGTNCTTCGATATGATTTCCAAGATCAACGGTTATCTAATGTTTCAGGAATTGGATTAGTTGAGATAAGTACTCTAACTGCAGTAGCATGGAATACAAACGGAGCTTGGGCATATATTTCTGCTGATTCTGGAAGAATTTGGCGCTTCCGTTCATTGGTTGATGGTGGAGAGATGCATGCATTGGAAAATACTCGAGAGAGTCCTGTGACTTCTATCGATTGCCACCCCATAATTCGACTATGTGTAGTTTCTACTGAATTAGACGGAATTGGAATAATTGATGATGACCATGAAATTACATGGTTAGGCGGTTCAGCAGTGATTTGGAACGATATTGAATGTGATCAAGGAAATATTCCTGTATGTGTTGCTGTAGGTTCCAGTCGAAATATTGCGACAATTCGTCTTGATGATTCGACTCAAGGAGAATCGACTCTTGAAGCTGTAATTCTTAGCGATTTATCCGGAGAGTTTACCAAAATTTGTGGACATAGTGAAAATAGGATGATGATTGCTACAATTCCGTTTGGATTGATTGATCATCGTCCTGATTCAGAAGAATCCTTCCCTTGGTATGACCATGTAGATGTGGCAAATGAACAACTTGACGTAGCAACTCGCCCAGTAGTCTGTTCTTGGAGTACATCTGAAGCGGAGGGATGGATTTTGAATTCTAGAGGCGATGCAATAAATTTCATTCCAATTGAAATTGAAGATCCGTTACTTACTAGTTTGGCAGGTTATGCTTTGGCTGCTGTTGTTGTTGTTAGTGTACCTGGAATTGTACTTGGTCTAATTTTCATGAATAGTCCTAAAATGCAAGCATCATACAACAGGTGGCGAAGAAAACGTAAGGGTCTTGAGCCTACGCTTAGAGACAAGCGAGAACAACGAAAGAAGCGTGTTCGATAGTAATCAACCATCGGTAAGGTTCAAACAGGTCTCTCAAGGGCGTTAAACAAGGGGACTAGATATGGCATACGACGCCTTGGATTTCTTTGATGTAGACAAAATGCTGAATGAAGAGGAGATCATGCTTAGAGACATGGTTCGAGATTGGGTAGATCAAAAGGTTATCCCTAATATCGAAAAGGCATACAATGAAGGTTATTTCCCTGCAGAATGGATCAAAGATTTAGGCGAAATGGGCGTCTTAGGAATGGTTGTTCCTGAAGAATATGGCTGCGCAGGAATGTCCTATACTGCTTACGGCGTAGTTTGCAGAGAATTAGAGCGCGGAGATTCAGGTTTACGTTCTTTTTGTAGTGTCCAAGGTTCTCTTTCAATGCATCCTATTCACAAATTCGGTACAGAAGAACAGAAGCACAAGTATCTACCAAAAATGGCTACTGGAGAGATAATCGGATGCTTTGGATTAACCGAACCTGATTATGGTTCTAATCCAGGTGGAATGGTTACTAAAGCGGAAAAAGTTGACGGGGGATATATCCTGAATGGGGCTAAGATGTGGATTACTAATGGCACTATAGCAGATATTGCAATAGTATGGGCGAAATTAGATGGAGTTATTCGAGGATTTATTGTTGAAAAAGACGATGAAGGATTTAGTGCACCTGAGCAGAAAGGTAAACATTCCCTACGCGCCTCAGTTACCTCTGAATTAGTTCTTCAAGATGTTTTTGTTCCTGAAGATCGTTACTTGCCAGGTGCTAAGGGTTTAGGAGGTCCATTCTCCTGTTTGAATCGTGCCAGATATGGGATTGCATGGGGTTCAATAGGCTCTGCTCAGGCTTGTTTTGATGCTGCAAAGAATTATTCTATGGAGCGAATTCAATTCGATCATCCAATAGCAGCATACCAACTTATCCAGATGAAACTTGCTACAATGTTAAGAGAGATAACAAAAGGTCAACTTCTTGCTTACCACCTCGGTCGTAGAGTTGATGAAGATGATTGGTTCCCCGAGATGATTAGTTTAGCTAAAATGAATAACGTAGACATTGCTCTTGAGATTGCTAGAGTTGCNAGAGATATTCATGGGGCTAATGGTGTCACTGATGAATACCCAATTATGCGACATATGAATAATCTTGAATCGGTGAAAACNTANGAAGGAACTCANGANATNCANAATNTAATTNTAGCNCGNCATATTACNGGNATNCANTCTTTNACTNGAAAANTATGAGGGATNAGATGCGNNTAGCNGTNGATGTATTCAGTGAATGGGCAGANATTGGNAAAGACGAAGGNATGGNAAGAGGNCATNCNCCTGCNGTTCNAGANATNNTGAATGNNGCATTTNNTGNNATGNCANCAGAATCNATAGAAAGAGGNTTCTCTGCAATTGATGCNGGNTGTGGAAATGGNTGGGTTGTTCGTTCTCTAAAAAACAACCCNTCTTGTTCNNTAGCAATNGGNGTAGATGGNGCGAANTCAATGATANTNCGTGCTTTNGANAAAGANCCTNAAGGNCTTTATTTCCATGCNGATTTANNNTCNTGGNCNCCTCCTGAGAAAGTAGACNTNGTTCATTCAATGGAAGTATTGTATTATCTGGACAATATCCCCAAATTTCTTGAAATGGTAAGAAGGGAATGGTTGGTAGATGGGGGAATCCTTGCTTTTGGGGTAGACCATTACTCTGAGAATAAAGAAAGTTTGGAATGGCCTGAGAAGGTAGGAGTTAGAATGAGCACTCACTCAGAGATGGAGTGGGAAAAGATGATTCTAGATGCTGATTTTACAATTTTAAAATCATTCAGAGCCACTGCAGATGATAATTGGGCAGGGACTTTGTCATTCATTGCTCAACGAAATTAGTTTTTTTTAATCCGTGAAGATTATGTTTGGCATCTCATGGGCGTTTCATGGATGGAGGCATTGAAGCCGAGTTGGTGGATAATGAAGATCCGAAATCAATCATTTTTACCGAAATACAGAATCATAAATCAATTATTGATTTATTTTACCATTTCAAAATTAACATGATTTCTCTGGATTGGGTTAGAGGATTTACTTTGAGGAAATTAGTGTATTCATTATCTGTCTTGTACTTATTTTGGATGTTTGCAAAACATGGAGTTAAGGCTCTGTTGATAACTGAAAAATATATTCCCGTTGTTTCAGTTATTTTTCCTTCAGAGTTGGCACCTATAGTATTAGTTTGCGTTGGAATAATCGATATCAGTGTAGCGTGTATGTTACTTATTCGTAATCAACCATGGGTTTTGTTATATGCTGGAATATATCCCTTCATTCCTTTGAGCCTAACCTTTATTGCTACAGGGGAACTTGAGTTTTTTGGGAAATTACTGATTTTTTTACTGTCCGTTTTTGCACTTTTGACTGCACCAGTTGAAAATAATCTGATTCAGGCCATTTTCGATAGTAGAGAGTATACTCCAAACCGACTTATAGCCTCATTTATTGTTGCGTCTTTACTTGTTCTTGCCTCTACATTATCTGTTTTTATCGCTGCGAATTCACCAGAGGAAGCAATAGAAACACCTCTAGACGATGATGATAACTGGCGCGCTTATTCGGTTGTCGCTCCGATTGATACTGGAATTAACGTATATCACGAACGATTTNTTCTAAATGAGACTCTCCCAAGTTGGCTCCTTGAGGATTTAGGGGTTACAAAGTGGTGTAACCTCACTACAGAAGGGTCATGGGAAGAGAGATACGAGGCAGATAAGGAAAGTTGTTGGGATGTTATCACTTCAAGTGATATTGTCTATTTTCCTGGGACACGTATTATTGGTACAACTCCAGATGATGGAACTGATATCCCTATCTTAGACGATCCTTCTGATGGGCATGGTACTGCGGTAACTGGAGCAGTTTTGGATGCAAATCCCGATGCAATAATTTTCTTTGTCGAAGGATTCAGTGATGCTGCAGTATTAGCTGCGGCCAATCAACCACTAGTCGATATTATTTCGACATCATTTGGACCAATAGGTAGTGTGCCAGTACCTGGAATAGAAGACGCAACTAGGGTTGCAGTAGTTGAAAATCATAAAGTTCACACAGGTGCAGCAGACAATTCGCCTTCTCCTGCTGTTCAAGATTCTACAGCCGGTCCTCCTTGGTCAATAGGTATATCTGGTTATGCAGAAGAAGGCGATGATCAAAAAGAGATAATGAGCGGTTCGTATCCAGATATTGCTGCTGATTGGACTCAAATGTTACCTAATCATGATGACATAGATGGTTATCATGAGACTTCAGGAACCTCATTCGCAACACCTAGGACTGCAGGAATTCTGAGTCTTGTATTAACTCAACTAAGAGATACAACAGATGATATGGGTTCAGGAGCATCTTCAGAAAGAGATGGTTTGTTGGTCAATGGTACTAATCTTTCAGTTTCAAATCAAAATCTAAGAGATGCATTGAATCTTTCGGCTTGGTATCCAGGATTTTCAACATGGGACCCTACTTCTGGTACGGCTCCTATCTCTCCTATNGCTCCGTGCACTCAAGTAGGTTGGGGAGTAGTGAATATGTCAAATGTGCTACCTATGTTTTCCCATCTTGCTGGGATTGAATTAATGCCTGACCGTCCTTCTGATGTAGTTGCCTGTATGGAAGCGAATCAAGCCATTCGTGAAGCATATTGGGGTGATTAGTGTTATTTCTGGATTTATTTCATCAATCAATGTAAATCCCAACGGAGGGGTACCAAAGTTTCCTGTTGAATCTACTAGACTTTTGTTTGCAGGAGTTGAAGGAGATCGACAGAATGATCTCAAANACCATGGTGGGCCTGAAAGAGCAGTGTGTATTTATTCATCGGAGTTAATTCATGCATTAATCAAAGAAGGGCATCCAATAAACGAAGGAGCAGTAGGGGAGAATCTAACTATTTCAGGAATTGATTGGTCTAAGTTGAATTCAGGTTCAATAGTGTCTATTGGAGAATCTGTAATTGAAATTACATCGCCTGCTCCTCCATGTAAAACAATAGCACATGTGTTTTCAGATTCTTCTTTTTCTCGAATTAGTGAAAAAAAGTTTCCAGGTTGGTCTAGATGGTATGCTCGAGTGAAAATTGAAGGAATAGTATCAAAAGGTGATTCTGTGAAGTTGATTGATGGCGAAGATTAGATGCCTGATGATCAATCAAAGGTTATGAACAGACTGCAGGAGCTTGTAGATAAAGTCGCAGATAGAATATCTTCTCCTTGGCCATTAATATGGGGTCCCGCTTGGAATCAAAGAAATTTTCTTAGAGGTAATTTATTTCTATTCTATATCCTGATTTTTGGATTAATTGCAATTGCATTCCCATATTTTTCTACGAATCAATTTGTTGCGTCCAATGGAGTAACAGTGTGGGATCCTGAGAGTGCAATTGACCGCACAATCCCAGTTATTCCTTGGATGGTTGTACCTTACATGGCTCTATATCTATATTATCCAGTGACTCTCGCTTGTTGTCCTAAGGATGATCACTCCCGTTTGGAATTGATTGCTGGAATTCAAATGCTATCCGTGGCAACGTTATTTTGTACTATAATTTTCCTTATTTTACCAGCAGAAATTGATATGCGAGATCAAATTCCACTTGATGTTTTAGAAGGAGATGGTTTGTACAGTAGTCTGTTTAATTTAATGCATACAATGGATGAACCCTGGAACGCTTGGCCTAGCCTCCATATTGCTCATTCATATTTCCTAACAAGAGCAATTAGCCGGTGGATGAGAATTAGAACCTCAGAATCAACTTTGGTTAAGATATTCATTGCAATTGTTTGGATTGAATTTTTCTTACTTAGTATTAGTACAGTGACCACTAAACAACATTATGTTTGGGACTTATTTACCGGAATTATTGTGGGGGTAATTGGTTGGGAAATTGCCGTTCGGGCGTTAGATAGGATTCGAGAACTCCCGGATGAAAAAATGAATCCTTATCCTCTAAACTAGTATTTTTAAGTCAATTTTCTTTGCCCAATCTTGATAGANGCGTTTTCTATCGNCGNGNTANGAGAGTGGTGNAATTATGGATATAGCTGTTCTAATNAAGTACGTTCCGGATNCGACTGCAAAGATTTCCATNAGNGGANATAGAGTAGATGAATCGAGTGTNAGNAAGTGGTCAATTAGCCCNTTTGANGAATATGCTNTGGAAGCNGCANTGGCAATGAAGGAATCTTCTGGTGCTAAGGTTACNGCAATCACTTGTGGCCCCGCTCGTTCNGAAAAAGGGCTTAGAGATGCTGCCGCTGTNGGNGCNGATGCNCTTGNTCACATTNTTGTNGANGATNTNATNTCTNTNGANTCAACGAAAATTCAAGGATTATTNGCCAANGCNGTTANNNAAANAGGTGCAAATGTTGTNTTCTGTGGTAAGCAAGCTGCNGATACTAACTCTGGAAGNACAGGNCCNGGAGTTGCTGAATTAATTGGNGCNGCTTGTGTAACTAATGCTNCCGAAATATCAAATGANGGAGGNNGTCTTTAGTGTTCTNCGTCCNGCATCNAGTGGTTCTGAGAGGGTAANTGTAAGTGCNCCTTGTGTNGTTGCTTTNGACAAAACNTCTACNGAGTTNCGANGNCCAAATGTAAAGGGAATAATGATGGCNAAGAAGAAACCAATNGATTCTATGNNTCCNGATTCNNTAGGAATTGATGTTTCAGGTTCATCAGCNGTNATTAATNNTCAATCTCCTCCTGATGAAAANGCTCCTGGACAGATGTTTGAAGGTGCAGATAGTGTTTCTGAAGTTGTTCAGAAACTAAGGAATGAGGCGAAGGTACTCTAGGTGGTGTTAGAATGGATATTACAATAATTGCTGAGACAAACGATAACGGACTACATCCTGTAACTTCACAAATGGTTGCAGCTGCAACCTCTTTGGGTTCAAGCCCTACGATACTTTGCCCCGGAGGTATTGCTACTGATTCTGCTGCATCAATTGACGGAGTAGGAGCAGTAATTGGAGTTGAAGGTGATTGTTTTTCATCATTTGATGGAGGTTCTTGGTCTACTGCTTTGAATAGTGCAATATCAGGAGGTACTGTGTTTGCAGCGGCTACCCCNAATGGTCGTGAGATTGCAGCCAGATTGGCTGCTGCAAGAGAAATTCCAGTGATTCAAGATGCTACTGGTGTTTCATCAGGCCTTACTATTTCTCGTCCGATATATTCTGGAAAGGCAATGGAAGAAGTCAATGTATCCGGAGATTGTATTCTTACTATTCGTCCGAATGCCTTTTCTCCTTCAGGTTCAGGAGGTTCTGCATCAGTATCTACTGTGAATCACTCTTCTGACGTATCCGTTACTGTAATGGAGGCAATTGCGAAAGCAAGTGAACGTCTTGATGTTTCAGAAGCAGATATTGTTATTTCAGGAGGTAGAGGAATGGGCAACATCGATAATTGGAGTCAGTTAGAAGCAGTCGCTGATCAGGTAGGTGCAGCAGTGGGCGCTTCCAGAGCAGTAGTTGATGAATGGGGTCTTTCACACAGCATCCAAGTTGGCCAAACTGGAAAGGTTGTTACTCCAACTCTCTACATTGCTGTAGGTATATCTGGTGCTATTCAACACCTTGCGGGCATGCGTTCTTCGAAATATATTGTCGCCATTAACAAAGATGCAGATGCTCCAATTTTTGGAGTCGCAGACTATGGGATTGTAGCTAATTGGGAAGATGCTTTACCCGTTCTAAAGGACGCTTTGTCTTCTTTATGATTATTCAAGAAGAACGTCAAAAGAATCGTCAGAATCTTCTTCACCCTTGATTTGTATAGATACAGAGTCAGAAGATGCCATTCCTTTGTTACTCAAAATGCTTAGAGTAAATTGATGAATTCCTGGTTTTAGTCTTACCTTTAATGCAGGAGTGTCTCCAATTGGCAGCCCTGCAGAATCTCTCCATTCCCATGATTCGATTTCTCCATCTGAGCATTGAGAACTTCTTCCATCCAATGTGATCATTGCTGTCCCGTCTTTATCTACATCGATTCTTCTATCCTGTCCTGCATCTGCTACAGGAGGTAGAGAACTAAAAGAATCATCATCAATTATTCCTTCTATGAGATCTTCGATTCCTTCATTCTGAGAAATATTTTCGTGTTCTGAATCAACATCTTCTTCAAGTTCAGATAACAAATCATCTAAATCATCTTCGCTTGAGTGATTCGTTCTATAGATTTCCATTTCTTCATCTGTAAGTATGTCTTCTATCTCTTCAAAATCCTCATTAGATGCATTTTCAGTATTTTCTAATGCATCACTTAAATCAGTCCCTATATTTCCTCCTACTGCGCCTCCAAAAAGGTCTTGATCATCGATTAATAGAGCATCATCATCCTCAATTTCAAACCTTTGAGAATCTGGATCGTACAAATCAATACGGTCGATTCTAGTGTAATCATTTCTATTATCTCCCGAGATTGCTATCATTCTTCCACCAGAGTCAGATGATACTCTATCAATTAATCCGGGATGTTCTATCGACCAAGCTTCCTCCATAGGTGCAAGATATCTGCGAAGATGAAACCAAGATCCTACAATAATATCGTCATCATGAGGTCTTACATCTTTCACTTCATATCCTGTTTTTGCCCAAGTAATAGGTTCTGTTGTTCCAATTTTATGCTCTTCAACTTCTCCATTTTCCATACCAACTAATATTCCTTGAGTGGTTCCGAAAAGTACTGATGCGTTAGAATCAATTTCAACAGTATGCAGATGTTCACCATTATTCGAAATACAATCTAATGCAATTTGAGGTGTTTCTGAATCTGTTAGGCCATTACATTCGGATGCAATAACTAATACTCCATCTGGCCTAAATGTCATGGCGGTAATCCTATCTCCTTCTGAAGACCTTGACTCCTTCGAAGTGATTATTTCGCCTGCACTTGATACCAATTCTACAACTCCTGTATCGTCGGCTAATGCAAAAGCTCCCCCGTCTGGTCTAATCGCAGAGAGGATAAATTGTCTACCAGTATGGCGATAAATTTCATTACCATCTGAATCGAATAGTATTGCTGCTCTCATTCCATCAATTGCTAAAAATCGTGTTCTGTCAATGGTTCCAACCAATTGTTCAATTCCTCCAGCAGCATCAATTCTCCATAGGATTTCTCCTTTTTCTGAAATACAATGGGCATCTCTTGAAATGGTTCCAACAAGAACTGAATTGTTTGAGAGACATAATAGATGGTCTACCTCTTCTTCAAGAGGAAATGATTTTGCATGGCTATCTTCATCTAAATTCAGATAGTGTAGATTACATGCGTCGTCTGTCCAAATCAACAAACTTCCATCTCTTGCAAGGTCACATGCTCTCACTCTACTCTCACACGGGACCCTACGTAAGGCCTCTATCCGGTGGGGCATGTAGTTGGAATAAACCGGTGGGATTTAGCGCTGCCCATTCTATGTATGATTCAAATTATTCTTTATTGTGGATTTCAATGGTCTCATCTGTAGAATTTTTATTTATTTTTGCTTCATCATTTCTAGCCATTCCTACAGATGACAAGTATTCAGAAGTAATTGTTCCGCAGACATATTCTCCAGTAAAGCATGAAGAATCAAATTCAGTTACTACTCCTTTTCCTGCTTCGATCACGGCATCTTCAAGGTCTTCTAGAGATTGATAAATTAGCCAATCTACTCCAATAGCTCGAGTTATTTCTTCATTTGTTTGATTATGAGCGATGTATTCTTCTTTAGCAGGCATGTCTATTCCGTACACATTTGGATGTAGAAC
>PAOK01000004.1 GCA_002708015.1 Methanobacteriota archaeon
GTTCGGCCGAGTCAATTGAATTCTAAATTATTAGAGAATCCAATTCCAGTTGTTTGGATGCATGGATCTACAGATCAGATTGTTTCAATGACCCAAGCCGAAGAATTATGTAATGTAATCGAGACTGCAAATTGTCCAATTTTGAAACTCCGCCATCATAAGGGGCATATGGTTAATTTGAATCAGAAAAATGAGATTATTCAGTGGATTGATTCAATAGCACAATGAGTTCATCTGAACCACCTACAAAGATAGGTTCGCCACTTCTAAGATCCCATATTATTGGTACTGTTCTCCAACCAGTTTGATTTCTTGCATCAAGATGAACTTCAAGTTCTTTGTTCCCATCAATTTCTGAGAATGTTAACCCCTTTGCATTAAGGATATTCTTCGCTCTGGTACAATAATAACAGACATTTGTTGTGATCATAAAAAAATCAGAATCGGAATTAAGTGCTTGTTCTAAATTCATAACATATCGCCTCTAATTCATTCATTTTCAATAGTCAATCCGTTTTCATCAAATCCCCATTCAATTATTGACCAACCAGCATTCTCGCATGATTGCTTCACTAAATCTTGGGTACTAGGTCTTACTAGGAGCATCGCACATCCTCCACCTCCAGCACCTACTGCCTTCCATCCCATGACATGCTTTGCTTCAATGAGTGGTTCAATGACTGGTTTGAATGGAGCATGAATTTTTTCATCAATCAAATCAACTCCTGCACATACCTGCTTTAAGGACTCTACAACAGAATCCCTTCTATCTCTGTTTAGTCCTTCAGCCATTTTCTTCGCCGCAGTTCTTAGCAAAAGTAATCCCTCTTCAACTTTAGAATCACCTTGTTTGAATTTCTCCCAAACTTCTTGATGCATTTCTCCAGAAACATGCTCAATACCGCTATCTACCAAAATTAGATGTTTACTTAACCAGTTTTTAGAACTTTGAAGAGGCTCTAGAGGTAATCTTTCAACCCGTTCTCCAATGAATAGTAAATGGTTGAATCCTCCAAGTGCTGCTGCCCATTGATCTTGTCTTCCTCCTGTGTTTCCTAACTGCATTTCAAATTGATATGCGTTTTCAGCAATCTCCAGAGGATCCGATTTCCCACCATCAATTGCAGCTAATAGTGCTACATTAACCGCACCTGTAGTTCCTAAGCCAGATCCTAATCTTGAATTACTGCTGTATTTTGCAGTAAGCATGCCATTTTCAGTAGTTCCTACATTTGCTTGTGCATAGATATTTATTGCAAAATTTACAACTTCTCCCCCATATTTTTCTGCAAAAATTGGGACATCTGTCCAGCCACCGGCCAAGTCAATTCGAGTAGGAGCAATAGCCTTTGTAGTTCTCATTTTAGTCCCTCCGGAAAATCTAATGCGATTCGGTTTCTTTGATGATCTACGTTTGTAACCATGACTCTCACAGATTGTCCTCTAGGATACAGCACTTTGAGGTTGTCGAGTCCAAGATTAGGCATCATACTCATTGGAATAAGACCATTCATATTCGGTTGTAATTCAATGAACAAGCCGTATGTGTCATGCCATCC
Source organism: Methanobacteriota archaeon (assembly GCA_002708015.1). Lineage (GTDB taxonomy): Archaea > Thermoplasmatota > Poseidoniia > Poseidoniales > Thalassarchaeaceae > MGIIb-N2. The sequence goes on from PAOK01000004.1 coordinate 1,560, forward strand.
ATCCACAGTTCCTCTTACAATATCCCCAATTGAATATGGGATTCCTTCTAATCGAACCTTGTCTCTAGGGTCGTCATCGGTTTTTCTGCCATAATCTACTCTTTCAATGTCTATCATAGGCAGACCTCCTTCTATGACTCCAATTCCAGGTTGGATCCATGGAAAAAGAGAATCTTCATGGATATTTGATTGAATAATCTCATTATTACGTAGATAGATTTTGATAGACAATGTTGGATTTTTCCATAAAGTATTGAACCATCCACAATTTTGCTTTATAGTAAAATAGTTAACTTGTGTTCTATCAAGGATATTAATTCCATCAATTATCAATTCACTGCTTTCTTCGGGAATTTGTCCCCAACGGATTAATCCACTGTCATTCTTTCCTTTATGTTGAATTGTATCCCATGTTCCAAATTCTAATAATTTGTCAATAATATGTTTACGCATATTGTTTTTCATTCGTTCTTCACCATCAAAAAGAGATTTAATTGCTGTTGCTTCTTTCGTTTTAAGGATGCGATGTTTTCCCATCTTGTTGGATGAAATAGAACTACTTTTGTGTGTTAGAATAATTGCTGCTTTAATGGGAGGAGAATCCTCCCCCACATCATTTTCAATTATACTTGGACGTAGAATACGACTAATTTGGTTAATTCTATCATCTAAACGATTGAATGGATAGTCTACCTTGCCCTTAACTTGTTTCATTCCTTCTTCTGAAACTTCTATTTTTCCTTTCCAATGTTTAACTTCTATCAAAACAATTCCTTTAGGTGAAATAGCTATGATATCAATTTCAAATCTCCCTTTGGGTCTGTTAGGATCTGGAATTAAAACAGCTGAGAAAAATTTCCACCCTTGGGGGCCTAATTTTAATTCTAAATTTTTCCTAGCAATTTCTTCTCCTTGTAGTCCTGCTTCCTCGCTATAGTTTCTTTCTTGGTGGGCCTCTAACATTCTTCTGCGAAGTTGGAATCTAGAACGAATAGTAGTCATGTTCAATCATTCATTAATCCGACAGTACATAGTTCAGAAGTATCAAGAAAGCCGCCATTGAACAATTGAACCGGATTTAACTTCAGCATCCCACCCGCCATTTTTCAAGTCTAATTTCTTTCTTCTCACATTTTCTAACATGCTACACTCATGCACTCGTTCTAAGTCAAGATCCGAATGAATTCTTCCCTTCCAATCTGTATCAGTTGGATTATAGACACGCAAAATAATACCCCCCATATCTTCAGAAGGTTTGAACGCAGATAAGACAGGTGTGGGGCCTTCTCCATCAAATCGAATATGTTCTAGACTTCGACCCAGAGTTCCAGGAGTCAGAGATTCTTCAAAGAATCCATTCGCTAGAGGTTTTCGAGTAGCTACTAGTAAATTAGCCGATGTAGAAAAACATTCAGCAGAATGATGAATATTTTCAGATTGCCAATCTTCATCGAATGGAAGTACTGACCACCTAGTAATTGATGTTCCAATACATTGGGAACCTGGGGCAGGTAGTACTGCATCCGCATTCGTGGGCCTATGAGAAAATCCACTCTGAGAAGTCCAACCTATTGAACGTACCAAAGTTAGAGCAATATCATGGCCTCCAGGATCTGCATCATCTGCTAATATAATTTCATATTCATTGACGCCAGGAGAAAGAAGAGCTAACCCTCCATCATTCAAACCATCTTCCGTTCCAATTACTGCTAGGAATCGTTCCATTGGTTGAGTAGGAACCAATGGTTGGACCCAACTTGGGTCGTGTGGATGTAAAACAGGTCTTCGAACAACATCGAAAGGAGTACCTGCATTTGCACTAGTTAGATGCATTCCAGTAGGGATAATTAATCTCAATCGGTGATCTTCGGCTTTATTATCTACCCATGTTTCAACTTCTATGTTTCTTGCTCCAAGCCTTAGAGTGACGAAATGATCTACTGTAACAGGGGCTAACTCTACACTTCTAGTTTGATTCAAGGTATCTAAATATGCAGGGATATTCCAAACTATTCTGAGATGAACAGTTGCAGACCATTCATCTGAATGTTGTAAATTAGTTGTAGTTTGAATTCTTGTGATATCTGAATCATGTAATCTACGATCCATTGGCTGAGTTCGCAAATCCATTGGACCATCCGATTTACCAGGATGGCCAGCAGGACTGTGATCATAGGAATCTCCTGCATCTTCAATATCTTCAAGCCGCCCAATGCCTGGAAATCGCCTACCAGTGGAACGATCGACCAAATCAAATCTCCCATCTGGAAGAAACTCTACACGAATTTCTCCATTATCTATTGCAGAAATTCTTCCTTCTCCTTGTTCAACCTCCACTGGTTTACTGGGAAGAGTAGATGGAGAAGCATGACCAGGAACAGCATGTAAGACATGGATTCCAGGAGGTAATCGATGAATCTGTACTCTACCTCTAATTCGAGGTAATTCCAACTCAACATGAGAGTCTCTGTGAAGATGAGTATCAATTTCGGGAGATACTTGGATTAAATCGCTGATTAAGGCGGAATTTTTTGGAGGCTTGGAGAATTCTAGATGTACAGGGTTGCCTGCATCTAACCAACATCGGTATGCAGGAGCCACAATGTCTACTGGCAACATCCCGCTCCATTCTGTTCCTAGAGGATTATGCAATAACATCGGAATAGCGTCACGATCAATGTGGTGAAGATTCATTTCATCTGCTAGTTCAATTCGAACATCTTCTGTAACCATGGCAGCAGTTTCCTGAGCATGCCTGAATGAATCTTCCATGTCCATATGCACCTCATCAGGAGACACTCCTCCGATCTCATGGAATCCATGGTTTTGAAGAACCAAATCCCAAGCATTTTGAATTCTATCCCATCGATTTCTTCCTTTATGGAACCAACTTAATGCCGCTAAAGGTTCAGTAGATTGGGTAATAGTGCGAATAGTATGATCATTCATGCGTTTCAAATAAATTCTAGATGATAAAGCGCCGGAATGTAGCATTCTATCCCATCCATGGCGCATTTCACCGTCATACGAGTATAGTTTCTTTCGTCCTACCCATGAACGAACATCCTTTCCGAATTTTGAGAAACTAGAATGAGAAAAAGTCACTTCACCTTCCATAGCTTTGTTCGCATCTGCGATTAAGCTTGGAAGAGAAGGTTGTGCCATTCCGTGCCTGGTTCCATTCCCAAATAGCATCATGGGAGGGAGCCATCCATATTTTTCAAGATGAAGATTAGATAATCTCTCAATTCTATTGGATGCAGTTTCTGAATCTACATCCATACTATTTTTCGAATCAGTCTCTCTTTTCTCAAATCCCCATCCGCCTAATGAATCTCCACTAGGGATTTGTTTAATCGCTAGTATCGATGAATCACCATCGGATGAAGACCATTTGAATACACCACGAGCATCTTGAATCCATGGTCCTGCTCCTCCATTGAAAATTAATTCATCAGATCCAATTTCAGATAGAAGAGTAGGCAATTGGCTAACGTGAGATGTACTTCTAGGCATAACAGTACTTCCAATAGTTCCTCCAAAAGATTTAGTCGCAGCAACACCCCTTTGCAAGTTTCGAACTAAGGCTTCTCCACCAACCAAAAATTGGGAAGGTGGATTATACCATGGACCAATATTCAATCTACCTTCGGAAACCAAAGATTTGACACGTTCTCGGTTTTCAGGTCTTTGAATGAGGTATTCTTCCAACATCAAAGTTTGACCATCCAAATCGAATGAAGGAAATGTGTCTTCATTTGATTCTAGAAGAGCAAGCAAATCATCAAACATGTCCAGAAGTAAATGACGATTAGATGCAATAGATCTAACTGCTGTCCTAGGCCAAAGAGCAAATGGAACAATATGTCCAGAACGTTCAGTATCTGGTAAATCATCATACACAGAACCGGCTGGAGCTAGAACTTCTCTAGGCTGTATCGGGACTTCAGGAGGTGCTTCATCGGGTTCACTTTCGGAAAGAGGAACTCTATTCGGCAACGCATCCAATGATTCTACTTTAATTTCCATTGGTTTTCGATTGTCTGTTCCAAACTTATCTACAATANTTNGATTTCNTCTTCTTCNGATNCGTCTTCGATTTCNTCTTCTTCAGATTCGTCTTCGATTTCCTCTTCTTCAGATTCGTCTTCGATTTCCTCTTCTTCAGATTCTTCCTNTTTTACAGAAAAAGAAGATACTGGCGGGGCCTTCATTGGGGGTTTCGAAGATGGAGGGCCAGATGATGGAGGTCCTCTAGGGGGNCCTGAACTAGGTGGTCCAGAAGATGGAGGCCCCTTGGGGGGGCCACCAGTAGAAGGAGGNCCCTTCGGTGGTCCTGAACTAGGAGGTCCAGAAGATGGTGGTCCCCGAGGTGGTCCTGAACTTGGTGGACTAGAAGGAGGCCCAATTTCCTCGGCTTCACTTTCCTCTTCGTCTGGTATTTTTGTTGGCCTAGAGGTCGGCGGCCCTCTTGGAGGTCCTTTAGAAGGGCCGGGTGACATAGCCTTCGATACAGGGTTCGGATAATGAAACTGCCCCGAGTAATCNTGCATGTATTGAATCAATGTCTTTCTTCCAGCATGCTCAAGTTCGATGGGTTTCTCGGGGTATCATGGCCGACGATCCGGTTGATGCTGAATTGGTTGAGGGGGCGTNTGTGCAAAGAAATAGTTCCATATCTGAAAAGATAGCTAAACTGTATCCTATCGGTCGAAAGCCAGATCCTACTAAGTCACAATTATTACGTGCAGTATGGATGTCTACAATCATGTTAACAATTCCATTTATAGCAGCAATGCCGTTGTTGAATCCTGAACCTGAAATGGAAGTTGAAGATTGGTATGCTGAATGGACAACACAGTCTTGGTCTACCGAGGTAGGACAGACAATTTCGAGCGGGTCTCGTGTCGAAGCAATGGTGACNGTAGATCAAGGTGGTNTAATCGGAGCGAATTATACTGTAGAGATGCAGGGGGGAAGCCTTNCATGGGATTTGATTGTGAACCCAAGTGGTTAGTAGAGGTCCGGTCTCCAGATCCAGTAAATTACTCCGATGGNAGTAATAGCACCTCATGGTCGGGTCAAGACTGGGANGGTAGTGATTCAGTAATTATTGANACACCTGTACCAGAGATTGAGGCTACTTCTAGCGACGAACTGCAAGAAACAATTTTCCTGTTACGAAGTGATACACAGGTATGGATGCATGGAAAGGGTGAGTGGCTTCTTTCTGTAACNAATCAAGGTAGTGAAGGCAANNTTGGTAATTGTGGNGGTCAACAAGTAACTTTCCAAATTAATCTGACAGTAACAAATTGGAGAGAACCTAGATTTGCAGATGGNGATTTTAANTTTACAACNTCTACTGTAGGNGGGGGNACTCCTATNGGCACATATGTCACCCTAGGTGGAGCAGTACCTCTTCTTTTGATTGCGACAGTCGTAACTTTAGGGGTTAGAAAATTAGAACTTGATGACGAACAAATTACTGAATCAGAGTAGTTAGGCAGAATTAAAATCATTGGAAATGATGTACATGGATGTATTTACGCACTTGATTATCGGTGCGAGCATTGGTGAAATAGCACCTAAACATATCAAGAATAGACACGCTATTGGAGCGGGATTCGCTATTCTTCCAGACATTACAAATGTGATATTCGTCCATCCATATCTTGGATGGTTAGCAGGACATACAATTCCATTTGCTGTTTCTCAAGATTTCATAAATCACCCTGAGATTCTTCAACACTGGACNTATCANATTTGGTTATTTTCTCATGGNTTTATTTTTTGGTCTCTTTTTGTCTTACCATTTTGGAATAAACATCGTGCTGCTCCTCTTGCTATTATCGCATACCTTTCACATATTTTGATGGATCTACCTTCGCATACTGGAGCTTATGGTCTCCAACCATTTTTCCCATTTCCATTTATTTTCGATGGTTGGTTTGATGCATGGCTATGGGGGCCGATTGAAATTTTATTCAGTGTAATTGCTTTCACAATTCTCTTCGCTATTGTGAGACAAACTAGAAAATATTGGTTTTGGGAATCAGAGAAATCTATTGGGCAGGAATCATTTGTTTGATTCNTCAAGTGCTCTTTGAGTTGCTTCTTCTCCATGTCCAAATTTAATCAAACCATTAAGGAATGAACCAATCCATTCACCCATTTCAAAATCTTTAGTCGTATCAGTTTTTGATATTCCATATGTGTGTGAGTTGACTCCCCATCCTCCACTTTTTGTTTCTCTTGCTAACAAATGTGGAATTAATGTCTTGTGTTGAACTCGATTCAGTGTATCGATTAGTTCTTNTTTATTTTGAGGAATATCCCATTCTTCATAATTGGAAATCCATTCAATTTCTGAACTTANTAGTCCNATAATGTGGAATTGACGGATNCTTGGAACTAACTTAGACCANATCTCAGTAAAACTTTCTTCTGAAGATGAAAGAATCAGTGCATTCAATGTCCCTTCAAGTTCAGCAAATGTCAGTGCTGCTGACCATGATGCAATCTCATCATCATTTGAGATTAATGTAGGTCCAGCTGTAATTAACCATCTTGCACCATTGAGAAGTTCTCTCCAGTCGAAAANTCCTCGATTAATTTCACAATTATTTTTATTTTGGAATTCATTTATCGGACAATCATTTCCATCTCTATGAATCCACCAAACATCATTCCCTAATTGCTCCATTTTTCGTGCTAATTGTCCCACTGGTCCGTCCCAACCATTTGTTTCAGGCGCAAATGCCACAATCCGGCCCATTGGACGAGTCATGGCACTGGCAGGTGGTGGAAGTGAATATCTTTGTTCATTCTAATTTCCATCTCAATAAAGCTATGACTCCACCAAATCCAAGTAATTGAGCNCCNGCATCATGATCTTTGGAGGATTGCTCAACTTCTCCTCCAGATGAAAGAACTAATTCTGAAATTGCAGACCATGTTCTATCAACACATAATTGAGTTTCATCACGTAGTAAATCTGCAATAATGATAAGAGTCTCAATAGCCCCTTGTTCTGCAGCATCAAGAATTTCTAGAGCGCCATATGCAACAGCGCCTCCGGTTCCAACCCTAGAAAGGGCCTCTTCAATCATTCTCGTTTGTCTTACGATAGTATGTTCTCCAAGTACATCATCTGCTAATCCTTCTCGCAATACTTCGTTAGCAGCTGCTCTGCCTCCAATACTTGTAGAAACTGTTCGAATAGTTTCTTTGCATCCTACATTTTTCAAGTCATTAGCAAACCGTTCTCTAGCACTCCCNGGGCCACAAAGTAATAGTGGCATTCCGGGTCTAACAACTAGCAAAGTTTCCTTTGCAGTTTGTTCGAAGAAAGAATCTCTAGTAGATGCACTATCACCTTCTCGTTTTCCACCTCCTCTAAGATTGAATTGAGCNCCCTCTTTGAGTCCATTTGGNCTGACTTCAAAGAGTTGGATTTCATCCGTTTCAACAACAATTAGGAGTACCTTACCTTTAGCACCAATATCTGCTGATTTCTTCAGTAATTCTCTGTCTTCTATTGGAATAATTTCATTCCATNTAAGTAGTATTTCAGANTGCATTTCGATAGAGTGCGTATGATGTTTTCCTTGATCTATCGGTGCTTCAATAATAATGCCAGAAGCTCTTAATGAATCACTAAATGCATGATATTCACTCTGTTCTATTCGAAGAACAATCCACATGGTCTTTCTTTCTGTTTCTTTGGCTCTTCCTTCTTGATTTACTGTAGTTGAATCTCTTCGATGGCCTAACATCCCAATTTGAATCCCTTTACGACAAACTTGTGCTAAAACCCAAAGATCATCAAGATCATCGACTCTAATTCTACAACTAGAATCAGAGATTTGTAGAATTTTCATATTTTCTCCTTAACTAAATATTCCAGTTAGATTTCCATCTTTATCCATATCCATCCCTTCAGCAGCNGGTATTTTTGGTAGTCCCGGCATTGTCATCATGTCTCCACACACAGCAACAATAAATCCTGCTCCAGCATTTAGTCTAAATTCCCTTACAGGGAGTGTGAAACCCTTGGGAGCGCCATATTGAGCAGGATCATGGCTGAATGAATATTGTGTCTTTGCCATACAGACTGGTAAATTNCCGTATCCCCATTCATTGATTTTATCCAATTGTTTTTTTGCACGTGGTTTAACTGAAATCCCTGNAGCCCCGTACATTGATTTTGCNATNTTTTCGATTTTTTCAATTACTGGTGCATTTCCNTCAAATAATGGATTAAATGGTCTTCCAGCTGCCATGTGTCTTTGAACTGCTTTTGAAACAGCATTTGCTAATTCTACTGCCCCNTCTCCTCCCTTAGAATGACCTTCATANAGAGCGACATCAGCAGCACCAGCATCTTTGGCAATTTCCATAATTGCTGATATTTCTGCTTCTGAATCTGTAGGGAATCTATTGATTGAAACAATTACATCTGGTCCAAAACGCGACATATTTTCAATATGTCTAGATAGATTTGCAGATGCTCCGTGTCTTACCATTTCTACATTCTCTTCATCAAGTGCATCCTTTCCATTAGGTAGTCCTACCATCCCTAAACCGTGCATCTTCATACTTCGGACAGTGACGTTTACGACTATACAATCTGGAGCTAAACCNGATGCATTTGTTTTGATATGAAGTGCCTTTTCTGCTCCAAGNTCTGCGCCAAAACCTGCCTCTGTGACCACGATATCATGGATGGATAATGCAAGTCTATCAGCTATAATACTTGAATTGCCATGAGCAATATTCGCAAATGGCCCAGCATGAATAAATGCNGGAGTTCCTTCTGTTGTTTGAACTAAATTTGGTAGAAAAGCAGTTCTCATTAGTAATGCCATTGTTCCTGCTGCACCTACATCTTCTGCTTTTATCGGCTTTCCATCCTTAGTTGAACCTATGACGATGTTTCCTAATCTCTTTCTAAGATCTTCATAATCTGTGGCTAATGCTAGTATAGCCATTACTTCACTTGCTGCNGTAATATCGAATCTCTCTTCGCGAGCAACTCCGTTTCCAGGNCCACCGAGCCCTATTGCGGCTCCTCTCAATGTTCTATCGTTCATGTCAATAACCCTAGGCCAAAGAAGTCTCGAAGAATCGATTTCTAGTTTGTTTCCATGGTGCAAATGATTGTCTACAATTGCACTACATAGATTATGAGCAGAAGTTACTGCATGCAAGTCTCCTGTAAAATGTAGGTTGATATCTTCCATAGGTAGTACTTGCACATGGCCTCCTCCTGCTGCCCCCCCCTTTATNCCAAAAACGGGCCCCATAGATGGTTCTCTAATTACGCATGCTGAATTCTTACCAATTTTGTTTAACCCCATACTCAATCCAATGGTGGTAACTGTTTTTCCTTCACCATATCTTGTTGGATTTACACTAGTAACTAGAACCAATGAACCTCTAGGTCTATCCAATCTTGAACGAATCGCTGGCCATGTTACTTTGGCCATATGGCGCCCAAAAGGAATTAGTTCTTCCACACCTATACCCATCTTCCATGCTATCTCCTCAATTGGGGCGAGTTCTATCGAACGAGAGATGTCTAAATCGGACTCCATTCTGTCTCGCCCGTTCTTCGTGGATTTGAACCTTAAGCGTCATCACCATACGTTCAGGCTCTTTGGAGGGTACATGGGGGGGCGCCGAGAGGTTCACTGTGTCGTCGCAGGATCACCAGTTTCTCACTCATTAACTCCAGTTCTTTCTATATTGGTTGATTTTCATTTGAATCAAAATGGTCATAGATCAATAGTTGGTACCTCTCGCTATGAAACGAAGGATCTTTCTGAGTTGTTGGGTCAGATAGTTTTAGGAGGTAACTTAGGTGCTAAGAAACCGACTAATAGAATCCTAGATTTAGCTCAGAATGCAACTCAAGATATCACTACTTTTCCTGAAGGGTGGGGTGTTAATGCCTTAGATTTAGATGATTTTCCTGAAGTAGAATCTCCTTATGGGGACTCTCCATTGGTATGGGTTTCTTTGACAACTCCTTTGAAACACGGATTAACATCTCGTTCAGGAGTTATTTCATCAGATAGAAGTTTAGAGATTGCATCAACGAATCAAGTCCGTTGGGACGGCCATCATTTAGTTACAGGCAGTACAGATGGATTAGGGGTAGTTTTAGTCGCTCGTTCCTTTGGTTTATTTTCACATTCGACACCTCCTTTATTGATACTGAGAGGAGGAGGTGCTGCGGCTCGATCGGTTGCCGAAGCATGGGCAAAAGCAGGTGGAGAGATATATTGTGTTACAGGACGTCGTCCTCTAGATGAAAGGGGCCCTTGGGCAACTGCATTANTNTCATCNTTNGATGGNAGTAATCTNTCNTCAAAATTATANATTGATTTTGACTCGGGCTTAGATGGTAATCTTGATCATCCTCCTCCAATTCAGGTAGACATTCAATTATCGCCCTCGTACAACAATTTAGGTTCAATTTATCCTGTTCAAGGTTCTACTGGAACTCTTCATTTAGATGGGAGGTGGATGTTAGCAGCCCAACATCTGATTGCATGGGCTATTTTTATCGAACCTACAAGACGAAAAAATCTTCCAAGTTTNCCTTTACTGTTGTACAGATTAAGTGATGTAGAACATAATATGTCAATCAATGAATCATAATGGAATATTTCCATGTTTTCTAGGTGGTTGCCAGACTCTCTTGGAAATCAGAGGACTCAACGCCCGAATTAGTTTTTGTCTAGTTTCTTTGGGTTCAATAACATCATCTAACCATCCATTTCTTGCAGCAACATATGGGTCTCCAAACTTGCGTCGATATTCTCCTACCAATTCTATGTGAGTTGCTGCTGGGTCTACAGCATCTTTTAGTTCCCTTCTATGGATTATATTTACAGCACCTTCTGCTCCCATGACTGCTAACTCTCCTGAAGGCCATGCAACATTATAATCGGACTCAAGGTGTTTGCATGACATAGCCAAATATGCTCCTCCATATGCCTTCCGAGTAACGATAGTGAGTTGAGGGACAGTTGCTTCAGCGTACGCGTACAATAATTTGGCCCCATGCCGAATAATTCCTCCCCATTCTTGTACAGTTCCAGGAAGAAAACCGGGCACATCTACGAAAGAGACTAAGGGTATATTGAAGCAATCACAGGTTCGAATAAATCGAGCGGCTTTTACAGATGCATCAATATCGAGACATCCAGCGAGAACCTTAGGTTGGTTAGCTATTACTCCTATGGGATTACCTCCTAACCTGGCAAATCCTATCACAATATTCTCAGCATATTGAGGTTGTAATTCTAAAAATTCGCCATCATCCATTATGATTTCAATTATTTTCTTCATGTCATAGGGTCGATTTGAATCATCAGGTACAATATTTGTTAATGTATCACAGATCCTATTTTCTGGATCAGAGGTTTCCAGTACAGGGGGTAACGCATCACAATGATCAGGGAAATATGACAAAATTTCTGCAACAATATCCATAGCATCATCTTCGTCTGTGGCAACTAAACTCGCAATTCCTGAACGGCTTGCATGCATTTCCGCGCCACCAAGATCTCTTGATGACATTCCTTCTTCTGCTACTTCTGGCGTTTCAAGTGGACTTGAAAGGAAGAATTCCCCATGTTCTTCACCTATAATTACAAAATCAGCAATAGCAGCTGCGAGTGCCGATGCCCCTACTACTGGCCCCATGACTAACGAAATCATGGGAATTCGTCCTGAGCATGAAATGAGCCGATCCATCAATTCACCAGTGGCTCCCAAGGCAGTAACGCCTTCGTGAGCTCTTTGCCCACCTCCATCCCAGATCCCTACTAACGGAAGGCGAGATTTGAGTGCCATTTCTACTATTTTTACAATTTTTTGAGCATGCATCTCCCCCATCGATCCTCCAAAAACAGAAAAATCTTGAGAGAAACACATAATTCGCCTTCCTTCTATAGTTGCACTTCCTGCCATTACTCCATCTCCAAGGATAGAATTCCTATCCATGCCGTGTTCTGTCTCTCTACTTTTCACAAAAGCATCTATTTCGACAAAACTGCCTTCGTCAACAAGGGAATCTATTCGTTCTCTGGCAGTATTCCTACCTGATTTCCGAATTGCGTCAATTTTCGATTGCCCTCCTCCTCTTCTTGATTCCTCTTTGAGGCTGGCCAAATCTTCCATTGGGTCAATCCTCGACGCCATTATCTGTTGAGATGAATCGACAGTTCATCATCAAAACTATCTGAATAGATTAAATTTTCCAATTGGAAATTTAATTATTCAATTGGATTATTGAATATCAATAATTTCTCCACAAAGACTAGTTGACCATATTGTCTTGATCTTAGAATATTTGTCTCTAAATCGTGACAGTAAGTAATGGAGTTTAACTAAAGATAATTCTGGAGGTCCAACAGAACCATGCCCTATAATGCCCATTTCTTGTTGTTCACGTCCTTTAGAGTATACATCTAAGTGTACTGGGCCAAATATTGTTTGAGTAGACATAACTACAATCCCTCCATCTTCGATATACGCTTCGAGACTTTTTCGGACCTCGGGATTTTCTGGGCTGTCTCCATTTGGATCAGAAATAGGAAGATGTCCAAGCCCAGTGCCATGGACGTGAATGGCATCAGGCTTTGTTGAAGCTAGGGCTGTGATGTGCTCTGGACGTAAATGTGGACCGGCAATAATCTCTGCAATAGTAACTGATTCATCAAATAGAATTGGTTTTCCAATAGGNCGTTGTTCACCGGTATTTCNAATCATTTCAATTGAACAGTCGCTACCTTCTACTGTTATTGTTCCTAACTCTCCNATGTCTATGGATTGGAAAGCTCCTCTTGTTGAAGAATGCATTTTTCTTGTAGATATTCCAGGCAGGATACTNAGTATTCCATCTGATGAACTTTCATGCATCACTATCATGGTAGAATCTCCATTCCCAGAGGGATTCGGGCCATGTCCTGCAAGATAAATTGCAGCAATTAGATTTTCTTTAGCATCTGATGATCCTCTATCAGATGATCTCTGNGATCCTGTAAATACAATGGGGCCAGGTGGCCTCTCTCCTTCGCCNGACCATGAAAATGCTAATGCTGCTGCACTAATTCCCATGGTATCTGTTCCATGGGTGATCACAACTCCTTTGGCCCCTCTATCAAAAGCGGCTTCAGTCTCTTCTATCATTCGATTCCAATGTCTTGGGCGAATATCNTCNGAAAACATATTNCCAATNAGNACAGCTTCAATTCNTGCAATTGGTCTNAATTCTGGAACTGANTCTAATATTTCATCAGGTTCNAANCGTGCNANCACTGCTCCTGTTTCNTAATCTACTTTGCTNGCAATNGTCCCTCCNGTATGGAGTAAGATNACAAGNGGNAAATCTTGATTCNNATCNTTNTCTGTTATAGTNGTAGTATCTGATTCNAAANNTTNCNTTGNATNTTCAATCAATTCTATTGACTCAATTCCATCTAATGGGTGAGAAANATTGTACCCATTTTGAAGNTTAATNGTGATTAGTCCATTTCCNGCGGGACTAATAATTACTCCTTCATGAGTTTGTTTACCCANNCTTGANTNGATNTTTATCCGNACCNTAGAGCCGCTTTGNGGTACNTCCATGAACACTGAGGTGGTTAGAAAGGCCATCAACTGAACGGATAGAAAAGGCAGCATATGCCCTTCTACAGTGATTTATGGTGCCGGGAGCGGGACTTGAACCCGCGACCTTCGGATTTCTCAGATGCGTCTCATCGTTTGCGCAGACTTTTCAGTCCACCTACCCTATGAGTCCGACGCTCTACCAACTAAGCCACCCCGGCGATACCTAACCCACCAAAGAGTATGATATGAGCGTTTCACTTGACTCCCAACCTTCATGTGTGGTCGAGCCCCCGTTTAGGATGGTCACATGGTAGATATTGACACTGCTCTTCGATCCGCGGCTATGGACGGAAGGAAAGCAAAACGTCAATCTGATGACTCTAAACCGCGTCGTGCCGGAGGTTCAGTTGGCCTAGAACCATTCGACCCATCGGAATTTAAGAAAAAGGAAATTGCAGATACCTATTCAATGTGGTTGGTCATTATTGGTTCTGTAACATTGGCTTTAGTAATGAGATATTTCGTTATGCCGGGTACCGATGAACCTAGCCCTATACTTTGGCTTCTACCACTGAGTTTTGTATTTGCTTTACCTAGCCTGCATCGATTAATCATCCCATCTGAGATTTCTGATTTGTACACTGGGGGAAATTGGTTCCGTTCAGGTATGCTTTGGATTTTCACTTGGTTATCTGTGAGTATTCTTCTGGTAAACCCACCTATGGCAGATATCAGTGCCCCTGAAATCACAAACGCTTCAATATTATTCGACGATGGAGATGAAGCATATAATTTGAGTAATAATTTTATGAGATCAGGAACTACAGTCGAAATCACCATCGATGGGTCTGTTACCGAAGGAGATATGTGGTTAATATTGGGGGTTCGGGATAACATCGATCTCGAATCTTGCATTGTCAATATCTCGATGGAACGGTCAGAAGAGATTCTACTTGAAACAACTTTCAATGCGATTGGTACAAATGCATCAAATGATTTTATCGAAATACAGTCATTGAATTCTTCAACAATGTCATTAGTTTCCGATCCTTTACCTATCAGAGAAGAAGATGAAGGCGTTGCAATAGAGATTGGTTCACTAGAATCGGGTACCTATTCTCTTTCATATTCCATCAGTCAGCAAGGCGACCCGTGGTATCTTTCAGGAACTAGTGGCGAATATACAATCAAGATAATCAACGATTAATTTTGATTTAATAATGAACAAATTCTTGCAGTCATCGCATCAAGTTGAAGATGTTCTCCTCCTCCTTGGACTAATCTATGGTCAATTTCTGCCATCCATTCTGTTAATTCTAATTTTATCTCTTCAGTAAGAAATGAAGTTACTCCAAGTTCACGGTGTAATTGGTTTACTAAATCTGTTCCCGCTAAACCAAATTCGTCAAGGATTTGTCTCAACCTTCTTCTTGCTGGTTGAAATCCATCTTCTTTGCAAGCTAATAGGTATCCTTGAAGCACCTCAGGAGGAGCAGTTGCACTGGTCTCATATACCAATGAGCGTGTAACTTTTTCATTCATTCCTGCAGCAACTTGGAGTGCAGTAATTGCTTTTCTCAAATCTCCTAAACTGATGTGAATTATAGCATCAGCAGCTTCTTGCTCCAGCACTAGATTTTCAGCATTAGCGACTTGATTAATTTGAATTCTCATTTGTTCGTCTTCTAATGGACGAAATCGGAAAACTGCACACCTGCTTTGAATTGGTTCAATTATCTTTGAGGAATAGTTACATGAAAGAATGAATCTACATGTTTCAGCGTACTGCTCCATTATCCTTCTTAATGCACCTTGGGCATCATTTGTTAGGGCATCTGCTTCATCAAGAAAAATTACTTTGAAGGTCGCCCCTCCTAAAGGTGCAGTTCTAGCAAATTGCTTGACTTTATTTCGAATAGAGTCTAATCCGCGTTCATCTGAAGCATTCATTTCAAGTAAATTCTGCCTTACAGTTTCTTGGAAAACATCTCTTGCTAATGCTAATGCAGCAGTCGTTTTTCCTGTTCCAGGAGGCCCTGCAAAAAGTAAGTGTGGAAAGGTCCCACGCTCACTATATCCTGCGAGTCGATCGACTACTGCACGTTGTCCTCTCATCTCAGAAACGGACTGCGGCCGGTGTCGTTCTACCCATAGTTCGCTCATGTTCTCTCTTCTTTGTCGAAGGTTATTGTCCATCAACGTTCGCACGAAGCGAATTGCTCTTTCACGACCATGCTACGCATGGTCTGAAACGGAAATCCCTTATGGGTCATAGAGTATCGGACATGCATGACCGCAGCGATAGCGAACTCTGTTTCCCGCAAAAACTTCTTTGGCACACTGTCAATTATCCTCTTACTTTTGTTGATGTCATGGTCTGCATCCATTGAAAATTATGGTGAACTTTCCGAAGACTCCTCCCCCTCTTACATCACTTCGAATAATGCTGCAACTGCTGATACTGCAATAAACAAATCTGCACCTAACAATGGTTATTCTACACAACAATCAATTATGTTGTTTTCTTCTGATTATATTGATACTCGAGGATTGTTCGACTTTAATATTAGTGATACAAGTGGAAACCCTCTTCCTACTAGTTTCCGTGTCACTTCGGCTCATTTAGTTCTTCGTTGTAATCAAATTACAGCGTTCGGCTCAGGTAGAACAATGTTCTCTGCGGCATCCCTAGACGCATCACATACTTTGTCCCAATCTACTTGGAATTTAGCTTCTACAGGAGTAAATTGGTCGGTACCTGGCGCCGATGGATCAACAGATAGAGGCATATGGGAACCACCTTACATTTCTACCAGTACTTCGGTTTCTACAGCCATAAATGTCACATCTTTAGTTCAGAGTTCTTTACGATCTGGCTCTACTCAGATATCATTGATTGTTAGCGCTTTAGGTGTCCCAGTTAGTTGTGATACAATGGAATCATCTACTACTTCTTACAGACCTAACTTACGGGTTGATTATGCCTCAATTGGCTCTACTTCTTCAGGTTCTGTGAATATTACNTCTCCTCAAAATGGAGTCGCATTGACCTTGCCTGATACTCTTTCATTGACTGCTGATACTACTCCTACGATTGCTTGGGCTGATCTTAATGGTTCAAATATTGAGGTTCAGATATCGAATGAAAGTGGTTTCTTCGGTATTCATGATGGAGATTGGGTATGGGATTCTTGGTCTGACTCTAGTCAATTCTCATTTAGCAATAGTACCGTTGGAACTTTTGAGACTCCTTCTACCAACCTTTCAGCGGGTTCAGATTATTTCGCTAGAATTCGTTCATCAACTTCTCAGAGTATCTTATCAGATTGGGTTTCAGTAAAATTCTTACTCCCTGATCATGATATCTCGGATGAGGTTGATGGTTCAAAGTCATTTACTGTTCGAAATAATAGTATGGGGTATGGTGGAACCTTTGAGGATACATTCGTAACATCTGGGAATACTAGTTTTAACGGTGGTTCTGCAAATAATATGATTGTAGGGAATTCAAATGATTCNANTATAGGTACAGNAGTAATGTTACTCAGAATTAATATTGGAGATATTGGACTTCATGAAAATTCATCAATCCATGAAGCAGATTTAGTCCTACGTAGAACTGATCGCGAAAGGTGGCCGGTAATTTCGGTTTCTGAATTTAATGACGAACAATGGACACAACATGGAGCAAATTGGACACACAACGGAGCAGGATCATCTTGGAATCTTGGTGAATTAGACGGGACCAGTTATGGGGGAGTTAATGGAAATCAATCATCTCCTCAATTAACATTTGATTTAGCTCCACTAATTAGGGATAGATTGTTGGTAAATTCTTCTGAACCTCTCAATCTTATGGTTCAAGGTATTGGACCTAATGGGGCATATGTAGAGATAGGGTCTAGCGAGGAAGCACTGGAATACAATCCTCGCCTCGAAATTCGTTATGATTGGGGAGATAATATTCTGCCATCATCTCCAGTAGACCTAACTCCTCGTGATCACTCTGGTTCATGGTCTGTTAGCGGCGCTAATCTAACTAGCAGTGATACAATTGTTGTAAGTTGGAATACAACTGGTCATTCTGGACACGATGTTTTGATTAGTACGTCAAAAGATGAAGATTTCAAGTCCACAGTTACTCGTTCTGCTGATAGCCGTACAGATTCAGGATTCGATTTAGCAGCTGGAACCTTTACTTTCCCAAGTAATTGGGGTTTAGGAATAGGAGATCATATCTGGTGGAGAATATCATTCATTGAAGATGGAGATAGAAGTTATTGGAGTGATTCTATGATGTATGTTCCTAATTTGAATTCAACATATATCAATGGAAATGAGCATCAAATTAGATTATCTGACGGTAATGCTTCAGCCTCATCTAATCAAGTAAATGCAGTTCCTGAATGTGAAGATACCTATCTTGATTCAACCAGTACTTCTTCGAATAATGATGATTCATATCTAGTATTATCTAGTACTGAAGTTGCACTGTTTAAATGTGATATGGCTGGATTAATTCTGCCTGAAGGAATGGCCATACAAAGTGCAGT
>PAOK01000005.1 GCA_002708015.1 Methanobacteriota archaeon
CGTTGATTTCGCAAGCCTTCAAAATCCCTTCAGAATTTAATTCACCCATTCTTCGTAGAACGGCGTGCATGTCTAATGGAAATCCGTCTCTTCCTCCGATAATTCGTCCAGTGGGATGCCCTAAAATGGTAAATGTAGGATCTTCAATAGCTTTGATTAAGATTTCAGTATTTTCAATTTCATCTCGATTTCTCCATGATCCTATTGCATGAACGCTACCTACCACATGTGAAAATTCTCGCCTGATACTATCGGGATAGTCCAACTTCCCATCTGCTAAGATATCACATTCTGAACCATGAAGAAGTCGAAAATTTGTATCTTCTTCTTCCCATTCATAATTCATCTCTCTAATTTCATTTCCTTGTTGAACAACCTTATCTTGAGGTACGCCAATACTTCTACCTCCAATGTTTAGTATTTCTGAATGGTCTGCAATTCCTAGAAAT
Source organism: Methanobacteriota archaeon (assembly GCA_002708015.1). Lineage (GTDB taxonomy): Archaea > Thermoplasmatota > Poseidoniia > Poseidoniales > Thalassarchaeaceae > MGIIb-N2. The sequence continues at coordinate 450 of PAOK01000005.1, forward strand.
TCCCAACCTAAATCTATTGCTGCATCAGCCATTTCAATTAACGAACCAGAACCATCTGAAGCAGTAGTGTGATTATGTAGTGCTCCTTTTACGTGAACTGGTTCGATCAAAGAAGGTAGTGTTCCCGATAGTGATGCTTCAATTTCACCCATATCTTCTCTCATTTCTGGAGGTACCCATTTCATTTTGAGATGTTCATAAATTTCTTCTTCATCAAATGCTGGTAATCCATTTTCTGCTGCTTGGAGTCCCTTTGCATCCCCTAGTCCTTCTAGAGGAAATAATCCAAATTCATTAAGCCTTAATCCCATGTCTAATGCTCTTTGTCTCATTCTAACATTATGTTCTTTACTTCCTGTGAAATATGCCATTGTGTAGGCGAAAACATGTGGAGGAACTAGCCTAACTTGGGCATCAATTGTAGAATTAGCTTCCAATTCTTCCCATGCTTCTCCACCGAGAGCAGCTAATACCCCTCCATCTATAGTTGAGTTTGATGCTGTATCTTCAAAGATTGTGGATTCTAATATTAAACTAATTTTTGAATCACCAGCACCCTTTACCTCCGCTATTCCTGGGATAGATAATATTGAATCAGTGACTTTTTCGATATTCTCCCTTTCAACAGCAGCTACTACATCGAGATCGCCGATTGATTCTTTTCTTCTTCTTGCTGAACCAGCAAGTTGTGCTCTTTGAACTCCTTCAATCCCGTCAATTTTTCTTTCAAATGCCTCTCCATAAAGTAGTCCTATGTCTAGACGTCGTCTTCCAGAAAATCTAGCAAGTAAATCAATTCCTTCGAGTATTCGTCTCTCCATTTTCTTCCCCATTCGAGGTAAATTAGAAAGATCTCCATTCTCCGCAGCTGCTCTTAAATCAGTTATATTTTCGATTCCCAATTCATCATAGAATTGTTTGATTCTTTTTGGTCCAAGACCTGGGACGCCTAACATTTCGATTAATCCTCTAGGAACTTTCTCATATAGNGAACCTAAATCGCCCCAAGTTCCTNCNTTCATTGCTTCATTAATCAGTCCAGCAATTCCCTTTCCAATTCCTTTGATATCTATCAATGNACCTNGTTTCACTGTTTNCCACAAATCTTCTTCATGAGANGNCAGACTTCNAGATGCATTTTCATACGCTCTTACTCGAAACGGATTTGCTCCATCTAATTGCAATAATATGCCGACTTGTTCGAGAACAGTAATGATTTGACTTTTAGTGAAGTATGGGGGTTGTTCCCGTCGAGAACGAGGGATTGACCATGAACTCAGGTTCACCATGTACCAAGTTATTCACGACGGGTCTTGAATAATCTCTTCATCACTCAAAATCAAAGACCTATTAGAAATAGAGAATATCGAGGGGAGAGGGTGCTGGAGTTATTCGAGTCTTTACTTTCTTGGTCTTGTGGATTAGTTATCGTCATTTGGATTTCAATAGGAACGTTAGCCCGTTCAGCAAAAATTGAACGATTATCTCATAATATTATGACCTTTTTATGTATAATTACTGCCATAGGTTTAGCTTTATTTCATCAGTTAGGNGGTATATTCTGGGGNTCTCCCCCTCTGGCTAATTTCCTTGTTTTAGTGCTTGTATTAATGGGAATAGTTAGTCAAATAATTCCAATTAATGGAGAAGAAATCCAAGGTGAACCGAATCCACATCATTTGATGAAGTTACGTCGGGAAAGAGAAGAAGAATGAAGAAATCAAGAATCATCGGCTTCATTTTCTAATTTCTCATCAATAAACTGGCGCATATACTCGGGCAATTCCCCGTTTTGGAACACTACATCGTTAACTTCGTCTAATTGCATCAATGAATAGTAAATTTGCATAGCTGTCATAGGAGTAGATCCACATCCTGTGCAACCTCCTTCTAATGAAATCATAATTATACCATCTGTAGTGTCTACGACATTAACGATTCCGTCATGAGCATCAAGNACAGCTTGTACNGGCCCTACCGAGTCTAAGATTAGTTGCTTGTCAACCACGTCTNTCCCATAACGTCCTCCTCTATCAACCAACTGTTTGAAATCCTAATTTTTTTGTTGCTGGAACTAATCTATTCTCTTCGAAAAAGGTGAAACAAGTAATCTAAATCGGTCTCCATTAAATATACGTCTTTTTTCCCGTTGATGGAATAGGTGAAAGAAATGAGTGCATTTACCCCAGAAGAATTGGCTCAAATAGGCGTTGGATTAGCGGTTTTCGGATTGATAACTGCTTTTGTCCTTTATCGAAGGAATGATTCAATCGTTATTGACAACGAGACAGTATCGGATATCACTAATCAGATACAGAAGGGAGCCATGGCTTTCTTGTATGCCGAGTACAAGTATCTTTCAGTATTCGTTTTAGTGGTAGCTGGTCTACTCATGGCAGGTGGACAAATTAACGATGATTTGGGGATGGAAACCGCTGTCGCATTCTTACTTGGTGCCTTTACTTCTGTAATGGCTGGATATTCTGGAATGCGCAGTGCAACCTCGGCTAATGGCAGAACTGCTATGGCTGCAAAAAACGGAGGTCAATCTGAAGCATTGCTTGTTTCATTCAATGGAGGAGCAGTCATGGGGCTTGCCGTAGGTGGACTAGGTCTTCTGGGAGTTTCTTCCATGTATCTATGGCTAGGTACTGAATTCAGCACAGTTGGGTCGATTGCAGGTTTTGGAATGGGTGCATCTAGTATCGCTCTTTTCGCTCGTGTTGGAGGGGGAATTTACACAAAAGCAGCAGACGTAGGTGCTGACTTAGTAGGTAAGGTTGAAGCAGGAATCCCTGAAGATGATCCTCGAAATCCNGGAGTTATTGCCGATAACGTAGGAGATAACGTAGGAGACGTTGCAGGAATGGGCGCAGATATCTTTGAATCATTTGTTGGTTCAATAATTGCAGCAATGGTGATTGCAGCAGCAGCAGGTAGTGCAGCAATGGCTGCAGGTAATGCAGCAGGTGCAACGTATTACGGTGCTTTAGTGCTACTTCCTATCGCACTAGCACTATCTGGCTACCTTGCGAGTATTATTGGCGTGTTTTCGATGACCTTCCTAAAGAATTTGGATGATGCGGCAGCAGCACTCAGGTATACTACTTTCATAGGAGCAGGTTTATTCTGGATTTTCGGATATCTAATCATGGGCCCCAATGGAATGGATCTTCCAAATTACAACCCGTTGTATGCTGTAATTGCGGGTTCAATAGTTGGAATATTGATTGGCCTAGTAACTGAATATTACACTGGAATTGAGCCAGTAATGGGCCTTTCAGTCCGCGATATCCCCTATATTGGAGAAATGTCGAAGACCGGCCCTGCGACCAATGCTATTGCTGGACTTTCCGTTGGAATGAAGTCAGTTTTCTTACCTATTCTTCTCATGGGAGCAGGAATTTGGTATGCAAACGATGTCATGGGAGGAGGAACTGATGGTTTGTATGGAATTGCTATGGCTGCTATGGGAATGCTAGCTACTGTAGGTGTAACTATGACAGTAGATGCTTATGGCCCAGTTGCAGATAATGCTGGAGGAATTGCAGAGATGGGTGAATTGGGTTCAGAAGTTCGTGAGATTACTGATGCTTTGGATTCCATAGGAAATACTACTGCTGCAGTAGGAAAGGGATTCGCAATTGGAAGTGCTGCATTGACAGCATTAGCACTATTTGCAGCNTTCAAGTCTGCTGTAGAATCTGCAACTCCAGGATTTACAATGGAGTTAACAGATCCTATGGTCGTAATTGGACTATTGATTGGTGGTGCACTTCCATTTGTTGTAGCAGCTATGACAATGACTAGTGTAGGCAAGGCTGCAGGAGATATGGTTACAGAGATTCGTCGTCAGTTCCGTGAAATTGAAGGACTTCTAGATGGTAAACCAGGGGTGAAGCCAGACAGTGAAAAATGCGTTGATATTTCTACAAAAGCAGCACTACGTGAGATGATTGCTCCTGGATTAGTTGCAGTATCATCACCTGTAATTGTGGGTCTTATTCTAGGGCCTGAATCGCTAGGAGGATTGTTAGCAGGTGCTACCGTTACTGGAGTATTAATGGCGTTATTCATGGCGAATGCAGGAGGTGCGTGGGATAACGCAAAGAAAGCAATCGAACAAGGACATATTGATGGCGCAGAGAAGGGAGATGAAGCTCATTCCGCTGCAGTAATTGGAGACACAATCGGTGATCCATTCAAGGATACTTCTGGNCCGTCTCTAAATATTCTAATCAAATTGATGAGTATTGTCAGCCTAGTTATTGTTCCAATTATTGTTTAGAATTGATAGCATAGTAGCATTGCNAGTACTCTTGGTGAGAGATACCTTTTCTGAGCAGCATACCCGTATACTGAAAAATAACCTCNCTATGGGGTATTACATGCGTGCTTACTTGTTGTCGTTTTTGATGATGACAGTTTGCTTAACNGGCTGTATNGGTGATGATACTATCACCGATTCTGAAATTGGNGATACTACTGAAGACGAATTAGTCTTGCCTCAATGGCAAATTGGTGACCAGTGGCTATANACTTTCATTACCCCNGAATTTGGAGAAGACAGCACTCGCTTAGTAGTCGCAGATATTCGTGAAGATGATGGTTTATTCATGTTAGGCATCTCATCAGAAGGCGAGGCACAAAGACATGCAGTAATCAATCACAATCCATTCTTAGGCAGAGTAACAATGGATGGTTTGTCAGTTTACGAGAATGGAGATCCTCAGCCTGTTTTTAATTTCCCGTGGGCAGTTGGCAACACTTGGGATTTCAGGCTCTTAGGCCAAGATTGGAGTGCAAACACCGACAACATCTACAACGGNGAAGTCTCAGTCTCTGCAACATCTAGTGAAGATCACACTCTTAGTTANGTTTTTAGTGGGCGTGAGGGATTTATCAAGAGCCTTCTTTGGACTGATAATGAGGGTGTAAATCATCTTCAAATGAATCTCAATGAAAAGAAAACTGGTTATTCTGGAGATGTTTTCTTTTATCGTGCTGGAGATATACATGATAATTTTTATGAGGAAAATGATCAAGAAATTTACGATACATTTCTCGATGAAGGGTATTCTCCAAACGAAGCTTGGGATACTTTAGTTTGGTATTTAGATGTAGAAATAAGTGAGCAAGGTGGTTCAGGGTCACTTAGTATCAGAGATCACCAAGGTGCTTCTCCTTTGACTCGAGCTTGGGGTGCGGGAGCAACTGAAAAGGGTTCATTCGGTACCATTCCCTCTAACTCTGGTGAGCATTCAATCACTGTCACCTTAAGAGGTCAAGATTCCTTTGTTCATCTCAAAGTTGCCGGTGCTCTTGTTCGTTCTTGGACATTGTGAGGTTGCAACATGCCTACACTTGTAATGATGCATGGATTAACCGGTACAGCAGAGTTGATTCGTCCTCTTGCTGAATCACTTCTTGCTCCTAACATGTCTCTCATTCTTCCAGAAGCAAAAATACCTCATCCCAAGAGAGGCTTTGCTTGGTGGTTAAGAGATGCTTCACCAAGTGTTCCGTTGGATCAGTCATCTCTAAATCAAGTTGATCAATCAGTAGAATTAATTGTAAAAATCATCAAAGAACATTCAACAGAAGGTGAACTAATTTTAGGTGGATTTTCCCAAGGAGCTGCTATGGCCACTGAAGTTTTCATGCACCCTGAAATTTACAATAGAGCCATCGGTCTTGTATTGATAGCTGGAAAAACAGTTCGGCCGAGTCAATTGAATTCTAAATTATTAGAGAATCCAATTCCAGTTGTTTGGATGCATGGATCTACAGATCAGATTGTTTCAATGACTCAAGCTGAAGAATTATGTAATGTAATCGAGACTGCAAATTGTCCAATTTTGAAACTCCGCCATCATAAGGGGCATATGGTTAATTTGAATCAGAAAAATGAGATTATTCAGTGGATTGATTCAATAGCACAATGAGTTCATCTGAACCACCTACAAAGATAGGTTCGCCACTTCTAAGATCCCATATTATTGGTACTGTTCTCCAACCAGTTTGATTTCTTGCATCAAGATGAACTTCAAGTTCTTTGTTCCCATCAATTTCTGAGAATGTTAACCCCTTTGCATTAAGGATATTCTTCGCTCTGGTACAATAATAACAGACATTTGTTGTAATCATAAAAAAATCAGAATCGGAATTAAGTGCTTGTTCTAAATTCATAACATATCACCTCTAATTCATTCATTTTCAATAGTCAATCCGTTTTCATCAAATCCCCATTCAATTATTGACCAACCAGCATTCTCGCATGATTGTTTCACTAAATCTTGGGTACTAGGTCTTACTANGAGCATCGCACATCCTCCTCCCCCAGCACCTACTGCCTTCCATCCCATGACATGCTTTGCTTCAATGAGTGGTTCAATGACTGGTTTGAATGGAGCATGNATTTTTTCATCAATCAAATCAACTCCTGCACATACCTGCTTTAAGGACTCTACAACAGAATCCCTTCTATCTCTGTTTAGTCCTTCAGCCATTTTCTTCGCCGCAGTTCTTAGCAAAAGTAATCCCTCTTCAACTTTAGAATCACCTTGTTTGAATTTCTCCCAAACTTCTTGATGCATTTCTCCAGAAACATGCTCAATACCGCTATCTACCAAAATTAGATGTTTACTTAACCAGTTTTTAGAACTTTGAAGAGGCTCTAGAGGTAATCTTTCAACCCGTTCTCCAATGAATAGTAAATGGTTGAATCCTCCAAGTGCTGCTGCCCATTGATCTTGTCTTCCTCCTNTGTTTCCTAACTGCATTTCAAATTGATATGCGTTTTCAGCAATCTCCAGNGGATCCGATTTCCCACCATCAATTGCAGCTAATAGTGCTACATTAACCGCACCTGTAGTTCCTAAGCCAGATCCTAATCTTGAATTACTGCTGTATTTTGCNGTAAGCATGCCATTTTCAGTAGTTCCTACATTTGCTTGTGCATAGATATTTATTGCAAAATTTACAACTTCTCCCCCATATTTTTCTGCAAAAATTGGGACATCTGTCCAGCCACCGGCCAAGTCAATTCGAGTAGGAGCAATAGCCTTTGTAGTTCTCATTTTAGTCCCTCTGGAAAATCTAATGCGATTCGGTTTCTTTGATGATCTACGTTTGTAACCATGACTCTCACAGATTGTCCTCTAGGATACAGCACTTTGAGGTTGTCGAGTCCAAGATTAGGCATCATACTCATTGGAATAAGACCATTCATATTCGGTTGTAATTCAATGAACAAGCCGTATGTGTCATGCCATCCATCCACAGTTCCTCTTACAATATCCCCAATTGAATATGGNATTCCTTCTAATCGAACCTTNTCTCTAGGGTCGTCATCGGTTTTTCTGCCATAATCTACTCTTNCAATGTCTATCATAGGCAGACCTCCTTCTATGACTCCAATTCCAGGTTGNATCCATGGAAAAAGAGAATCTTCATGGATATTTGATTGAATTATCTCATTATTACGTAGATAGATTTTGATAGACAATGTTGGATTTTTCCATAAAGTATTGAACCATCCACAATTTTGCTNTATAGTAAAATAGTTAACTTGTGTNCTATCAAGGATATTAATTCCATCAATTATCAATTCACTGCTTTCTTCGGGAATTTGTCCCCAACGGATTAATCCACTGTCATTCTTTCCTTTATGTTGAATTGTATCCCATGTTCCAAATTCTAATAATTTNTCAATAATATGTTTACGCATATTGTTTTTCATTCGTTCTTCACCATCAAAAAGAGATTTAATCGCTGTTGCTTCTTTCGTTTTAAGGATACGATGTTTTCCCATCTCGTTGGATGAAATAGAACTACTTTTGTGTGTTAGAATAATTGCTGCTTTAATGGGAGGAGAATCCTCTCCCACATTATTTTCAATTATACTTGGACGTAGAATACGACTAATTTGGTTAATTCTATCATCTAAACGATTGAATGGATAGTCTACCTTGCCCTTAACTTGTTTCATTCCTTCTTCTGAAACTTCGATTTTCCCTTTCCAATGTTTAACTTCTATCAAAACAATTCCTTTAGGTGAAATAGCTATGATATCAATTTCAAATCTCCCTTTGGATCTATTAGGATCTGGAATTAAAACACCTGAGAAAAATTTCCACCCTTGGGGGCCTAATTTTAATTCTAAATTTTCCCTAGCAATTTCTTCTCCTCGTAGTCCTGCTTCCTCGCTATAGTTTCTTTCTTGGTGGGCCTCTAACATTCTTCTGCGAAGTTGGAATCTAGAACGAATAGTAGTCATGTTCAATCATTCATTAATCCGACAGTACATAGTTCAGAAGTATCAAGAAAGCCGCCATTGAACAATTGAACCGGATTTAACTTCAGCATCCCACCCGCCATTTTTCAAGTCTAATTTCTTTCTTCTCACATTTTCTAACATGCTACACTCATGCACTCGTTCTAAGTCAAGATCCGAATGAATTCTTCCCTTCCAATCTGTATCAGTTGGATTATAGACACGCAAAATAATACCCCCCATATCTTCAGAAGGTTTGAACGCAGATAAGACTGGTTTGGGGCCTTCTCCATCAAATCGAATATGTTCTAGACTTCGACCCAGAGTTCCAGGAGTCAGAGATTCTTCAAAGAATCCATTCGCTAGAGGTTTTCGAGTAGCTACTAGTAAATTAGCCGATGTAGAAAAACATTCAGCAGAATGATGAATATTTTCAGATTGCCAATCTTCATCGAATGGAAGTACTGACCACCTAGTAATTGATGTTCCAATACATTGGGAACCTGGGGCAGGAAGTACTGCATCCGCATTCGTGGGCCTATGAGAAAATCCACTCTGAGAAGTCCAACCTATTGAACGTACCAAAGTTAGAGCAATATCATGGCCTCCAGGATCTGCATCATCTGCCAATATAATTTCATATTCATTGACGCCTGGAGAAAGAAGAGCTAACCCTCCATCATTCAAACCATCTTCCGTTCCAATTACTGCTAGGAATCGTTCCATTGGTTGAGTAGGAACCAATGGTTGGACCCAACTTGGGTCGTGTGGATGTAAAACAGGTCTTCGAACAACATCGAAAGGAGTACCTGCATTTGCACTAGTTAGATGCATTCCAGTGGGGATAATTAATCTCAATCGGTGATCTTCGGCTTTATTATCTACCCATGTTTCAACTTCTATGTTTCTTGCTCCAAGCCTTAGAGTGACGAAATGATCTACTGTAACAGGGGCTAACTCTACACTTCTAGTTTGATTCAAGGTATCTAAATATGCAGGGATATTCCAAACTATTCTGAGATGAACAGTTGCAGACCATTCATCTGAATGTTGTAAATTAGTTGTAGTTTGAATTCTTGTGATATCTGAATCATGTAATCTACGATCCATTGGCTGAGTTCGCAAATCCATTGGACCATCCGATTTACCAGGATGGCCAGCAGGACTGTGATCATAGGAATCTCCTGCATCTTCAATATCTTCAAGCCGCCCAATGCCTGGAAATCGCCTACCAGTGGAACGATCGACCAAATCAAATCTCCCATCTGGAAGAAACTCTACACGAATTTCTCCATTATCTATTGCAGAAATTCTTCCTTCTCCTTGTTCAACCTCCACTGGTTTACTGGGAAGAGTAGATGGAGAAGCATGACCAGGAACAGCATGTAAGACATGGATTCCAGGAGGTAATCGATGAATCTGTACTCTACCTCTAATTCGAGGTAATTCCAACTCAACATGAGAGTCTCTATGAAGATGAGTATCAATTTCGGGAGATACTTGGATTAAATCGCTGATTAAGGCGGAATTTTTTGGAGGCTTGGAGAATTCTAGATGTACAGGGTTGCCTGCATCTAACCAACATCGGTATGCAGGAGCCACAATGTCTACTGGTAACATCCCGCTCCATTCTGTTCCTAGAGGATTATGCAATAACATTGGAATAGCGTCACGATCAATGTGGTGAAGATTCATTTCATCTGCTAGTTCAATTCGAACATCTTCTGTAACCATGGCAGCAGTTTCCTGAGCATGCCTGAATGAATCTTCCATGTCCATATGCACCTCATCAGGAGACACTCCTCCGATCTCATGGAATCCATGGTTTTGAAGAACCAAATCCCAAGCATTTTGAATTCTATCCCATCGATTTCTTCCTTTATGGAACCAACTTAATGCCGCTAAAGGTTCAGTAGATTGGGTAATAGTGCGAATAGTATGATCATTCATGCGTTTCAAATAAATTCTAGATGATAAAGCGCCGGAATGTAGCATTCTATCCCATCCATGGCGCATTTCACCGTCATACGAGTATAGTTTCTTTCGTCCTACCCATGAACGAACATCCTTTCCGAATTTTGAGAAACTAGAATGAGAAAAAGTCACTTCACCTTCCATAGCTTTGTTCGCATCTGCGATTAAGCTTGGAAGAGAAGGTTGTGCCATTCCGTGCCTGGTTCCATTCCCAAATAGCATCATGGGAGGGAGCCATCCATATTTTTCAAGATGAAGATTAGATAATGTCTCAATTCTATTGGATGCAGTTTCTGAATCTACTTCCATACTATTTTTCGAATCAGTCTCTCTTTTCTCAAATCCCCATCCGCCTAATGAATCTCCACTAGGGATTTGTTTAATCGCTAGTATCGATGAATCACCATCGGATGAAGACCATTTGAATACACCACGAGCATCTTGAATCCATGGTCCTGCTCCTCCATTGAAAATTAATTCATCAGATCCAATTTCAGATAGAAGAGTAGGCAATTGGCTAACGTGAGATGTACTTCTAGGCATAACAGTACTTCCAATAGTTCCTCCAAAAGATTTAGTCGCAGCAACACCCCTTTGCAAGTTTCGAACTAACGCTTCTCCACCAACCAAAAATTGGGAAGGTGGATTATACCATGGACCAATATTCAATCTACCTTCGGAAACCAAAGATTTGACACGTTCTCGATTTTCAGGTCTTTGAATGAGGTATTCTTCCAACATCAAAGTTTGACCATCCAAATCGAATGAAGGAAATGTGTCTTCATTTGATTCTAGAAGAGCAAGCAAATCATCAAACATGTCCAGAAGTAAATGACGATTAGATGCAATAGATCTAACTGCTGTCCTAGGCCAAAGAGCAAATGGAACAATATGTCCAGAACGTTCAGTATCTGGTAAATCATCATACACAGAACCGGCTGGAGCTAGAACTTCTCTAGGCTGTATCGGGACTTCAGGAGGTGCTTCATCGGGTTCACTTTCGGAAAGAGGAACTCTATTG
>PAOK01000006.1 GCA_002708015.1 Methanobacteriota archaeon
CACTGGACTTGGAGCATTTCTTTTCATTCTTGCTAGTGAGGTAATGGAGAATGTTTTGGGTGTCGGATTGGCTGGAGGAGTAATCGTTGGTGTAGGTTTACTTGCAGTTCGTAAGCCGGTTTTAGGAATAATTGATGGTTTCTCTGGACGTCTGATACCTTCACAATACACAGAAGAAGAGAGGGAATATCTCGAAAATTACTCTAAATCAATTAGAGATGGAAAAATGTCGGATAATGAAAGATCTCTCTTGGTCACACTAGCTTCTGCATACGGGATAGATGATGATAGAGTTAAAGAAATAGAGGCTAGTTTTTCTGATAATAATTCTGAGTCTATTGTACTAGAAGTTCAATCCTTGGAAGTAATTCAACAGTGGACAGATGATACTGGTTTTACTTGGAGAAAAATGAGTGATGAATCCATGCAATGGTGGAATGGAACAGAATGGATTGAGCATAGTTCCTAATTCAAAAGATTCAAATTTTGGGTTTTGATTATAATCTATGTTTTTTACCGAGTATTATGGCCACATCCTTAGTCGAATACTATGTTCGAGGATTTGGACCTGAGAGTTTATTTGGATTGAGATTAATAATCTCATGGACTTCAGGATTTGTATTTCTTTGGATGTTAGGCCTTGCTTATCTTGTTTGGCGTGCAAATTCTAGTGCCATGGAGAATCGTTTCATGTCAGTCTTACTCATTTGTGAAGGAATTAAAGCGACATTTATCATGACTGATGCGATTCCTTACGAAAGTGATTGGGAATGGATTTGGAATTATCTCCTGTGGATAAAGATTGATCTATTTTTCATGGCCCATCTAACTGCAGTTGCACTTTATTTCTGTATTCCTATTTACTATCGAGTAGGTAGTTTGAGTTTCTTATACAAAGAAAAATTACAGAAACATGCTTGGTATTTAGCACCAATAGTTGGTATTTTATTGTGGTTTTCAATAAGTGAAAATCCATTATTTGATATCCAAAAATCGGCTTGGATGATTTGTACTGAAGCCGGAGCGACTCCATATCTTCAGGAATGGTTTGGTGGGATTCCAGAGGTTGGTCCTGAAGCAGTTGCAGCTATTGGAACATGTCCTGCTTACCTAAACATCCACATATCTCAAGAACCATTAGGACTTTGGGCAATTGCTTTGATGTCTCCTTTAATTTCGATAATTGCTTTGTTCTTTTATCGTTCATCAATGAAAGAACACATGAAAGGAGATAATCCTGATCTAAAGAAGAGTCTAACATCCCGTTCTCTTTACATCGGTTTCCTTGGAAAGGTCATTAGCAATATGATATACTTCTCCAATGTTATTATCATCATTCCTCTCCTTAATGGAGGTGCTGCGGGCTTTNTNGATGCCTCAATTTGGCAATGGGGNGNANATCCNGATTTCATNACTCGNTTGAAATATTTCGTNTGGACATTTGGTTTGATTTTCGTTCCNCTTGGNATGGGTTTCGAAGCGTTNATGTTTGTTCATGCATCATTGAAAGATACAGTGTTCGGTATTGATAAGACACTTAGAAAGACATTTTCTACAGCAGTGTTCACAGGCATTGGTGCTACTCTATTCATTTTGGGTAGTGAGGCAATGGAGAATGCACTTGGTTTTGGAATGGCTGGTGGAGTATTAATTGGTGTAGGATTATTGGCTGTACGTAAACCAGTGATTGGATTAATTGATGGTTTTTCAGATCGATTAATTCCTTCTGAATTTTCTCCTGAGGAGACAGAGTATCTCAAGTTATTTTCTAAGTCAATGAAAGATGGAAGCGTCACAGAAAATGAGCGAGAACTACTTGTTACACTAGCTTCAGCTTATGGGATTGATGATGATAGAATTAAGGAAATAGAGGCGAGTTTTGTTATTGAAAATTCTACACCTGATACCCCTGAATCTGATACTCTGGCTATACCTGGGTTAGAAGTAACTAAACAATGGACTGATGAATCTGGATACACTTGGCGAAAAATGAGTGATGGGTCAACTCAATGGTGGAATGGAAATGATTGGCAAGATTATGCATAATTATTGCAACATCTATTTGCTAAGAACGTTTAGAGGTGTTAAATGTGGGATACAATTTTCTGCCTCGGAGTTGTACTATTAGTTTTATTTTGGTTGATAGGTAGAGGAATATCAACTTCAGAGAATTACAATTCAAATATTGGAAAATACACTATACAAGGTAATAATGACAGTCCTGCGATATCAATGGACCCTACGGATCTAGATGATCCTGCAAATATGGCTATGTGGATGGAACTTGGAGAACTCTAGATTATTCTTCTTCATTCAATTCTAGTAAATTTTCCATTAATTCAATTGAAGAAGGAGAGAGGGCACCCGGTACTAACAATTCAACTGCTTTGTCTCCCAGTGGGGTATTTTTTGCGTAACGAATCACAAATTCCCTTTCGATAGGACTTAGAGATNCTCTCTCAAGTGCTGNGANAATTGCTGCTCTNCCTGCAGNAANATTCATTTCTTGTTCGTCNATNTCTAGATTTCTTTGTANTTCAAGTAAACGTGTAAATTCCCAGTCATCTAATCTTCCATCTCTTAGAGCATCATTCCAGACTTTCTGAAGGTCTGGACTTCTTTCAGACATCAACACTGCCAATGGTCTAGTTTGTTCTACAGTATCCAAAATAATTTTGATGATTACGGTGAATGGAACTGAAATAACCATTCCAACAACACCCCAAAGCCAATATGAGAATGCAACAACAATTAGTAAGAGAACCGGACTGAGGTCAAGTGCTTCNCCTGCCCATTTTGTTTCAATTAAGCTACCCCAGAATTGTTGATTAGCAACAAGGAGGCCTAGGAATAGGAAAAGGTAGAACGGATCATCGTTCATCATTAACATCCCAAGTANAGCAGGTGGGACAGAAGCAATCAATGAACCAATGTANGGAACGTAATTTAGAACAATAGCTCCTACAGCCCATACAAACCATAGTTCAATTCCAAAAATTAAGCAAATTAGTCCTGCGCAAGTTCCTGTTCCAATGCTTACGCCCGTTTTTACTACGATATACGTATTGATTCCATCNCGTGCTCTTTCTGTAATATTTTGAAATCGACCTAATGAATCTCCAGGGAAAGCGGCTTCGATTCTACCTGGCAATAAATTCGCTTCAAAAATAATAAAAAGCAAAAAGAATAACACAGTTAATGAAGAAAATACCATTCCAGAAAGAGAGGCTAATTGACTTGCTGATCCAATTTCTATACCCATATCTGCAAGAATTTGAGTTGGAGATTGTGATGTATCCATATTTTGTACATATTCTCCAACAATAGGCCATGATTCTGATCTTACAAGAAGTGCAGAATAGGCAACTTCTAGTTCAGTGATTTTTTCCTGATTTGAAAGAAATGAATCTACTTGTAACCAAGCAAATAAGCCTATGAGAGAAAGTGCTAGTATCAATAGAAGAAGCATTGTCGCATTTGCTTGTAAGGTATTGAAACCATGGTTGTTTAACCAGTCTGCTCCNGGTTTTAAGACAAAATATAGCCCAAATGCAAGAAAAAGTGGTTTTAGCACACTTTCTAATAAGTGAGCGGAAAGGATAACCATTGCTACGATAATAATGCCGTGATATACCATTTGCAATCTTCTTTCGAAGGTTACTGTGGACCAATCTCTATCCGACATAATTGTCCGTTGTACTCAGATGATATGACGATATCGATGAAGAAATTATGGGATTTCATCGAATTTATANCCATCTTCCCACTTTTTTTCGCCCAATACTACTTCAAGTTCGTATGGAGTAATCATCGGCTTAGCATACTTTACAGCATCATCAATCGCAATTCTAGGGCATGCTGTGTTAACGAAAACATCAACAGGATAAAAATCAATTAATTCTGGACCTACATGCTCCATNGCTAGCAAATATCCTTTTTTNCCATGTTTTTCTAATTTATTTTTCATTCTTAGTGCTAAATTACGACGCATTTGACCTGGTTTCGCTCCAATTAGTATTCCAAATCGATTCTTATCCATTGAAGACATAATGAGNCCNGATCTCTGTCTNAGAATTCGTTCNATTCTNTCTCTNCCCATTTCAGTTGCCTCACCTGTATATGGGTCTAGCATGGCAAGTGGTTTTCCTGTATGAAGTACAAGTCCGATTGGATGGAAATCTCCACTCCCTAAGAATATGTAATGTCCTACAGTAGGATCGTCTCCCGAGTAATTGCATCCAAGAACTTGTCCTGGGAAGGATAAACGAGCACCTCCAACAGGAATCGTTACATCAAATCCTGCTTCTTCGAAATATTTTTTGTACGTTGGTAAGAGATGCAAATGTTGAATGCTCCCGACTAATCCTAATTTGGTATCAGTTAGAGGAGCAATTCGACCCACCATGTCTTGAAATTTATCTATCGCTTCAAGTTCGTCTTCAACTGGATTTGACGGATTATTCATTCTCTCAAATGCAATTTCTCGATGTGCAATAAGATATGGAATTACAGGTGCAATTTCTGGACTACCGTCGTATGTTACTGGTATAAATTGTGTAGGCATTCCTGAATCAATATTCATTTGAGAATGCCCCATATGAGCGACTAATTCAACTCCTATGTTCTGCATTTTATCATGAACTAAGTCACAAGCTCCATAACACGGGTCTGCTGAAAGAACGACTCTTGCCGAAGTCTCAGTCTCGATTTGATCCATCATTTCAAGAGCTTGCATTTTCAACCCTTCAGGAACTTGAAGAGCAACTAATTTAGTATCATTTTTCTTAATTCTCTCAACCAAGTCATCGAGTTCAAATTCATGTCGAGAGAGATCCATGATAATACAACCTTGAGATATTTTCTAATTTATTATGGTAGAATATTTACTTCTGCCCCATTCATTTCTATTCGAACTAAGCTTTTTAGAGGCCAGTTATGTTTGTTAATTAGGTTCTTCATTCCATCGCCTTTCTCGAAAATGGTCCAAACTTCCGATAGAATCGCTCCCCTTGCTTCTAGTGAAGAAAGTACTGCTTCCATAGTTCCGCCAGTAGAAATCACATCATCTACTACGAGTATCTTTTCTTCAGGATTTACATCATTAATCCAAATTGAACCCTTTGAATAACCAGTACTTTGATCTACAACGGTTTCAAATTCTAGGCCATAAGAGCGTTTTCTAGCAACTACCGTTGGGATTCCTGTGGCTACAGAAAGAACAGATGCTAATGGTAGACCCATTGCTTCTATTGATAGAATAAGGTCAATATTTTCCCAATCTATTCTATGTAGCAGTAGGTCTCTGGCGGCAGCAAGAAGATCACTTGGAGCTCGTGGGACTCCATCTGTTAGTGGGTGAATGAAATAGGGGTATTCTCCTTTCCAAATAACTGGGGCGGTGCGGACGCTTTCTTCAAGCATCGACACTGCTTCGGCTTCGGAGTACATAACTATCGACTTTGGACATCAGTATTGAATTCGACGTCTAGACTAGACCTTTCAGAAGTTCTGCACCTTCAATTAGACGAATCTTTGTTGATGATGGAAATTTCATTCCTGCTTTACGAAGAGCATCACGTGCATCAAGATAGAATTCAGGATCGGTTTGAATAGAGATAATACATTGATCTCTTTTGACTCGTGCAGCAGTGCCTACATTTTTTCCGAATGATTGACGCATACCTTGTGAAACACGGTCAGCACCTGCTCCAGTTGCTTGCTTATTTTCACGAAGGATCTGGTGAGGATAGGTGTGAACTCTTAGTGCATATCCTTGTTCGCCAGCTCCAGTTCTAATTCTAGAGTTAGAAATCATTCTTGCTGCTTCGAGAGCAGTGTGTCTGATTTGACATGCATTATTTACGGTTAAGTGCAAGATTACTGGGAATCCGCCCGCTTCTGCTCGAGTACGATTTCCCATGTGGAATCTTAGGATTCTATTGTTCGGAACACCACCAGTATACTTGCGACGTGTGAAAGATTGGCCTTTCACTTGACGATACATCTTGGCGGGCTTACGTGCCATTGGAATCCCTCTCGGGTACCGGCGACTTACAGTCTCTATTTAATCCCCTCTCTACACAGTGATTCTGTAGATGAGTCACTTTAGGTAGGATAGTAGGCTATGCTTCAAGAACCGACCCGTGGCACACTATTGTATGGCAACTGGTTCTAGCCCAGGTCTATTCACACTGCTTCTAACCGAAGAAGGTGAGGGGCAATGGCTTTCCTTGATTGCATTTCTGATGGTTCTGATACTGGGTGCAGCCTTAATTCAGGTTGCAGATGTAATTCCGTCAGGTACTGAAAATCATCCGACTTTACCAGATGGGAGTTCTATTCTGTCTATGGATTTCGCAGAAGATGGCAGTTCATTAGCAGTTATCGAGGATTCTGGGATTAACAGATTATTTAGAATTCAAGGTTCAAATGTTGTAGAAATTTCTATGTCATCTGAACCAACAGTAGTTTCTTCCTTCGGTTCAGATTGGTTAGTAGGTGGAGAATCTGGACTGTTGGTTAGAATAGTCGGTGAAGATTTAACCTCTATTCCGATATTACAAGCAGAAGACAAAGTATTGGACCTTCATGCAGAAGATGGTTCATCAGGATGGATTTTGATTGAAAGAGGACAAAATGTGGAACTTCGTACATTTGATTCTAGAATTCAGAATCCATTGAGTTTTGCCGCTGATACAGGAGATAATTCCATTACTCTCACAGGTTTTGACGTTGATGATTCTGGTAATTTAGCAATAGTTCGAGGGATTTCTTCAGTATTTTCAAATCCTGGTTCTCCGTCAGATATTGGAGAAGTTCTTTTTGTAGCTTCGGCGTCTCTAGGTTTTGCTCCTGAGGCAACTTTAGTACAACATAGTATAGGTGCAGCATATCATTCAGTTCATATTTCAGATGATCCGGATCTAATGGGTTTTGCAGTTTCTTCTGATCAATTAACTCTAATTGGAGACGATTTGTCAGTATCATCTGAAATAAGTATTGGAGGAGGTAACGCTTCAACTGTTGATTCGGGAGGAAGATTATGGGTATTTGGAGAAGAATCGAATGTGATAATTCTAGATGCAGATGGCTCTGTTCAAAGTCTCAGCGTTGAATCCCCGGAAGATTTCTCCTCTCAATTTGCTGTTTCGAATGGGGATACCATACATGTAATTCACAATGGAGATCGTCTATTANTAATTGATTCAACATCATTNACCAATCCGATACTCCGCCCGTCTCTTCTTTTTGATGGTNTTTTCTTAGCAATTGCAGCAGGAGCTTGTTTAGTTTTAGCACGCAATTTCCAAGTTATGGGTTTCGATGCATGGTGATTTAGTTACTTTATTGGTTCTGATTTTCATCTTTTTTTTAGCGTTATGTTCATCATGCCTCGCTGGCGTGCGCAGATGGTCACGCGTTATTTGGAGGTGCAAGAATGGCTNGCAAGGGACCCGGGATGCTTGATCAATATAGGGAAATCAAGCAAGAATATCCTGACACCGTTCTTTTTTTCAGAATGGGCGATTTCTATGAGATGTTTTACGAAGATGCAGTANTAGGTTCCGAGGTTCTTGGGATTACTTTGACGAGTAGAGATAAGAATGCTGAGAACCCCGTNCCAATGGCAGGAATTCCTTGGCATAGCGTTGAAGATTATNTNNGAAAAATGGTACAATCAGGTCACAAAGTTACAGTTTGTGAGCAAGCATCAGAGCCNTTACCNGGAGAGAAGATACTCAGAAGAGTAGTTTCCCGAGTTTATACTCCNGGGTCATTATACGAAGATTCCTTGATTGGCGAAGATGGTTCAGCATTGCTTGCATCTGTAATCCTCAAATCTGATTCCTTAGGCCTTGCTTTACTNGATACCTCTACTGGTAGAGCATGGGCACAGCAGTTCAATGGTTCCTCTCGATTTGATAGACTTAGAGACGAGATGTTAAGATGGTCGCCTGCCGAATTGGTTACATCTAGTAAAGATGCAGTAAATGAGTCATTACGCTCAGTCATNATNGATGTGGACAATCTATCTATTTCAACCCANGAATGTTCTCCTAAGCGTAGAGTCGAAGTGGTTCGTCATCATCTNGATGTTGCGGATTTAGGCTCGATAGATCTTGACTCTCGNCCATATGGGATGGAAGCTTGTGGTCTTGGTGCCTCTTACATTTCTTCTCTTCATTTGATTGATGCTGTACCTCTTAGAGAGATTTCTATTGAGGACGATTCAGAATATATGTCTCTTGATCAGACTACTCTGAAGAATTTAGAATTAACACAAACACTACTAGGAGAGCGTTCAGGTTCTCTTCTTCATGCTATTGATCAGACTCGTACATGGATGGGTCGAAGAATGTTAAGAGAATGGTTACTTCGGCCTTTAATGAATAAGAATCGAATNGCTGAACGTCATTCGGCTATCTCTTGTTTAGTTCGTGCTTCTAAGAGATTAGCAGAAATAAGATCCTGTTTGCAGTCTATGAGAGATCTTGAACGCCTTTCAACTCGTTTAGCATATGATAGGGCTAACGCACGTGATTTGATTGCTATTTCTGATGCCCTNAGTCGCATGCCTCGTCTGCAAGGATTAGTCAATGAATCATCTGATGCACTTCTTATTTCCTTAGGTGAAGGTCTCACCAAATTAGAATCTGTGAGGTCAATGATTGAAAGTGAATTGATAGATGAACCCCCTCATACCATACGTGATGGGGGATTATTTAGAATTGGAATTAATGATTCATTAGACGAACTTCGTATTCGATCAGGAGAAGGTAAGGATTGGCTTAAGAGATTTGAACAAAAAGAGAGGGAGAGATTGAATATCCCCTCGCTTAAAATTAAATTTAATAGGCAATTTGGGTATTTTGTTGAAGTCACCAAAGTTCACACGGACAAGGTTCCAGATGAGTATCGAAGACGTCAAACATTGACAAATGCAGANCGATATACTACGGATGAGTTAGCAGAATGGGAAGACATTATCCTAAATGCAGGTGGAAGAGCAAATGATCTTGAATATCGATTATTTTTGGAGTTAAGAGAACGAATAAAAAGCCAAAGTTCAGATCTTTCTCAAATAGCCAGAAGCATTGCTTCGATAGATGTTTTATGTTCCCTCGCTGAACAGTCTCGTAGAAAATCATGGGTTAGGCCAGAGATTTTTGAAGATGATAGATTAGAAATTATCAATGGCAGACACCCTGTTTTAGAAGAATTAGAAGGGTTTGTTCCTAATGATACTAAATTTGCCAAGAATCGAAAATTTCTATTGTTAACTGGACCTAATATGGGCGGGAAGTCGACTTATTTACGTCAAACAGCATTGATTTCTATTCTTGCTCAGGCTGGTTCTTTTGTTCCTGCTTCAAAGGCTAGAATTGGATTGATTGATAGGATATTTACTCGAGTTGGAGCACATGATGATCTACGTCGTGGAAGATCTACATTTATGGTAGAAATGATAGAAGTTGCACATATTCTTCGTCGTGCAACCTCNAGAAGTTTGGTTCTTCTTGATGAAGTAGGTAGAGGCACATCTACATTTGATGGCCTAGCAATTGCATGGTCAGTGACCGAAGATTTAGCAAAGAGAATTCGTTCAAGGTCATTATTTGCAACTCATTATCATCAATTAATAGGATTAGAAGGTGAAATAGATAGTTTATTCAATATTCATGTTCAGGTGGCTGAAATTGATCGTGAATTGACGTTCTTACATACTGTTTCTGATGGGCCTTGTGATGATTCATATGGGGTCCAAGTTGCGTCCCTTGCAGGATTACCCACTTCTGTTATTGAGAGAGCAAGGGATTTGTTGATTTTCTTGGAACAACAAGCTGAGGGAGCTAGAGCTGGAGGAAAAGGTATTCCTCTTTCTAGACCAGATGGGCAATCCTCTGTTTTTGGATGGACTGTCCATCAACAACCGAATCCTGTCCAAACATCTCCAAATAATGTCCCAATCTTATCTAGCAAGCAGAAAGATCTGTTAGAACGCCTTTCTGCTTTAGATCCTGATATGATGACTCCTCGTGAAGCGCTAGATGCATTATATGCTCTTAAAGCCGAAGAAAAAGGCAAAGAGAAAATGCCGGATTGGGTTGAGGAGTGATTTTTTTGACTCGTAACTCCATTAAACAACTCGATGATGCTACTATCGGGAGAATTGCAGCAGGAGAAGTAGTAGAGCGCCCTGCTCAGGTAGTCAAAGAATTAGTTGAGAACAGTTTAGATGCAGGTTCAACTAGCATCAATATTGTTGTTGAAGGAGGGGGTTTTTCTCGTCTTTCAGTACAAGATGATGGACATGGAATACCAAAATCGGAATTAACATTGGCAGTAAATCGGCACGCTACTAGTAAATTGAGAACATCAGAAGATCTATCAAAAATAGGAACTTTAGGTTTCAGAGGTGAAGCATTGGCAGCGATAGGTTCCGTAAGTCATCTGAGAATAGAATCGAAATTAGCCGACGAAGAAGGTTCGTTTATTGAAGTAAAAGATGGGAGAGTATTGCCAATCGGTCCAGTGGGTAAGTCAATTGGAACTAGAATAGAGGTCAGAGATATCTTTGCCTCAGTTCCTGCTAGAATGGCTTTCCAAAGACGTCCCTCTACAGAGACTGCTGCTATAGTTGATGTTGTTTTAGCATATGCACTTGCTCACCCTGAAGTTGGTTTTTCAGTAAAAGTAGATGACAGAATAGTACTCTCATCACCAGGGCCTACAACTCCAGAGTCTCGTCTTTATGATGTACTAGGGGGGTCTTCTGAACGTCTTATCCCTCTTGTTAGTCCCGATTCAGATGAAAGCGCTCCTGGTGAAGAAAGATGGAGAGGATGGATATCACCTCCATCAATTGATCGTGGTCGATCTGATGATATTCATGTTTTTGTTAACAATAGAGCAGTTGCTTCTACTCCCTTTTTACAATCAATTAGAAAGGGTTACCAAACTCGTTTAATGGTTGGCAGACATCCTGTTTGTGTTTTATTTTTAGATATGCCCAATGATGAGGTCGATGTAAATGTACATCCGACAAAAAGAGAGGTTAGATTACAAAACTCTTGGAGAATATTGGAGAGACTTGAAAGAGGAATTTCTCATACATTACTCTCGGTTCCTACGGGTGCTCCTCCATCTGAAAACTTTCCATTAGGTTCTGTTGGAACTGTTCAAAAAATCCCTAAAGAATATCCGGATGAAAGTAATAAGCCTGCTTGGATTGAGGCAGCAACTTCTGTCCAAACTAGATTTAATCAACCAGTTCCNCCAAATCTGGGAGCTGAAAATCCACGTCCTAGGCCGATTTCTTATTCTCCTGCTGTACAAGAAATATTACCNGGTCTCGACTCTATGCCTATTTCACCAGCACTTTCTGTTGCTGAAAGAGCATTGCACCGTTATTCCAGCAGCGGTGATCCAGTTTCTCCGATTTCTGAGCCTGAATTTAGAGGTCCTGTGACTGATGTGCCTGCGATGGAGCCTCTTTCTCAATTTGCCGATACATACATCTTGGCTCAAGGCGGTGATTCACTATTTGTTGTTGACCAACATGCATTGCATGAGAGAATTAGGTATGAACGATTACGTAATGATATGTCATCTTGGGAATCTCAACCTCTTATCAATCCGTTAGAAATCGAATTAACACCAAGTCAAAAAGGTCTTATCGAGGCAAATAGAGAATTATTGAGTGAATTAGGTTTCAAATTTGGAACAGATTCAGTAAATGAAATCCACTCAGTACCTCGATTATTACTTGGCGATAAAAGATTAAAGGGCTTTATCCGAGATTTATTATCAGATATTAATGAATCAGATAGTATGGTTCTAGATAGTGTTGATCGACTTCAAGATGAAATTGCATTCATGAAATCATGTCGGGGTGCAGTNAAGGCAAATCAACGACTTGAATTAGCTGAAATGAGGCGTTTACTGGCTGATATGTCTACTATTGAAAACCCATGGGCATGTGTTCATGGTAGACCTACAGTTCTGAAAATGGATATCTCCCAATTAGACGATCATTTTGGTCGTTTGGGGTAATAGACATTTTATTTGTCGATTGTGCTATTTGTGTTGACATACTCCGATAGACCATGTCTACTCCATCCAGATCCTATCGGGCCGTGAGATGGGTAGCGAAAGAAATTAGCGAAACATGGTTTCGAGAACATGGGGCAATTGAGACAGATAATATCCCTGAAGAAGGAGGTGTTTTGTTCGCCGCTTGGCATCCAGGTTCTCTTATTGATCCATTAGTAATGATCTCTACATTACCTGGACAAATCACGTTTATTGCAAAACATACTCTATTCAAAGTTCCAATATTAGGTAAGATAATGAAAGCTGCTGGCGCTAGACCTATCTATCGTTCTATAGATAAAGAACACATTGAAGGAGATAGAAAAAAGGGTAATCAAGCTGTAATTGATACAGTTTCAGATATATTGGTGGATCAAGGAAGATGTGTGATTTTTCCTGAGGGTGTTTCCCATCTATCTAGTCAGCCTGAACGAGTAAAAACAGGTCCTGCCAGAATGTTGTTACTCGCAATTCGAAGAGCACGTGAGAAAGGTGTTCCTGAACCGGTCCTCGTTCCTGTAGGTTTGCATTATTCTGATCCGAATAGATTTAGAGAGCGGGCATTAGTTGAAGTTCATTCNCCAATGAATATCCCTCCTCTNCCTGGAGAAGATGGTGCTCCTGAGCCATCTGAACAAATGATTTCAGATTTCGGAAAAGANGATGCAAATGATCGAGCATGGGTTCAATATGTAACTGAGGATTTAGGTGGAGAGTTACAACGAACTAGTCATGGNTTAGAATCTTGGGAAGATAGAAAGTTGCTTTGGAGAACACGAGGATTAGTATCAGTTCATAGAAATAGGGCAGAAGGTAGAAGTCGAAAAGCAAGTTTCGAAGAAGCGGTTTTGGGTGCTCGTAGAATGCGTGCTGCGTGGTTATATTTACAAGAGACTGAACCAAATAGAGCGAATGAATTGCGTTCAAAGGTTGAACTACATTCTAAGATAATGCAATCTTACGGATTATCTGAGTANGAATTGTATGATAGGAATAAACGCCCTGGTTTATTTTCTATGATTTCTGCTATGATTCAGTTTATCTGGTGCTGGATTTGGATGCTTGGCCTCATTACATGGAGTGCATTAATCGGATCATATCCTCCATATCGNATTGCTGGACCTATTGCTGCTAAATCGGCAGAAGATGAACCATATGCTTTGGGCACAAAGAAGATAGCTGTGGCTTTCATGCTACTACCTATCTGGTGGATTCTTGTTTCATTTCCAATTGCATGGCTTCTAGCTGGTTCATCTAGNCCAGTTTGGGCAATCCTAGAACAGGGCGCTCTTGGTTTCCTCAAACCTACAATAACTTCAGTACCATGGATACTTCTGGCGTTTATTATTATGCCACTATGGAGTGTAGGTGCGAGATTACATCTTAGATTATGGCAACGTAGCGTTCGAGCAATGCAAACACTTCGCCGTTGGTTCAGATTAAGAGATGGCTCAATTCCTTGGAATGAACTTTCTGATTCTCAAGTTGAATTAGCTAAAATTCTTGATTCAATAGGGCGCAGTCTTGTGTTACCTGGTGATCCTGATTGGGNAGATCCNCCATCGGGTGAAGACGATCATACAATGGTAAGAATTAGGAATTATTCAAAACCAATTTGATNAGGAAATAACGGGTCAGTAACTTTCCAGACTCCTTTATCAGTTAGTTTTCCACCTGTTTTACTAGCGATACATGCAGCAGTCATGAATAATCTATGATCTCCGTATACATCAACAATATTTTCTGGTATCTTTGGAGTTTGTCTTCCTTCAGTTTGAATGCCATCTTCACATTCATTTACATGTAATCCAAAATGAGCAAGCATCTCTATCGTTTTTGATATACGATTTGATTCTTTGAATCTAGCNTGTGAAGCATTCCTAATCCTCCCACCTGGGCCTAAAGCAAGATAAGCAGATAAAGCAGGTAGTAAATCATTACAATTCAGTAAGTCTAAATCCATCTCTTTTGTAGGTTTATTTTGAATTATTTCGTAGAGAATCTCTGCACCTATACCATCTTTTGGATTTGGTGCATTTACAATATCAAGACTAGTATCATGGACAGTTGCTAAAACTAGTCCAAACGCGGCTAAACTTAGATCTGAAGGTATTATTACATTTTCAGGACACTTAGGAGTCCAAGGTTCGATAATTATTTTTTCTTTATCATTCCATGTTGCTTTAGATCCGGTTTGTCTTGCGATCTCAAATGTCAAAGCAGCATGACGATTAGATACTGAATCTCCCGTTGTAATTACTTCAATTGGACCTGCCATTCTGGGCCCTAGTAAAACAAGTGATGAAAGTGATTGACTGGATGTACTGGTGTCTAAAATTACAGTTCCAGGATGTAATGGACCCGAAATAGAATATGGTGCGCCTTTACCTTCAGACATTTGGACAGTGGCACCTAATTTTTCAATAGAATTAGTAGAAGATTCAAGGTGTCTGTTTCGTAATGTCCAGTCTCCATCGAGAACTACAGGAGTACGGAAACATGCTACTTGAGGAATTAGAAAACGCATTGTTGTGCCCGAATTTCTACAATCTAGAATTTCGTTAGGAAGAGAAAATCCATTTGTTCCTTTACCATGGATATCCCAGTATTTTTCATTCCTTTTTATCTCAATTCCCAATCTTTCTATGCAGTTTGCCATTGAATGAATATCTTCTCCTGGCTTGCCTGAAAAAGAAATTCGTGTTTTTTTATCGGACATTGATGCCAACAATATCCACCTTATCATGTGGGACTTTGAAGGGGCTAAAAACCAAGTAACGTCTTGGAAATTAGTGGGTTGAATCGATTGAATAGACTCTTCGTCTCTATCATCGTTCATGTTAATCTGTATCGGCTTTGATGTTTGATTCTTCGCTTAATTACAGTTCAGTAGCAGGTAGGATAACTTGTCCTAAATCTGCGGTTCCACGCGTTCCAGTTCCCATGAATATTAGTCTAAATGTCCAATCACCTTCATCTGAACCTATTGCTGTTGCATTGATGATGAAATAATCGCCTCGATTAAGTGTTAGACCTGCATCTCGATCCTGAAAAGTAACATCTGATCCGATTGCACCGTATACTGATGCGTCATTAGCTAAGCCTTCGATAATTGTGCCATTATTGGAAATAATCTGAAATTTTATGGTATTGATCATTAATTCATTAGATAAATCCGAAACTCTGACAACTTGAAACCCATTATCTAGAGATTGTGATGTTAATTGTCCATATGGTGTGCCTTTATCAGGGGCTTGCACAGCATCTTGTACCATGATATATATGCCACTTGTGAGTAGTACAGTGATCGCTAAAAGAAGAACTGTAGCAATAACCGGGCTCACAGCATCTTGGGAGCCCTTCGGGTTCTTCATGACCTTCACTAGAGGTTGAATGCCTTGAAGGTTGGGCGAGTTATGCCACTCGTTCGACAGTCTCTGGAGTAATCGCTTCTTCCGGAGTTACTCTGAAAGTGATAAATGCGAGATTCTCAGGTGAGTTTCTAAATCGCCGTATAACCATTCTAGTGTCGAAATCTGAACCCCTCATCCCTACTTCGAATTCCATTACAATGTCGCAAATTGCCATCAATTCACGTTCAGTACTTTTTTCTACTGCATCTCCACTAACTGTCAGTAGAAGAAGACCACGATTTCGTTGTGCATGGGCTTGCATTATTCTTAGCATAGATGTGACTCTACTAGNATCAAATCTGCTGTAAAAGAAATCTAGACTGTCTATAGCTGCACGAAAGTAAGGCCCTAGAGAAGTAACTTGAGTAGTCAAATCAGTGAGAAAATCGTGAGATTGNTGGTCTACGAAACGAGTTTGTGCTAATTTTTGTATATCGCTGAGGGTAAATCCTTCAATTCTATATTTTGAAGCTTCAAGTTCTTTTGTTAGTACTTCTCGGTTATATTCCTCCCCCATGGTGCGAACTCGAATCTCTGTNGGCCAGTCATACTTTTTGTAAACAGACAAAATTTCTGATGTTGTCTCTGACGTGGATATTAAGATTGTATTTTCAGGGTCTTCAGCTACAGAAACAAATTGCTTTGCAAAAAGATCTATCCCCGCACCTGTGTTTCCATATCCAAGAAGAGTGAATCCCCTTGGGATACTTCCAGTATTGTGAGGTGTACCTGTTAAGATTCGATCGAATTTCACTGAGCCGATAGACCCCATATCTCCATAGAAGTCTTCGTCATCCGAATCAAAATTTATTGTCATCCGAATCCCTCAAGAAATAACTACCTGACCTCTATCTATGAGATCGCTACAATATAAGTCAAGATTAGAAAGAACGCCTGCTGGTGTTTGATCAGGGACGTTNACAATGAGGCTTAGAACTTGACGATTTTTGCATGTATTGATGAATGTATGAAGGTATTCAGCCAAGATTCTTTCTTCATTATAGATTGAGAGAGCATTTACTGAATCTAAAATAACAAAATTTTGTTGTATTTGAGAGTTCTCAAGATGGTGCAGAGTTCGTAACAGCATTGACTCAAGCATAATTGGGCTATCGATGTAGCCAATATTTGAATATGGATTTTGAGTACCTCCAAGAATACCTGATGAAACGCAATCAATGAAATGAATTGGAGATACATCTAAACCAATTGTATTCATCATTTCTATGACGTTTGGAGCAGTTTGTGAAGCAGTAATGTATACTCCCCCCATGCCAAAATTTTGGATTAAAGGTTGAATAATTGATGCAATAACAAGGTCAGAGTTACTTGTACCTACTCTAACTTGAACACTAGATGTAGTAGTAACTTGAGTTAATTGTTCTGCAATACCTAAATCAAATTCAATCATTGACTAACACCCCACTTTAGCATTGGTGTTAGCATCACACCACTTCTAGTTATTTCCAGAGCATATTTGGCCCTACTATGGTCTGTTCCACGCATCTTGACAACTTGCAGATATCGTAGAAGATTACCCATTCGTTCAACATCTCCAAGAACAATAATTCCATCAGCAATGGCTTCTTCAACACCAAACGCTGANCGGTGAGCAGTTCCACCTACAGATGTTATTTCAGCAATCAATAGTGTAGTGCAACCCAAGGTTGAGAGTGATTTTCCTAGTTTAAATAGGAAATCTCTAATCAATTGTTCATTTGGAATTTTATAACATAGGGAAGTCACNGAATCAATGACTAATCGAGTTACTCCGATTGTATTTACAATATCTGTAATTGCTTTAACCATTGCATCAATATCATCTAGACTGAAAGTGCTTTTGTCTAAACCCAACCACGAGAAAAGAACATCCATATCAAAAACATTGATCAATCCTCTNTCTACAGTAGTCATATCAAAGAAACTGTACTGTCTGATATTTTCTAGTAGTTTCACAGAAGGTTCAGTGGCAGAGAAATGTGCACATGCTTCACCAGATTTTGCACCATTCATTAGAAATTCCATTCCCAAGGTAGTCTTTCCAGAACCGCAAGTTCCAGCAACTAGAGTTGCCGAACCATAAGGAATACCTCCTCTAAGAATTTCATCAAGCCCGCGTATGCCAGTAATGCATCTATCACGCTCATATGAGGCGTTGCCTAGCATGGTGACCGGGCCTAACACACAACACGCCGTTCATAAGTCCACGCCAAGAAGTTGGTTAGACGTTGCCAGGTGAAGTAATTTGAGAGACATCCCAAGAACCGTTTGCCTCCAATTTTGCACTAAAGCCTGATTGTAATCCCCAATCTGAGTCATAAGAAACAACATTTACCTCTTGCGTGTATGAATAACCAGGTTCATTATAAGTTAATTTTAGATTATCTGCAGTATTATGTAGGCCATCAATCATTCCCCTTCCAAGAACCCCGGTGTGTCCAAGATTAATTACTACACTTGAGTTCCCAATATCCATTGATTCCGAATCTCCTGTAAGTAGTAATATGCCCCCTCCAGGTAATGCTTCTTGCCCAATTAGAGTAAGAAATCCATTTCTAGAAATTCCCCAACCATTCAGGTCGACTGCAAACCCTCCATCATTTTGTATTTCTACCCATTCAGGTTCTCCTATCTCGGGATTAGGTACAAATTCTGTAATTCGCATAATCGGGGGTACTACTCCTGCATCATGTACTTCGAGCTTGACTTCTACTGTTTCGTTACCCATTGGTAAAATACGAAATGAAGCGGCTGAATTCTGAGCTGCTTTCCTTGGAGTTCCATCAAGGAATAATGTCATTCCATTTCGTTCTTCAAATGGACTGTTTAGTATGGTTATTGAAAGATTAATTGATGCATAATTTGGGAATCCTAATCCATTCTTTAATTGGGTTTCAGTAATATTATTCAATGCAGTAATTCGATCCGGGTCCAAATGTCCATTCGAATTGGCTATCCCTGGTAGCACATCTGAGTGTAATAATTGACTTGCGTTAGCATAATGCCAATTTTCTGTACCATTTCCCTCATCTCTAATTCCATCAAAATATGGGGTCATCCATCCTTCACTGGATGTGAGGCGCATGATTCCATCTGATGCGTGTTCATCTAATCGATCAATCATAGGATCATTTGGGCCTAGACTCAGCCGACTAAGACTTAGGAAAGCAGACACAATAACTAGGAAAAGAACGAAGGCTGAGAGGAACTCAATCACAGCTGTGAGCGCTCCTTCGTCAGAGCGAAAGTCTCTCCGCATGAAATTCGATTCTTTGGGGAGGAAATGAACCCTTGCTCACAGAGATACTGGAAGATGACATTGGAACTTGATTTGGCTATACTCAGGGTGGTATTAGGGCGTTGATTATTTACCACACGAGCGGCTAAACATACTCATGGCGGGACCAGCGGCTGGTTCATCTTCTAGATTTATCCGCTCTGTCCCACTTGTTTTGGCACTATTTTTGATGTCCTCTTTNCCTCTATTACCTGCTACTGAAGCGACTAGCTCTCGAAATATTCAAGATTTCATGATTACAGATGGNATTCAGCCTCTTAGCGAAGCACATTACAGCGTTTGGGATCCAATTTTCTTAGAGGTAGAGGTTCAGAGTAATGCAAGTACTCCGATAGGTGGGCGTACAATCGTTGCTGAAATTTGTCTGGGAGATCATGTATCTACAGCCACATGTCCTTCTGTTTTGTTTTCNCGACAAACTTCTGTTCCCACACTAAATCCGTATGAAAAAACCACAATTTCCTTTGTTGATCCGTTCTATGCTATTGAATATACTAATCAAACGTATACCGTTGTGTTTAGTTTTTCATCAGAAGATATNCGTCCAGAAGATGATAGAATAGGCGTAAAATTCTATCTCGATGAATTTTTCCAAGACATTATCTACAATTCCAATGATCTAGATTCTGATGAAGTCCTTAATCCTGGAATAAATTATCCTGCTGAAATCTCAATCACATCGATNGGTTGGCCTGAAGAAGAATTAGTTACTGTTGGTTGGAG
Organism: Methanobacteriota archaeon; assembly: GCA_002708015.1. GTDB lineage: Archaea > Thermoplasmatota > Poseidoniia > Poseidoniales > Thalassarchaeaceae > MGIIb-N2. The sequence goes on from PAOK01000006.1 coordinate 19,528, forward strand.
ACTAAACCAAGTAGATGTTCTAATGGGTAGTTCTCAATTCTGTATGTATGTTGGGGCAGGTTTCTTTGAGAATCCCATGCCTCCTGCNGATACAGTCCCTCCATATGTTACTGTGGAGGCAGTTGCAATAAACAATGTGATTAATGCAACATTCAATGCAACTTCCCTTTCAGATGGCGAAACATATTCTTTGAAATGGCAGGTTATTACTGGANCAACAGTAAATAATTCTAATTCTGGATCGTATGATTGGCAATCAAATGGTAGTGATGTTTCTATTCAAATGGATTTTTCCGAGATGGAAGAAGGTCTTCATTGTGTTAAAGCAGACTTAGTTCTCCCTCATCTTCTTATTTCAGAGTCNTCAACTTCTGTAACGGTTTCTGGATCCTCATCGTCCCTCCAATTGGCTCTCCCTGATATTCAATTTCCTTCTGANGGTCTTTACGATGTTGAATTATGGGTGCAATCTGTAGCAGATCCAAATCCTTGGAATAATCTGGGTGAAACAGTTAGAATCGAGGTTAGTGATGACGTGGATATTGTTGTAGTAGGAATTTCTCCAGCTAGGGGCGATGAAGTTGTAGTGCAAGTAGGATTTGAGAATTTTGTCAAATTTCCTTATGGAGAAGATGCTCTGAAAGTTCAACTTCGAAATGATGGAGATATGCCGTGGAATACTACACTGAACATTGAATTATTCAATATTTCAAGTGGATATTCATTAGTTGAAGGNTATCCAGAATCNTGTNCNAAGAGAATAGATCCAGGTGAATTGGTTTCATGTATTTTNCCACTCAATCATTTGGGGTTATTTGTAGTGAATGTTACTACTACTTCTTCAACTAATCTAATTGATATCGACCCTGCTAACAATTATTTTGAAACACAGATTTTGATGAATCAAACATCTACTGGAGCATATGTTGCAGTTCCNCCTGTTGATGATGTTACATTTGAGACTGGTGAACCCATTATGTTTGTAGCAGGGTTAGCACCTGATTCTCCATTACCTGTGAATTATACTTGGAAAATTGACTATGTAGAAACGATTGGATATGGCCGAGTGTTAACTACAACACTTCCTATGGGTAATCATCTGATCACTCTTCATGTTCGTCACAGTTTGATGAGTCCTACAGACTTTGATGAAGTTTCTACTAGAACTGTCAAAATTTTAAACAGAATTCAGTTCCAAGATATGCCTATTGTTACATCTGGTGAAGCAGTTTCAGTAGAGGAAATGGACTTTGAAATTGTTGATATTTCATTCCCTGAAACCATTGTTCATGCTCAAGCTGTAAATATAGGCAAGACTCCTTTACGCTCCTTTGACTTCAGATTATATCCTACTGATGGTCAAGATTTGAATGTTGATTTCATTGATTTTTGGGGAAATATTAGCCAACTGATNCCTAGCAGCGTCAGTCCTGCTTCGGTAGTTGCAATGCACGTNATTAATGGTTCATCAGGTGTGCTATCTCCTTTAGACACTGATGATTTATTCGAAGCCTTTGAATCAAATAATTCGTTCCATCTTCGTCTGAATGGTGTTTCCAGTGGCTCAATAATGTTAGTNGGGGATATGGCTCCAGTAAATGTAACTCCTCTAAATCTTAGAACGGAGAAATCCGCCGGTGGGGAACTTACTCTTCTTTGGGATTCAGAAGGCCCAATTGAAGATCCTTATTTTGGGGGTTGGAGAGTTTACAAGAGAGTTGAATTCCCATTTAGGTGGCCGTATGAAAGTATGGATGATTTTGAATCAACAGTAACACAAAATTTCGTTGTTGATCTTCCTGGTAATCAAACAGATTGGAAAGATCCTAACCCCCTTGAGGAAGGAAAATGTGCAAGTTATATTCTTGCAGCAATTGATCATCAAGGTTTGGTAGATTACACTCATGGTAATGTTACAGGCTTCAAAGATGTAGGGAATCCAGATCTTCAATGCGGAGATTCTCATCCTCCAGATTATGAGATGCAAGATATCCGTATCTCTCTTTCCTATGATTATGATANATCTCCTGGAAATGAATCAGATTCTCATTCGATAACAGTAACTTGGACTTATCCCGAGATTCCTGATGAAGATGGAGATGGATTACCTGATGAGGAAAATGTTACTTGGTCATTGTATCGCACACAGAATTTACCTCAATCAGTCGAATTCATTGAGCCNATATTAACCGGTTTATGGGGGGAGCCATTAACATCTCANTCGTATATTGAAGTACAGGCTTCAGGACAAGATGGTCTTTCAATTGGACAAACATACCATTACATCTTAATTCCAGAAGATGCAGTTGGAAATTCTGACTATATTGTTCGAAATGACAATACTGCATCAATTCTAATCTCTGATATGTTTTGGGAAGCTAATCCTCATTTAATTCCAGATCTAGTTACTCCAGATAGAAATCACGAGAATGATTGGATGAATAGTTTTCTTGAAGATATTTCCGANCAAAATTTCCAAACTTCTTCATTGGTTGCTATTGTTATAATNGCAATTAATCTGATTGCTGTACCTATGGTTATCAATCGAAATAGGAAGATTCGTCGTCGTCTAAATTTCCTCCTTGACAAAGTAGGAGATCGTAATTCTGTTAGCCAAGATGATGATTTAGACGAATTCTTCGATTAATGGCGCGACAGGAGGGATTTGAACCCTCGCGGTGAGACACCACTGGATTAGCAATCCAGCGCAATGGCCAGGCTATGCGACTGCCGCAGTATTCAAGCCCACCCAAGATGCTGGCTTAAGAGAAGCGGTAGTTATTCCTCTTCACCAGAATCAGTGCCGGTCTTTTCAGTAATCATTTGTTCTACNAAATCCGANGGCATTCTTGCACTGTAGATTAATTCGTCAGTAAATCCGTTTTTCTCCTTATTTCGTAATTCCATTACACGTGTTCCCTTTGAAGCGCGGCCTGAAGTTTCTTTAGTCTGTGATGCGGATATTCGAATCACTGTACCTTTTTTAGAAAGTAAGAATAATTGGTCTTCTAAATCAGGAATTTGATGTACTCTAGCAATGCTATCTCCTTCATTTAGATTCATTGTTTTAACTCCTGATCCACCTCTATTCTTAGCCAATCTATANCCATCAGTTTCCATCTTTTGTTTACCTTCTGAATNTAACACGGGTTCTCCTTCTTTCATTAATGGTATTGAGTCTCCAGTTCCAATTCTAGTTCGTTTACCCATACCTTGTTCAGATAATGTGAGTACACTTGTATTTTCATCATTGGTAATTATCATTCCAACTAATGACGAATCTCCCTTCAACTTTAATCCTCTAACTCCACTAGATACTCTNCCTTGAGCTCGAACTCCACTTAGTGAGAATCTAGTAGCTAGTCCATTACTCGAAACCATCACTACATTNTCTTCATCAGCACCAGATCTTACAGAGATAAGTTCATCATCCTCTGCCAGATTTATGGCCTTCTTTCCATTACGATTAATTTTGATATAATGGGAAAGAAGACTTTTCTTGATAATTCCTTTACGTGTTGCAAATGCTAGATAATTATCTGCAGGATTTTCAATTAATTCTTTGCTTAATGGTATTATTGAAACTACGGTTTCATCATCTTTTAATCCAATTACATTTCTAATATGGCCACCTCTACTAGTCCGAGATCCTTGAGGTGTTTCCCAAGCTCTTAAGCCGTANACNCGTCCTTCNATATACGGTTTTTCGTTACCATTTTGATCCTTCTTTGTGGCTGGTCTNTTAGTAAAAATGAGCAATCTATCTTTACTAAAGCAGGTCATTAGAGTGGTAGGGAAGTCTTCATTTTTTGTTTGAACTCCTTTCATTCCTTTTCCGCCTCTATTCTGCATTCTGAAAGATTCAGCAGGCAAGTGTCGAATATAATTGTCATTGGTTAGTGTAATTACAATAGCTCGTTCTTCAATGAGGTCTTCACGATCCATAGATAGAGGCATTGGGTCAATATCTGATCTACGTTCATCACCATGCTTTTCGACCATTTCATTTAATTCCTGGATTAGAATATCGAGGCGACGAGCTCTTGAAGAAATAATGTCTTGCAAATCGGCGATCTTGACTTTCAAATCATCATATTCATTCTCGACCTTTTCTACATCAATTCTACTAAGTTGATACAATCGCCTTTCAGCAATTGCCTTTGCTTGAGGTTCAGTGAAGTCAAATGCAGTAATNCCTGCCATCACTTCTTTTCCTTGCAACACCGCTTCAAACTGTTCTCTGCCTGAACTCGATTTGCCTACAGTAATTACATCATCAATCCGTTTCTGTGCCTTTACTAGACCTTCAAGAATATGTGCTCTTGANTCNGCNTTTTCAAGTTCAAACTGCGCTCTTTTTTCGACTACTGATTCTCTATGTTCAACATAAGTATGAATCATAACTGGAAGAGTAAGAAGTACTGGTCTTCCATCTAAAATCCCCATCATATTTGCCGAATAAGATTCTTGCAATCTACTTGATTTGAATAATTGATTAAGCACTGCATGAGGATCNGCATTATTTTTTACTTCNATAACTACACGAATTCCTTCTTTGGAAGATTCATCGCGAATATCTCTAATTCCAACTATTGTCCCCTTAGTTACTAATTCTGCAATATGGACTAACATATCTGCNTTTTTTACTTGNTATGGGATTTCGTGAACGACAATTTTTTTCCCGTTAGAATCATCGTAAACATCGCATTTAGAACGAACATGAAATCGTCCTTTGCCACCCGTATACATGTCGTATATTCCGTCAACTCCATGAATAGTGGCTCCAGTAGGGAAATCTGGTCCAGTAACATGNTGCATATATTCCTCGATTGAGACATTAGGCATNCCTTGATTCTCTTCTCCTTCCTCAAGAATTCGACTTACATGTAAACGAATTGCTCCTGCAACTTCCGTAAGATTGTGAGGAGGGATTCTTGTTGCCATACCAACTGCAATTCCATCACTTCCATTCANGAGTAGATTCGGCAGTCTTGCAGGAAGAACTGCAGGTTCCATTTCTGAATCATCGAAATTAGGTTGGAAATCAACAGTTTTCTTTTCAATATCTTCAAGCATATGCTTAGAAATACGATCTAGCCTACTTTCTGTGTATCTCATCGCAGCAGGTGGNTCTCCATCTATTGAACCAAAATTTCCTTGTCCATCAATAAGTGGATATCGCAATGAAAATTCCTGAGCCATTCTNACCATTGTATCGTAAATTGATTGGTCGCCATGTGGGTGATACTTACCCATCACTTCTCCAACAGAACGTGCNGATTTGCTGAATTTCTTTTCAGAGGTATGGCCTCCTTCATGCATTCCGTAAAGAACACGACGATGAACCGGTTTCAATCCATCTCGAGCATCGGGTAGAGCTCTACCGATGATAACAGACATTGCATAATTGATGTATGAGGTTTTCATTTCATCATTTAATGAACGATTTAGTACATTCCCNGTTTCTACAGTGTCTCCACTTTCTATGTCTACATTTTCATCTTCAGATGTCAAGGTTTGTCACCTCCTTAGCGTGACGTTCGATAAACGCCCTTCTGTCTGGAACGTCTTCTCCCATCAAAATCTCAAACATTCGATCAGATTCTTCAGCATCCTTAACGGTCACCTTGAGCATCGTTCTAGTTTCGGGATTCATTGTGGTCTCCCACAGTTGTTCAGGATTCATTTCACCGAGACCTTTGTAACGTTGAACTCCGATCTTTGCGTTAGGGTTGTCTCCTCTTAATTCTTCAAGAATCTCATCTCTTTCTTCATCTGTAAAGGCATACTTGCTNACCCGTCCTTTAGAGAGTTGGAANAGAGGTGGTTGTGCAATGAAAACATGTCCCTCTTCAATCGCTGGCCGCATAAATCTCCATAGGAACGTTAGCATTAGTGTGCGAATATGGGCTCCATCTACGTCAGCATCAGTCATGATAATGATTTTACTATAGCGTAATTTTTCAGNATTGAAAGAACCTTCTTCTTCGCTATTATTTCCGACTCCTGCTCCAAGAGCGCGAATCATTGTTTGAATTTCTTGATTTTGGAAGACCTTTGCAGCATTGTGTTTTTGACGCTCAACATTCAGAATTTTTCCTCNTAGNGGGAGAATTGCTTGAATTCGNCTNTCTCTTCCAGTTTTNGCAGANCCNCCNGCNGAATCACCTTCCACAAGNTATACTTCACATTCGCTTGGATCTCTTGACTGGCAATCTGCTAGTTTACCTGGTAANCCTCCNCCTTCTANNACTCCCTTTCTACGNGTTAAATCACGNGCNTTTCTTGCGGCTTCACGTGCTTTNGATGCCAATACTGCTTTGTCAACAATTTGTTTAGCAACTGATGGATTCTCTTCGAAAAATTCTCCTAATTTGTCGTAAACTATTGTTTGAACGATACCCGTAACTTCGCTACTTACTAGTTTATCTTTGGTTTGAGAAGAAAATGATGGATCTGGATGTTTTACGCTAACCACGGCTGCAAGNCCTTCNCGAACATCATCTCCAGATAATGAATCTCCTTTCAACAAGTTTTTTTTCTTGGCATAAGTATTGACTGAACTCGTTAGTGCTGTACGTAATCCAGACATNTGTGTACCTCCGTCCTTATTTCTAATGATGTTTGTATAGCAACGAATGGATTCACTAAACGCATCTGACCATTGTAAAGCAAGTTCAACCTCTACATTGCCCTTTTCGATTTCNTTTTCACCTTTGATTTTGATTACTTCCGAATGAAGGACTTCTCTTCGTTCATTCAGTTGTCCAACGTATTCTGCTAGGCCTCCTTCATACAAATGTTCGACGACATGTGGTTCGGAACTTCGTTCGTCTGAAATATTAATTTTCAAACCCGCATTTAGAAAAGCGGTTTCACTAACTCTAGTATTNACTTCTTCAAGATCAAATTCAAGAACTTCNGTAAAGATGGTTAGATCTGGTTTGAANGATATAGTCGTACCAGTGTCCTCNCANGTNCCTATTTCTTTCAGAGATTCAACTGGAACNCCNGCTTCATATCGCTGAAAGTAGATAATTCCGTCTCGATGAATTGTCATTTCCATCCATTCGGAGACAGCATTAACTGCTGAAACTCCTACTCCATGNAATCCTCCTGAAACTTTGTAGGAACTATTGTCGAATTTCCCTCCTGCATGCAATTTTGTCATTATCACTTCTGCGGCAGATATTCCATAGTCTTCGTGAATGCCAACAGGTATGCCTCTACCATAATCTCTTACAGAGAGAGAATTATCGGAATGAAGGATGATGTCAATTGAATCAGTATGGCCTGCAAGGTGTTCGTCAACGGAATTATCTACGACTTCCCATATGCAGTGATGTAGTGCTGACCCATCATGNGGGTCTCCGAGGTACATCCCTGGTCTTTTCCGTACAGCTTCTAACCCTTCCAGTACCTGAATGCTGCCTGCGCCGTAACTTTCTTCCATATTTCTCCACCCTCTTTGCAAAGGGCCCCNNAGGGGCCCTTTGAGAACTTTCTATACTCCAGTTGAGGGCATATAAACAAGGCGGAAAAATCACCTNCTTATGGGCTAGAAANTCATTTTTTCCTTGATTCGGAGAAGTTTGTCTCAACATCATGATTAAACAGGTATCGCCAGTCAGGNGGGCTAATGCCTCTGCCAAAAGTGTGNGTNACCCTATCNGGTAATACTTTGGAAGANATGTTAGAAGATGCNGCTTTGGCAACAGCAGCAGGTGCAGATTTGATAGAAGTAAGATTCGATAATCTTTGGTTAAAGCGTGTCGAGGTTATCCCAGAAGATCAAGGTGATGACCAGCGAAAAAGCAAGACGAAGAAGTGGGATTTCCACCCTATTCCTTTAGAAGATGTNCAAGTTGATTCTTGTATTGATGGATTCAAAACAGGNATTACAATCCCGTATATTTTCACATGTAGGCCTCGACGTCAGGGAGGAAATTTCCCTGGTGAAGAATCAGGTAGGGTCGCAATATTGGATAGCGCTATTCAATCAGGTGTTCCTTTCATTGATTTGGAAATAGATATTGATTCTGATGAACGTTCTAAATTGATTTCATTAGCTGGAGAATCAACAAAAGTAATTGCTTCTGAGCATGGTGGTTCCCCTCCTCCAGTTGATGANATTCTTAGCCAAGTGGATGAAATGTCTTCTATGGGTTCGATAGTGAAGATTTGCTATAGATTNACAACGAAAGGTGGTGCATTGAGAGTTTTAGAGGCCGCTAAGGCTGTCGGTGCACGAGAAAATGGACCAGAGANAGCTCTAATGGGAATAGGAGAAGGCGGTGATTGGACTAGGATTCATGCACCAATTTTGGGTTCTTCATTGGTTTACTCTACAATGGAAGATTCTTTTGATATTATACGCCAAGGTAGAATAAATTTTGAGGATTTGTACATTGCTTGGGACTTATTGGAATACGAATGATTAATCCTCATTTCTGTAGGCACTAGGTGTGCTAGAATTATTTTCTACCATCGGCATAAGTTCTACTTCGACTCCACTTGCATCCCATGCTCCTCTAGCATATTTTTGATGAATTATTATTGGAGCAACAATAACCATCAACGGAAGTGAACAACATAACATGTAGACTGTAGCTTTAGGTAACAAAGCTCTCTCTTCAACTAAAATAATAATTTGAGCAACCATATTCTGGCCTCTTGATGAAGCATCATTAGTTCTAGAATTATTTCTCGCATCTAGAACAAGGTACATGCTNTCATCATTTCCTGATCCAAAAATTCCTTGTGAAGATGAACTTCCACCATCTTCNAAGGTAACAGAAAAATCCACGTTTCTAGTATTTTCATAAGCATGTATGTCTCGATAAGGNATCCATCCAAAGAATGAAAAAAATGTAGGATTTGCTCCTTCATCATTATCAAAGGCTTCATCCCATTTGTATCTATCATAATCTAGATTTTCCATTAGGTATACATCTGCTAAAGGATCGCCAGTAACGGTTTGATTAGGAGCAGTTGCAAAACTAATACAGAAAGTGTACCTATATCCCTCAACCATATTCATTCGAATAGCTGTATAAGCTCTGTCAGATACGTTAACNGATGTCACAAAACCATTTGTTAATGGGTCAAGNTCTCCACCTACTGAAAATCCTTGTTGGCCAAAGAAAATGTCTTCTTCGAAATTTTTATTGCTGCCAGTTTCAATTAATTCTGCATCTTCTCCCCAATCAGGTGTAGTTTGACCGGTCAGAGAACATGTTGAGGCAGCGTTAACTGAATCAGAGATTGGAGCAGTAGATGGAAATATAAATGCAAAGAGAATTATGAAAAGAGGAAAGAAACGCCCTCTTTTCATGNTTTTCATCTCCTTNTAGATCCAACTGGTCTCACATATCCTGAATCATTACTTCGCCTATCTTCTCTGTCAAGATTTTTTGGTTTAGTAGGGGGAGTGTGCTGATCCATTCCGAGGATTCCTCCTTCTGTTTGAACTTCTGTCACGTCATAAGTAGGTTGGTCATCNACTGCTTGTTCTTCTTCATTGGGTTGTCTCATCACTGCCCATCCAAGAATTAGAACAATGGCAACTAAAGCTAAAATTAACCAACTACTACTATCGCTAGGNAGTAAATCACTTAGCTCAAAGTCTGAAAGNGACCTTGGTCCACTATCGTCATTATCTGCTACTTCGATTTGGAATGCTTTGATAGTACATGCATTTGTATCGTCACAAACCATTGCAATTACAGTATATTCTCCCGATTCATTCCAACGAAGTGGAGGCAATTCTGAAGAAATAATCCAATCATTTTGGAAATCTCCATCTTCATTTTCGTCCACAGATGGGTCAATGTCCCAAAATAGTCTGAGATTATCGTTGAGAGCTTGGTTTGGATCATTATCAAGAATGCCATCTGAATCGCTATCACTCAAAATATCAGTATCTCTGAAGGCAGATATTCCCGACTTTATGTCTTCGTCTTCATATGATAGAATTAGGACTACAGATGAACCTAAATCAATTTCTTCTTCGAAAAGTGAATCTACCAATATAGTAGGNGGGGAGCTGACATGTATCATACGATGTGTTTGATTTGTATCTCCTGTTCCATATCCATCTCGAACAGTTAGTGTAACAAGATAACTTCCTGGTACNGTGAATGTATGCCAGATATTTTCACCCGATGAAATAGGGGATGCATCTCCAAAATTCCACGTGTAAGATGTAATGCCATTCCAACTTGGAGAGTTTGGATCGGGATTATTCATTCCTTCNAATTTAGGATCTGCATCTCTCGATCCACCACCAGAGAAATAAATGGGCACTCCAGCTTTGACGAATAATCCTCCGTCAGAGGATAATGGGTGCCAGAATTCGAATTCACTGATATTGTCACTCGGAGAAGTAACTAATTCTCCATTCAATGATGCTTCATATGCAGTCATTACCGGTAATGGGAGCGGATTTTCAATTGACACCAGATATGANTTAAGATGCGATTCAAGNNCCAACTCATCTATGATGAGCAATGAAACGGTGTAAATTCCTGGTTCAAGGAAAGTATGTACTACTGCACTCTGATTAGTTACTGGTTCTTCACCTTCAATAGACCAAACCGTTGTCATTGCAGAATCATCTCCATCAGGATCAAATGAAGTACTTTGGAAGGTATATTGTGTAGAAACAGTACCATCTGCGGGCCTCGAAAATAATGCTACTGGACGNTGATTCAATACGTTAACTGTAATGCTTGTTGTACTCGTATTTCCATCATCGTCTGTAACACTTAGATTTATGATTTTAATTCCAGGGGTTCTCCAAGCCACNGATGGAGTGAATTCTTCACTACTGCTTTCAGTAAATGGAGAAAGTTGATTCAAGATTCCTCCTTCTAGATTCACAGTTTCATTAAATGACCATGTTACATTTTGAATAATTCCATCATCATCTATGAAAATCATAGGCATTGTTAGTGGAGTTAGAGTATATGTTTCNAGACCTTCATCGAAAATTAAGCGAGGTGGCCTATTCAGGATTGTAATGTTGACTTCTAGGTAGGAGATGTGGACNCCATCAGAAACTGTAAGATTTAGAACATTCAACATGCCATCAGCCGTGCCAACTAACCATGCATGATCAATTTCTACTAATCCTACTCCGCTGACTATTCTCCCATCTCCAAAATCCCATGTGAAAAGTAACTCTTCATCTGGAACATTATCTTCAGTTGATCTAGCATTAAATAAGACTCTTTCATTTGTTCTAAGGCTCAGTCCTTGCTTAATATCTACTCCTTGTACTGTTAATCCGATAATAGGGTCTGATGTATCATTTACACTAATATTCCAAATTACTGGATCTGATAATGCTCCACCCCTATCTTCAATTCTTGATTCTACAGTATAGTTNGATGACAAAATCCATTCATGAATCGGGTTTTTCAGTCCTGAAAATGTACCGTCACCAAAATCCCATGAATAAGCTACAGGTGTTTCATTTTGACTAAACGTTTCGTTATCTGTACTAAATCCCCATTCGTCATATCCNGAACCGTAGAATTGCAATCCAAGGTAGGTTTGAGTGGCATTAGATGCTGCNNTACTTGCGGCGACTGGCTTCATATTTGTTAAGGAAACAGGAGCAGAGATCGCTTCGTCAACAAGTGTTTGTCCATAGTTTCGNAATTCTACATCAAACACCCAGTTTCCATCTTCGGGAACAGTGAAAAAGATACTTGATTCAACTTCAATTCCATTTCCTGCTGCAACTTCATATTCAATAGTATCATAGAGAATATTATCTTTGAAAGCATGAACNGTTAAATCAAGGATTTCAAAGAATGCAGTTGAATTAACGATTGAAGTCAGGTTAACTGTATCAGGACTACCGTTTGAATCTCTATCAATTGTTGAAGTTGAATCAATTCGAACAGTTGGTGGTTCGGAAATCAGTGCAGCGGTTACATCTACAGTCGCAGTAGGGTATGCTGTTGCTCCCCCACTAAAGCCACAATTAGGATATGAATAATCACAATCATCTACGGCACTTGCGTACCATGTTATCAGATATGCATCATCAGTAGTATTCCCAAATCCATCAACTACTCCAGTTCCNACTCCAGTTCCGGGATCGAATCTNAGATCGAGTGTCGACCAAGTTTGTGCGGCTGTATCCTTTACNACTAGAATTCCATCGAATCCGAATTCTGAAGGAGTAACCATCACATTCAGAGGAGCACCAGTTCCTGAAGAAAATCTCCATGCTCTAACTCCCCATCCTTCCATATCATGATTTTGACTGGTATACAANGAGCCCCAATTAAAATTTTGATCTGTTAATTGTAATTTACAAAATGCAGAGCCTCCACATGTGCCCCCCATATCGATATTCGAGAAACCATAGCGTCCTTGTTGACTATCTAGAACGGCAGCAGCAGTGAAATTTGCAAAAATTTCATCCATAGTTGTCCCAATATTTGCAGGCGAACCAGGTACAGGATTTCGTGCTAAATTCTCTATGGATGCCCCTCCTGTAGCTGTATCTGATACCAGGCTNTGAATGGCTTGCCCACCCCCAAATTTATCTGCAAGATATAATATGAATAGGAAGCCTGCTCCATAATCACAATCAGCACGCTGGTTCCACCATCTAACACTACATGATGCATTTGACGCCCACCCATTACTATGTCCAATTAACGATCCTTCGGCACCTAGAACTAAGAATGCCGCCATATCTGCTGCGCCTTCATCAATCCATGCATATTCTAGTGGGTCTCTGGCATTGTGGAGTAAATGTTCAAATTCATGAGCGAAGATTACATTCCTCCATCCTAAGTCGTCACTGTCTACGAAAATTGCTTCTCTAGATGTAGCAATTCCTGGTGAGAAATATCCACCTATATTCGAAGGTCCATCTATTGCTAANATTACAATTTCAACTTGACAATTGTTGTCAACGTCTGNAGGGTTTCCGAAATAAGAGGTCACAGTTGGATAGATNGAATTATCCCATGTAGATGCAATATCATTGATTGTAGTAGATGGAATACTGACTCCATTTTCAACAATTATTGCTGCTGNAGAAGTTACTCTCTCCACCTCTGCTGCAATATTTCCTCCAGCAGTTGGCATTGTGACAGCATCTCCTTGATTCCAAGCATTTTCACATGCTCTGCTTACAGANCGACTTTGTTTAGATAAATAATCAGAACTAAACGGAAGTATCATGTCGGGCATTCCTGCATCTATCCATTGATTTTTGAGATGACGAGTTGCCGAAAACACAGGNTCTTCTGAAGAGGTAGAAAGGTATGACTTGCCCATGTCTTCACCATCAAAATTTGAAATGGTTCCAGTGAAAATTTCATCATCCTCATACTCATCTTCTGCCTGAACAAGAATCGGAAGAAATGATGACAANAATAGTACAATTACTAGAGTTGAACTAAGAGTCACCTTCCGGCGCTTCGTAATCGATGTGCTGCTCTCTGACATTTTCATCATCCTACATCGTTATGATGTCGTATTTAAGTCTCGATGGAGCGTGGTTCGTACATGCGCACTCGGGGCACTATACTGGCAGCACTCATCCTCCTGTCCCTGATAGTACTCAGTCAGTCTTTGAACCCCCCGATGATTAGTTCATTAGAATCAACACAATTTAATGCTAATTCTGNTCCCTTAGAAGCCGAGGAAATAAATTGGAANCTTGTCCAAAGCGTACCTAAAGAAACCGTAGTCTTCACCCAAGGTCTGGAAATTTATGATGGTAAAATGTTTGAGTCCGGAGGGCTATATGGTCATTCATCAGTACGTTCCTTTGATATTGGTTCTGGAAAACCAATAGAGACAGTAAATCTTTCTTCAGAATTATTTGGAGAAGGATTGACTATTTTTAGCGACGAGATCATAGTTTTAACTTGGAAATCTGGTAGNGTATTGCGTTATTCACTAAATTTTGAGAATAATGATGAATCAGTAATTCCCGGTGAGGGATGGGGTATATGTTCATTCAATGATATGTTTGCTATTTCTGATGGGTCTTCAAAGATAACTTTCAGAGACCCAGTTGATATGACTGAATTATCATCTATAAATGTAGAATTTGAGGGCAACTTGTTGGATAATATTAACGAGTTAGAGTGCGTTGAAAACAAAATATATGCTAATCGTTGGTACGATAACCGAATTTACGAGATAGATATTCAATCTGGAATTGTTACTGCCTTTCTCGATTTATCTTCGNTGACCAGTGAATATGGTTCAANTATAGATGGAGGTGTATTNAATGGAATTGCTTTTGATCCATCTTCTGGAGATTTCTGGATAACAGGNAAGAATTGGTCTAATTTTCATCGAATAACTTTTGTTACAGAAGATAACGGTTTAACAGATGATTTTCAAGTGAATTATTTGATAGTTATTTTAGTATCAATAACAATTATTTTTCCTCTAATGGGTTCTTTTTTCTTTTCTATCAGGGGACCGAAGGGGATTCAAGCCTCACCACCTCTCGGAAGACTAGGGGGGCCGCCATATGGATGATGAAGATGATATCGTTGAGGTCCGTGTTGTGGACGAGTTTGACGATCTTGAAGCAGAGTTAGACCATAATCCTGATGAAATAAGATTGGATTCCTCNGATATTCGTGAAGAAGCAGGTGAAATTGCAATTAAGGCAATNTATGATGGTCTAGAATTTAGTGGAAGTTTACCTACTGTTAGACGAGCTGCAATTGTTTTGATAATTGCAGGTAGTCTACTCGGTTTTTGGTTCGGTGTTCTTTCTATTGCAGCTGACCCGTCTGATATCTTAGGAGAAAATGTTCAACTTATAGACGCGGATCAAACGATTTCTGGATTGATTGTTACCGANATTTTAGATGATGAGAATGGTGGGAATTCCCCAGAAGGAGTTGAAATTAGGTTGTTGGATGATTCTGATGAACTAATNGATAGACAATTTACCGATCAAGATGGTCGTTTCCAGTTTTCTGATCAACCTACTGANGTAAGAGTCATAGAAGTACAATCAGAGGGCAATATTACTGAAAGAAGAATTCTAATCCCTGGTGAAATTTCTCAATTGACTATTACATTGAGAGCAGGAGATGGAATTAATGAAGTCGATCTCAGACTAGCCAGTAATTTAGAGGATAACATCAGATTAGGAACACTTGTAGCATTTTTTACAGTATTTTCTTCTGCATTGGGTTTTGTTGCAGCAATGGAAACGCTTCGAGGAAATTCGTATAGGAGAGCACAATGGCTTTCAGGNCTGGCTCTTTTCAGTAGAGGTGGCGTATTTATTGGTCCGGGTTTAATTTTAGGAGGAATGGCTCTTAATCGTCTTGCAAAGCAGCAGTTCTCGGATCAAATAGAACCCGAGGAGTGAGGCCATGTATCTCATTACTCTCGAAGGTGGGGATGGCTCAGGAAANGGAACTGCTACTAAGATGGTATCCGAAATTTTACTCAAGGAGGCATCTTTTTCTTCAGTAGAAATTACTGCTGAGCCTCGAAGAAATCATCCCCTTGGTAAGTTGGCTGTTGAATCAGTTCGCACAGGTGATGCNGGTCCATTACAAGAAGCTGGATTCTTTGCAGCAGATAGATTAGATCATTCTCATATGTGGATTCGTCCCAGGTTAGCTATGGGTTCAGTAGTAATATCTGAAAGGAATGTGCATTCATCATTAGTTTACCAAGGAATAGTAGGAGANCTAGGATTAGANCAAGTTGCTAGACTTAATTCTGGAGCGATGGTCCCTGATCTCACAATTTGGTTAGATTGTGACCCTGAAGTTGCGTTAAAGAGAATCAATCAGGGTACATTAAGGATGGAGACTATGAATAAAACGGAGTATTTTGAGACAGATGNATTACAGAAAAAAATTCGTTCTGGATTTCATAGTTTATTGGGTGGAGATATTCCAATGCCTTCTCCGTTTGATAAGGGAGCAATAATCGGCCCAATAATGAATCATGGTACTGAATCCGAATTAGAGGAAAAAATACGTACAACTATTCGCCGATTTCTTNATTCTCGACCTTCTCCGATAAATGTGAGTTTGCAAGAGATTGAATTGAATCTTATTAGGAAGTCTATGGATGCAAATGATGGTCAACAAACTCTTGACGTAGGTGCCTCCCCTAGTAGAGATCATGAGGANTGGCTTCAAGGAGAAGCTCCTTGGAAAATTATTTCTAATGCTATGAAAATATATTCANATGCTTGGGATTCTACAAATCCAAAATTAGCATCCACTATACCGAAGGTCGCTCTTTCTGAAACGGTATTTTCTATTATTGGCACCCTAAGTATGATTTCATCTGCTGATGTTAAACAACTTCGTTCTACATTAGGNCCNGTTCGTACNGTNAGTCANAGGCANACTCAGAGAATGATTCAATTTCTTGATGTNCACCAATGGATTAGNAGACATCGTACNATATTAGGNCGTGAAGCACCAAGATCNGAGTTAAGACCNGATTGGCAAGCNTTTGGAAAACTNGCNTTATTGTTAGGCCCTATCCGCCAAAAATTGCATGAATGGCATCGTAANGCNGGTCNTTCNCCTAGNTGGAAAGATGCTTTGACAAATCTTCTNAANGATGGTGNCGATTCTCTAATTTCAGATGTTAAANTNTGTATTCAAAGATTCGAAGTAATCGGATGTGGTAGAGGGAAAGGTAGCAAAATACCAGNAGATATTGATGAATTCCGTCGTTGGTANNGNGGAGATTGATTATTCCTCTTCTTTTACTTGGAANCGNGCTCCNCCNGGAAGTGAAACTTGCCAAGCNCCTTCAAATTCATTTGGACGTGCACTNAGNCTNGCNACAAATATNAGACCTAANGCAATNCCAAANCCNAGTCCTGTGATTAAACGNAATAAATTNTTAGATTCATAATCNGTAAGNAATTGAGTGAATCCGTCTATACCCATTGGNATAATCAGAATTGANGCNATGCAAAGACNTGCAATACCTCGAAGATTTTTTTGATATACNGTTTCTAGCCATTGGTCCGGAAAAATNGATAGAAATGTATCNCGTAANGTCCAACGATTATATCCTAATCTNCCNAAAACAGCTGCTCCTATCACNACTCCTGCAAAAATACCTACATCTCTNGCACAAAATGCGAGTTGATTTCCATTAATNTCCCATGATCTGTAATGTTTTTGATGACAGTTAAGATCTGCGAATCCATAGGTGAAAGCCCAAATTGGATTCAATTCTGACCAAGCAAAAGGNCCACCATGTGCTGATTGATTATGTCCTAATTTTGACCCTTCTGGCCAATCATTATTCCCCCATCCTGTGCTTCCNTCCTCNGTCATGTAATCGATTGCATTNGCTCTNCCNGATAATTCTGGAANANTATTTGNTGGTAGAGCAATAGGTGCCAANAAAACTAGAAANAAGTAACCNCCAAAGAATGCNGANATATAAATCGACATTCTNTTNTCTCTANCACGGTCTCCTCTACCGTTTGGGAGCATGTGGTGGAACNNGACTNNNNTAGGATTTTGATTCTTTGNCATNNANTTCTCCGAATACATCATACGGNGATGCTTAGAGTAAAGGGNGATAACATGGCGTTAACCTATCGAGAGATGNTGTTTCTTTCGTTGTTTATNGGTTGTATTTTTGCAACNATGGGTTTCTTTCTTGCTATATTTGCNGGNGGAGTNGACGATGTCGATTTAATTTCATCAGGNAGNATGGGATTAGTNGTTGGNGCTACTGCATCNGTTGTNATTTTCACTTACGGAGGNGTTTCNAGACTNNTAGGCNACGAGAAAGCNCANCCAGTNGATANNAAAGATACNTTGGAAATNCTTCGNTCGATTTTGCANCCTGTTGAGATTCAAGCAGTGAGTAAAGATATTCCNTGGTCTGTTGGAAGACATGTNATNAATTCNGCNGGNACTCCAACAATTGATCTNCATGAAATTGATATNATGGGNGCNGATTTAATTGTCAAAAATTTACTTCAACANCGNGATGAATTAGGNNGAGTTCGNCTNATAATTGGTAGTGGTNGAGGTTCAGANAGNGGNGGNGTNGACAATACTGTTGCNGATCATGTNNCTTCTAAANTACGACGNTCTTCATCTAGTCACAGATGGCAGTATATCGAAAAACGTTCGAATNTTATGNTNAGGCCTATGGGNCGNCCTCCATCTAGGGCNGAATGGNTCCGNCGTTTCTTAATTGGAGTAATTCCTATTGCAGGTTCACTAGCNTTCGCTTTCAGNGANCTTGCAGGAGCNGCTCCNGGGGCATCAGAAAGAGGTTTTATTTTTGGTTTAATTATTGGAATATTAGTTACTTCAATGATGGCATCNCATNGAGATAGAACTGGNTAATACACTCGACGGGTTGATGAGCATCCTTCTNNAGTNNACATCGTGGTATCGGTCAGAGTGGAGGTGGAGCGTCTTTCTCACAAGGACGTTCGTCAGAGACGTCGTGCGATTAGGCATTTATTTGAATTAAATGACCCGTTTGCATTATCTGGTTTTTTACAATTNTTGGATTCAGACGATCAATGGTTTGTTGATCAATCTATTGAAGCAATCAGAAGATGGGATAATGGGGAAAAAAAAGAACTTTTAGNGCGCCTGTCTAAGCATAAATCCAGTGAAATTCGTTTACTTTCTTTAGAGATNGTATCTNGATATGATGATTCTAGTGAAGTTCTATCCAAATTGAGAAATGATTCAGAACCTGAAGTGGCAAAAAGAGCATGGATCGTATCTTTGAGACAAAATCCTGATGATCAATTTCATGAGATTGCAGTTGATGGTTTAAATTCAAATTTTGTTAATGTAAGGAGAGCAGTTATTGAAAGTGCAATTGANAGAGGGATAGAACAACTTGTTCTGAAAGGATTGAGAGATCCCTCTCCAATAGTGATTTCTAAGTCCATAGAAGCATTAACTTCTGAATCTTTAGAAATTGAAAAAATTAGAGAATTTTTAGTTCATTCATCGCCTTTAGTTCGTTCAAGTGCATATTATCGAATTTATTCTGAGAACAAATTGATAATTGAAGATACAAAATCTATTATTTCTAATCATTCGAGTGAAACTATGGAGGTAATTATCGAAGTTTTTTCTGGTAGTTTAGATTGGGCTTCTGAAGAGCTTCTTAGTTTATTGATGGAAGTTCCTTCTGATTCATTAATTCCTAGATTAATTCGGAATTCTCCTTCAATGGAAGTTGATTCTATTAGAGCAAATTTGTTACTTGGAAAATGCAACGATATACGAAAGATGAGATATCTCGAAGATTTGATTGGGCGTAATTTTGGAAAAGAAACATTATCTTCTGTCGTAAAACTTTCAGAAGAAATAGATGAAGGACCGGTAAGATCTATGGCGTTAGAGGTTCTTCGTGACAGGAGTACTTTAGGTAAAGGAGAGATAAGTAATGAGTGAGATTAAGTATATACTTGACGTTTCTAAAAGAGATGAACAAAGATTCTTTGCAGGAGTTGAAATTTCCAATCCTGTTGGCTCAAGGTTAATTCTTGCTTTTCCAAGGTGGTCTCCTGGCTCATATCTCATCAGAGAGCCTAGAAGATTAGTTCATGATATGAGTGCTTGGGCAATGGTTTCTGGAAATAATTTCGATTGTAAAATAGAGCGCAGAGGCCCTGATGAAATTATAGTAAAAATCCCAGAGGGGGCTTCGTCAATATATGTTAGTTGGTATGCTTTTGGGAACGACCTGAGTGTGCGAACTAATCATATTGACTCCAGTCACTTTCATATGATTCCGTCTGCTACATTTCCTAGAGTCATTACTGGTTCAAATCATCCTGAAGGCCCATATGTTGTTGAATTAATGCATCCACCAAACTGGTCTGCTACAACTCAATTGAAATTTGTTTCAAGTAAGAAAGATGGAGACATTGTTAAGTCTATTTGGACAGCAAATTCTCGTGATGCATTGTATGATGGCATCATAGAAGCAAATGCTAATGAAGAGATATTATTCCAAGCCGGAGGTCGTGAATTTAGACTCAAACTTTGGGATGCAGGAGGATTGGCTATTGACTCAGAGAGAATTGATTTCTTAGTTAAATCAATGAGTGATTTATTTTCTGAATTTCACGCTTTATTTGGAGAACCTCCGTGGGATAATTATGCGGTTATTCTTCACTTAACTGAGAAAGCAAGAGGTGGATTAGAGCACACGGGGAGCCAATCTAGTCAAATGCGCCGTGGCTCACTAGATCCTGGAGATAAAGATGGATGGAGAGACCTCATTTCACTTATTTCTCATGAATATGTTCACGCTTGGAATGTAAAACGCCTGCGTCCTCAAACATTTGATGATTATGATTTGTCTCAAGAGATGCACACTGATCTTTTATGGTGGTTTGAGGGTGTAACTAGTTGGCTTGGTGACATGATTTGTCTTCGTAGTGGGGTATGGTCAGATGAAGATTGGTCTGCAGATTTGAAGAGAAAATTAACTCGTTTCCACTCCATGTCTGGTTGGGATCATCAATGTCTTTCAGATTCAAGTTTTGAGTCATGGTATCATCTATATCGTCCACATTCTCATTCTCCTGAAACTACAATTTCATATTATTTGCAAGGTGAAATTGCTGCCATGTGCATGGATTTAGAGATGAGAAAGAGAACTAAAGGAGAAATTGGATTAGATGATGTAATGGTTGACCTTTGGAAACGACATGGGTTACATATTGAGGGCGATTCTGGTTCTGGAGGAATAGAACCTCGACCTATTGTTGAGAAAGATATTGTATCTTCAATGAATCGTCTTAGTAAAGGAAGGTTAAATGGAGTTGTCCGTCGATTAGTACATGGATTGGGAGCCCCAAATATGTTAGAATGGTCTAAAGGTATGGGGAGAAAACTTGATCCAGTAGAATCAGATGAACAAGTAGGCTGGTTAGGCGTACATCTTTCTGAATCACCATTGAGAATTTCGAAATTTATAGCAGAAAGTCCGATAAGAAATCAGCTTCAACCAGGAGATGAGATTATTGCAATCAATGGAAGAAGAACTAGAAAATCATCTGATTTGAAGGGTGCATTACGAGGTAATGTAGAACAAGAAGTTAAGTTAACAGTTTCACGAAGAGGAGGAATCATGGAATTTAATGTAGTTCCAGCCAAAGATCCTCTTCATCCAGTAATTATTTCTGGAAATGGAAATAAGCTATGGAAAGCATTTTCTTCATCTAGAAGAGAAAATTAACTTAATTCTTCTAGAGAGAAAAACTGTTTTGGATATTCCGTGGAAATAGAATGCTTACTAGTTTTCGGAGGGAATAAATTTCCTGATTTAGCCATAGAGAGAACAGATTGTTTGGTTATTTTCATTTTTTCCTTCCCTGGCCAAGATTCGACTTGTATAGATTCGTCTTCAAGATAATCAACCTCTATCCCTGGTATAAACTTCAATCCCAAATGAAGAGCAGTATTGTATCGATGGTGACCATCAAGAAGGGTTTTAGTCTCTCTATCTACTAAAATTGGATCATAGAGGCCACCTCTTTTTTTGACTAAATCAATCAATTTTGTAAGATTTTTTTGCTTGATTTCTTCATGAGGGAGTAGTTTCTCCATCTCGATGAGAACAATCTCCATACCCTTGTCAAGTGGCATTGATTCAAAATTCCTTGTGTGATTTATGCGGTTATTTCATTTGAATTGACTCAGACGACTGTATATGACATCGGATGAGCCAACCTCCGGTGTAGATGGAAAATCACTTTGTTCTACTCACATAGATCTTCTAGAGAATCTTGATTCAACTCTAAAAATGATAATCTCAAAGATTTCCGAAAGTGGATTCTCAATATGGATTGTAGGTGGAGCCGTTAGAGATTCATTGTCGGAAATATCTTTGCATGATTTTGATCTTGCTAGTGATGCAACTCCGTCTCAGTTGATGCAAATTTTCCCCTCTTCAATACCTACTGGAATTGCGTTTGGCACAATAACTATTCCTTCACAAGGCGATTTCGGAGACATCGAAATTACTACTCTCAGAAAGGATGGTACTTACTTTGATAGAAGAAGACCTGAATCAGTTCGTTTCGGTACATCACTTTTAGAAGATCTAAATCGAAGAGATTTCAAAATAAATGCAATGGCAATCGACCCAATAAATCTCCTTTTTTACGACCCACATGGAGGTCGAAAAGACCTTGAATCAGGAATATTATCTGCTGTGGGTGAAGCTTCACAACGACTAGAAGAAGATGGTCTTAGAATAATGCGAGCTTATCGATTCATGTGTCATGATTCAGGTCCTTTTATTCCGGATGAGAATCTTTCTCAAGCACTAATTGATTCTGTTCAAAACTTAGATTCAATATCCAGGGAAAGAATTTGGATGGAGTTCAGCACTCTTCTATCTTACCAGAATGTGTCGGAAGTTCTTCAGAGAATGGTTGATGATGGTGTCATGAATTACGTTATTCCTGGATGTAATGATGTATTAGGTATCGATAATTGTAATTTTGAAGGAATTACAGGTTATAATCTGATGATTGGGCGTCTTTCTTTGTTACTAAAATCATTTGATGAAGAAACTGTTACTCAGATTTTGAATGAATTATTAGTATCTAATAAGGTTCGAAATTCTGTAACTTCAATCAGAAAAAGAATTGGGATTATTCCAAACACCGAAAGTAAAGGGTGTCTTAGAAGATATCGAATTGCATTAGGTGGAGATTTGGTAGCACAAATGTCTGCAGAAAGGGGGAATTCTCTTGAAGAATCAGATAAATTGAGAACTGAACTAAGTCTTCTTCCCCCCCTTTCTGGAGGAAATGAGCCATTAGTTAGTGGAAGTGACATATTATCTAGACTAGAAATTGAACCAGGTCCTCTTCTTGGAGAAGTAAAGCAGTGGTTATTTCGTATTCAAGTAGAAAACGATATTTCAGATTCAGATTCTGTTTGGGAGAAAGCAGAATCCCTTGGATTCATAGATAGGCCATTGGGCGAACATAGAATGTGGGTCTGATTACAATTCTGCTAGATAATCAACATAATCCTCAGAACTCAACAAGTCATCAAAGTCAAACCCATCATGTACTCTGATAATCACAAACCAACCATCACCGTATGCATCACGATTAACATAATGTGGATTATTTTCTATTTCTCCGTTCATGCTCATAACTGAACAAGCTACTGGTGCTAAAATATTCAAGGTTTCAAATTCACATTGAAGTCCCACTAGATTATCATCGGTAGATAGTTCCCCCAATGCTCCAGCATCTTCCTTTTCATCATCTTTTGATACGATTTCTTCTTCTTCTGAATGTTCGTCATCTGAACCAATCATAAATTCGCTTGCATCAGTAATATTCGGTAAAGTGACCTTGAGAATTTTTCCGTATTCTATTCTAACGAAGTCAGAAACTCCAATCTTATATTCTTCATGATCATCGTTTGGTCCACTGATTAAGTGGAACCAAAGATGTTCCTGCGTATATCTTCTTCCTACTGCGATGCTGAACTCATCCTCGTCGCTCATGTACTAGCCTCATGGCGCCGCCGTTGCAATCTAATTTCAATTATTCGTTTATTTTGGCATTTTTTGTATTCCCAACTATCCGAACCATTCACAAACGGAGCGTTACTGGGCATGCCATGGACTTCAAAGAGACCGAAGAGCAAACGATGATCCGAGACCTAGTTCGAGATTTCGCAGAATCTGTATTAGCCCCGACTGCATTAGAAAGAGATAGACATCAAAAACCACCTACCGAAGAATGGGCTCAGTTTATCGAATATGGTCTCCATACTTGTACGATACCTGAAGAATTTGGTGGTACGCCTCTAGACGATATTTCAGAGGCAATTATTGTGGAAGAACTTTCTCGTGTTGATCCTTCTTTCGGAGTATTCTACTGTGTTCATGTCGGTCTTTGTAGTATGACTATTTCTTTACATGGAAATGAAGAGCAGAAAGCCAAGTATCTCCCTATGCTTGCTTCGGATAAAGTAGGCGCTTATTCTCTTTCTGAAGCTGGTGCTGGAACAGATGCTGCNGCTATGGTTTGNAAGGCTAAATTATCTGATGACGGTAGTCATTATATTTTGAATGGCGAAAAAATGTGGGTAACTAATGGATCAAGTGCAGACATATTTGTGTTATTTGCTAAGGATGTAGATCATCCCGATTATGGGGTAAAGAGGCACGGAGGAACTACGGCATTCATTGTCGAGAAAGAGTTTGAAGGGTTTTCCGTAGGGAAGAAGGAAGATAAACTTGGGATTAGGAGTAGTGATACATGTACTTTAGTTCTTGAAAATTGCAAGGTTCCAGTNGGGAATGTTCTCAAAGAAGCTGGGAAAGGATTTCCAATAGCAATGAATGCTTTAGATAATTCTAGAATTGGAATNGCGGCTCAAGCTTTAGGTATTGCACAGGGCGCACTAGATGCTGCAGTCAAGTATTCACATGAAAGAGAGGCTTTTGGTAAACCTTTAGCCTTCCATCAATCAATAGGCAATTATCTCGCAGATATGGCTACTCAGACCGAAGCATCTAGACTAATGGTATACCGTGCTGCCTGGGCTAAAGAACAACATTACCACCACGGTGGGCGTAGGCATACTATGGAAGCAAGTATGGCTAAGTTATTTGCTGGAGACAATGCAATGTGGGTTGCTGAAAGAGCAGTTCAGGTCCTTGGTGGCTATGGGTATACAACCGACTTCCCNGTTGAGAGATTTTTCAGAGATGCTAAGATAACTCAAATTTACGAAGGTACTCAAGANGTTCAGCGAATTGTGATTAATCGAGCATTAGGTGATTCCTGATTAAGATTGATGATGAGGTGAACAATGTATACTAACAATTTTGGGAATTTTTTCCTTCAGATTCGTTGTAGTTCACTTTTGATATGTNTCTTACTCATCTCTACATCATTGTCAGGTTGTTTGAAACAAGACGAAATCTCATTGCCACCTGTTGAACAACCAGAATCTCCGACAACATTCGTAACAGGTGCTGATGGTCTTCCAGTGGATGAAGAATTNATTCCTATGTCATTCACTTTCAGCGATGTGGGAGAAACTGGAAAAGAACCTAGTATCGGTGTAACTTCTAGTGGTTGTATCTTCTTTATTGCGATGGAGAAAGTAATGAGGTCATGTGATTACGGAGAATCATGGATGGAAACACAAGACCCAGTACAATGCTCTCCTACTACAAGTGATCCATATGGGTGGGTAGACCCAATTACAGACAGAATTTTCAATGTTCAAATGATTGGNTTAGAAACATCTTGGATTTGTTGGAGTGATGATGATGGTGAATCTTGGTTGGGTAATCCACATGACTCTGGAACAACTCCGATTAACGATCATATCAAACTTTCAAGNGGTCCATGGACAGATTCTGGATATGGGGCANTAGGGCAATTTACTAGTGGATTCTATGAAACTGCAGTTTACTATTGCTATAACAAACTGGCTGGAATTTTCTGTTTCACGAGTTTTGATGGCGGTGCTACGTTTGAAGCAGGTGGTCAAATCATTGGTCTAGCAACGACAAATGGAGGCCTACACGGCGCAATATCAACCGCTCCAGATGGAACTGTATACGTTACTCCTCGTGTAGAAACTCCTACTGTAATCGTTTCCAAAGATAATGGNTTTTCATGGTTCGAACGTTCTATGGGGGAAGATGTAGGCACCCCTTATCCTAGAAAGAATTCCGAAGTCTCAACTGATTCAGAATCAAATGCATATCATGTTTGGACTGGGGGTGACGAAGGAGTTTACATGTCTAGATCAACAGATTCAGGAGAAACTTGGGAACAGGAGAGTATTCGAATTTCTCCAGCAGGAGTGATATCTTCTGTATTTCCTCAAACCGATGCTGGTGACCCTGGAAGAATAGCAATAACTTATCTTGGAAGTGAAAACTCTGAGATGTTGAATCAATCTGATATCGACGGTAATGCTTGGGATGGGAATGCACACTATGCCCCAAACAATGCGACATATCATCTTTACATTACTTTCAGTATCAATGCATTAGACGAGAATCCAATTTTTCATACCTATCGAGTAACAGATGATCCCGTTCAAGTTGGTTCTATCTGTCTAAATTCTGGTGATTGTAGAGATATTGGGGGGTCAAATCGCAATCTATTAGATTTCAATGACTTACATATCGATAGAGAAGGTCGTGTTTATGTCGCATTTGCTGATGGTTGTACAGGCGAGTGTGCAACAAATGAGAATTCAAGTGCTGAAGATTCTAGAGATGGCAGGGGTTCTGTGTACTATCTTTCTAGCGGGCCTAGTTTATTCGAATCATACGGAGATCTTGAGCCCTTGTTGATTCCAGTAGAAAATAATGATGAAGAAATGAATTCTCCAAATCAAGCCATTACCAGAGATGACAATTCAGAATCTACTGAATAATTAGTCTACCCATCTGTAGCGACGTTCTCCAGGGAGTCCGCCGTTTACTCCCCTGACACGTGCGAATTCTTGACTAGGTTCAATGATTGATTCAGTTGTACTTCCTCGATGTAATGCTTCATAGTCATCACTAAGAATCGGTCTTCGCAGGTCTAATCTTTCAAAGAGTAGGAATCTTGAAGCAATTTCTTTCCACTCAGGCTGAATGACTCCCTCGAATACCTTGGCTTTAGCTCCTGAACCGTATCCGCAAAGACCAATTCGTTGCCCTTCAATAGAATTATTTTCTTCATAATCACATTCTAACGATGACATGAGAGCCAAGAAAATTGATCCAGTATATTGGTTTCCTATTAGGCTTGAAGCTCTTTGTCCTCGTTCAATTCTTTCATCTGCAAATTTTCGGAATGCTTGAGTTTTGGAGATAGCACGTCTATAACTATCATTTGCTTTATCAAACTCAGCCATTCCTTCAGGCGTATCCTCAAAATCTTCAATCAGTGGTTCTATTCCGATTTCATTGACTATTTCATCCCAAATAGCAGTCCCTCTACGATCATGTCTAAACACATCGGGAAACATCCTCTTTCCTTGGAATGCATAAGGGAGATGTACAATGATTCTCTTCCATTGTTCAGTAAGAATAGGGTCATTTTCCGGATCTAATCGGCCATTTCTTCTAGCCTTTCCATGGAAATCGATGAATGCTTGTTTAACTGACTCCATGTAACATCGGTTAGAAAATTGGCCATCAAACACAGGCGTATCTCTATGAATTTTTAGTGTATCTTCTGCAAATAATTCATCATTCGACATTTTTGATCTACGTAAATTCCTCATCATCCTATCGCTAAGACCTGACTTGAATGATTGCCCTGTCTCTCTCGCAAGATCCAATACTCTTTCAATGACATTCTTCACGGGTACTTCTCTTCTAGGCTTGAAAAAGTCATGAACTGGAGTTGTGGATACACCCCAAATATCAGGTATTACCAATAATCTTGGATTTGCTCTGATTAGGATTCCTCCTCCTCCGGCACCTTGGGTATATTCTCCACTAGATTCCATATCGTATTTGGCATTGTCACTAAAAACCACGATTCCAATTCTTTGTTCTTTTTCGCCTCCTCTTGCAACCCAATCTAGTGTATTATGAAGAGCGTCTACAG
>PAOK01000007.1:0-1861 GCA_002708015.1 Methanobacteriota archaeon
TAATTTATGGGTCGATGCTGAAAGAATGATGTTGAACATTGAATCACAGAATGGTTTAGTAATGGCAGAAAAGGTAATGATTGATCTTGTCGGAAAAGGAGTTGCCAGAGATGAAGCACACGAGATTCTCAGAACTGCATCCTTCCAAGCAGTTGAAACCGGAGAACATCTCAAGGAAATCTGCTTGAAGACTGAAAAATTGATGGAAGTATTTTCAGAAGATGAAATGAATAGTATGTTCGAACCATCATCACATCTCGGTGTTTCAGGAGAGATTGTTGACGAAGCTGTAGCCCTAGCCAGAGATGCTATCAAAGGGTGAATTGATGTTACGCCCATTTCATCTAGCATTCCCAGTTCATGATTTAGATGAAGCTCGTATATTCTACACTGAAATTTTAGGATGTAAAGTTGGAAGAGAAAAACCTGAATCTTGTGTATTGAATCTTCATGGGCATCAAATTGTTGCACATTTGGTTAGTAGTATGCCTGATTTAGTGACAAATCCAGTTGACGGTAAGCAAGTTCCTTCTATGCATTTTGGAATTGTACTGGAATGGAATCAGTGGCATGAAATGCGAGAAAGATTCGAAGCATTATCTCTGGAATTTGTTATTGGACCTTATCTTAGATATGAAAATCAACCTGGTGCTCAGGCTACAATGTTCATCAAAGATCCATCTGGTAATCATTTAGAATTCAAATCGTTTCAAGATGATGCTATGATTTTTGACGCATCTTGGGGCAATATGGGCCAATCATAAAAAAAACCCAATTCTTTGGCTCAGTTTTCTATAGTTCCTACCTCTTCCACAGTTTGTTAACATGGCTAATGACAAGGAACAATGGTGGACTGACAACCATTCTGATGAGGAAAGTCTTTCTGAAGCGTTTGCAGATGCAGCGGCTGAAAAGGTGAAGCAAGATGCAGAATTAGAACAAGCAAAACATGCCTTAGAAATGGCCAAGATTGAAGCGGAAAAAGCCAAGATTACTGGTACTTCGCAAACTCCTCCAATTTCAACAAATTCCTCTCAACCTTCGACTAATACTGAAAATTATTCTGCTTCATCTCGTCGTTTAGATTGGAAGGGATTTTGGTGGTTGTCATCTGGGGAGCTAGCAGCAGTCATTATTTCTACGATTGTTGTTGTCTCCATAGTAGGTCTGTTAGCAATGCAAGCATCTAGTGAGGAAGATTGGCCAAGTGTCCAAGGAATAATTGTCGGATCTACTGATACGAGCATGATTCCAATAGATGCAACAATTTCAGGAAATGGAGAAGATAACGGAACTGGATGGTTTGAAGATTGGGAAGAGATTGAGACTCGCAATGAAGATTGTTACACAGATGATTATGGTGACGAATATTGTGACGTTTGGTATACTTATCATGANGAGTATACTTGCTATGCTGACGTNTATCTTACTTGGGAAGTAAATGGNACAAATTATNCTGGTTGGGCNGAATCTCCNAGTTATACTTCNCNANATTTATGTTTTGAAGAAATTAAAGCACANTATCCAATTAATGGTTCAATTTTGATTGAAGTNNATGAAANCNCGCCTTCAGATTTTCAAGTATTTACAATTGAACATGGTTCTACAACAAAATGGATTGAACAACAAACACTGGNAATGGATTCTGTAGGGTTTTACNANNTCTACACTTGTTATTACTTGCCTTCATTTACCTACGATGGCGATGGNGNTGGAGNTGNTTCNGAATATNCNGGNTCATTCTCTCGAATGCAANTTGGNACTCNNGGTGAGAGTGNATGTTTGGATTCAGTAAAAGATTCAAATGGNCCNGGTTCNANAATTACAGTATATGTTAATCCTGATNATCCAANNNATNTNC
>PAOK01000007.1:1866-40425 GCA_002708015.1 Methanobacteriota archaeon
ANTCANATAGAAAAGNGTGCAACTGCTGCTCTAATGGTATGTGCTCCTTGTGGATTNTTACTTTTGGTAGGGCTATTCGTTTATGTTAGATTCAACAATGTAGAGCCTGGAGCATATGTCACTAGATCNGGGGCAATTCATCACCATCGAGGNTATTATCCAGATAATGATGTGGTNGTAATCAACAATAATTACGGCAGTCGTCATGGGTATACGGNTCCAATATATCATCGTCATAGGAATCATCGTTCTNNCAGAACTAGATCAAGTTCTACTTCTAGNGTTACTCGTTCTTCTTCCAACCGTTCAGGTGGCGGTGGNCGTAGTAGAGGNGGCGGTCGTTCNGGNGGTGGCGGNCGTTCTGGCGGTGGCGGCGGTCGTTCTGGCGGTGGNGGNCGTAGAGGCGGCGGAGGCCGTCGTTGAATACAACNTCATCTGTATTCGTAGTGTATCTATTTTCATACTAGAGACTTTACGAACTGCTATGCAGGAGCGNCTTGATTTCAATTCACGCTCTCCGTTTGAGATACATCATATTCTAACTTCCTTTGATTCCTTAGACTTACATCCNGNTCATGCTGACCTATNTTTTCCAGANGGAGAAGGTCCATTNGGATGTGTTGTAGCAATTCATGGTAGTCGAGGTTGGCAGCCTCACCACGAAGATCATATTCGATATTGGCTATCNTCTGGTATTGCAGTATGCAAAGTTCATTCCTTTTCATCAAGATCGGTAGANTCAATTGTNGANGATCAAATCTCAGTTACTCATGCTATGATGTTGGCAGATGCATTTGCAGTCAAATCANTACTAGATATNGATAACCGCATTGATAGAATTGGGATTNCAGGTTGGAGTTTAGGAGGTACTGTTTCAATTTATTCNGGCTGGTCTCCTNTTATCGACGTTCTTGGNACTCCGTTCGCAGCTCACTTGCCNTTCTATCCTGCNGCTCATTTACGACCTGATATCAAAAAATGGTCAAATGCACCTATGCTCATTCTTCATGGGACTGCAGACGATTGGACACCAATCAGNCTCGTTGAAGGCCTCCTCCCTCAATTNCCAAATGCNATTTTACATACTTACTCCGGAAGTCATCATGCATTCGATAGTGAACAAGAGAAGACATGGTTGCCAAAGGTAATTCGATTAGGAAAGAGAACAGTTAGAATTGAAGAGAATGGACATATGTCTGGAATCTGGAAGTTNGGNATTCGTTTTCCTTTGAATGAATTAAGTCAACGACGTTTAGTCTTCAGAATTCTTAGGAATCGTGGNGCACATGTAGAGGGAGATTCAGAAGCAAGAGAGGATGCTTTGCAGCGGGGCCTCACTTTCNTATTNTCTCATCTGAACTAGATTCGNTTGAANGATCCATCTGCATTCATTTTCCATTGAGTNGCATCNGGAGCAATATAGATTGTCGANCCATCATANCCTTGATCATAATGNCCNCCTCCNGGTAATCCNGTNTAATCTGCAACATATGCTGGTTGAGATGGTGNGAAACCAGGTNGNGCNTGAACGGGGNCTGCTGTTTGCATNNGACCTCGCTAAGTNCATTGGCATTGGNGGGATAGNNCCAATATTNTCATCNCTTTTCAGGAGGAAGAATCCTATGGCNCCTAACAGGGCAATNATNACGANAGCTCCTANTCCTACAAACAATCCATANGCNTCCATTTGAGCATCAAAATCACCNAANGCTAATCTTTGTTCAAGAGTACATCCTATTCGATCTCCTTCTGATTGAACTTCTGTATTTGCTGGAGTATCTGGACAAACATCAGCATCGTTCATTATGTTGTCATTATCAAAATCTAACTGATTATCTGCACATCCCATTAAGTCCTGTTCGTCTTCATTAACTTCTAATCCCAATTCAGTTCCTGGACAAATATCGAGATAAGCTAGGATAGAATCTAAGTCTTGATCGCTATCTCCTGACCAACATCCTATTGCATCTACTGAACCAAATGAAGTATAATTTGTTCGAATTTCTTCGCTTGAGGTATTAGGACAAACGTCTGGATCTAATGCTAAATCACCAACTACTCCATCTTTATCCCAATCATATTCAGCCATACTACATCCGAATTCATCAACAATTGCATTTGTTGGTGAATCTGGACATTGATCTAAGTAATTCTTACGATTATCGTTATCACGGTCTAATTCACCTAACCAACATCCAGAAACATCAATGTTTGTCCCCCATTGATGGATTAATCCATTTGCTTCTGAAACAAGTGTTTCATACAGTGTTCTATCTGCACTTGATGGACTGTTTAAACAAGCATCACTGATATCGTAAATTCCATCTTGATCATTATCTTGTTGCGTGTTATAGCCACATCCTACATTATCTACTGCTTCACCAAGAGGAGTTTCAGGGCAAACATCAAACTGGTCTTCTACACCATCCGCATCATCATCGGTATCTTCTGTGGAATCTTTACATCCGTCCCCATCAGCATCTAAATCGTTTGAAGCAAACCAGCCAGTTTCTCCACCTGCACACAAGTCGGCATCGTTGAGTACTCCATCATTGTCATTATCATTATCTTCATCAGAATCCATACACCCATCGCCATCTACGTCTAGTAAAGGTGAAGAAGTCCACCCAGTCATTCCAGTTGGACAAGAATCTGCGGAATCTAATACCCCATCGTTATCATCATCATCATCTTCAGTTGCATCACGACACCCATCGCCATCATGGTCATTTGGAAGAGCACTAGTCCAATCGCCATCTCCATCTGGTGTACAATTATCATCCACATCTAGTACGGTATCTCCATCATCATCTGTGTCTTCACCCTCGTCACGACATCCATCACCATCTCGATCGGTAGTAGGGTTAGAAGTCCATCCNAGGTCTCCCTTTGGACATTGATCTAATGGTAAATCGTCAAAATCATAATCATTCATCCCATCATTATCATCGTCATCATCTTCGCCGTTATCAGCACACCCATCTGTATCGTGATCTGTAGTAGTAGAAGCAGACCAGTTGAACCAACCTCTTGGGCAATCATCAACGGTATCTGGAATAGCATCATTATCGTCATCATCATCTTCTTCAGCATCATGNCATCCATCAGAATCATGATCTCTAACACTGTTTGAAATCCATCCCATTTTATCTCCAATATCGTCACAAAGATCTGNGAAATCATCTATNCCATCAGCATCATCATCAGTATCTTCAGTGGAATCTTTACACCCGTCCTGATCTCGGTTGATTGAATTATCAGTGGGGTCCCAATTTACTTCTGGTCCGTTTGGACAGTTATCTTCTTCATTTAGTAAGCCATCTTGATCAGCATCAGGATCGCATTCGTCTCCAAGACCATCTGAATCAATATCNGATTGTGATGGGTTGAATTGATTTGGACAGTTATCGTCGACATCTGGTGTNCCATCTGAATCAGAATCTGCTTTCAGAGACCAAATATAGTATCCAATATTCTGATAAATCTGATAATTTTGATCAGTGAATGCNTTTCCATTGCCAATCGCTGTACCACTTCCTAGGGTAATCGTGTAGGTTGAGCCAATGTTGGTTGGGCCTCCAGAACCGAAGGTACCTACTCCGATAATTTCTCCAGTAGGTGCCCACATTCCTGCAACTCCATTGTCATTGAAATCTCCTGCTCCTCCATCAGCTGAAATCCAATTTCCAGACGAGTCCATTGTGGCATGAAATGGATCGAAGTATGTAGATGGAAGAGTAACAGTACCAAATGTTGCACTTCCACTCTGTGCCAATGAACCACCTGTTCCAGTCCAGGATACAGTTGCGAAGGATCCTGAAACTAATAGCACTCCTGAAGGATTAATATCTAAACCTCTTACCTGATGATATCCGCTTGCAGTTGTGATCCAATCCCATTGATTGTTGACTCCGCTTCTAGATGCAACAAATGTAGTGGTATCTTGTCCATTACTGGATGACATGACCTGATTAGTATCGAAATTCACAGTACCTTGAACTGTTCCTGCTACATAATCGACTCCATTTTGATGAACTACTGCAAATGGTTGAGCAATACCTCCAGTTCCACCTGCTTGGCTAGCGTTGACAAAACCAAGTCCAGTGGTAATATCTGCCATCCAAAGATCAAACGAACCTATCGCCTGCATTTGTTGAGATCCAAACGTAATTGTTCCACTAAAAATTCCTACAGCTACTAGTCCACCGCCCCTCCAATATATTGAATATCCAAGATCCTGGCCGGTACTTCCTACGACATTTGCATCTATCCAGTTACCATTTGCAGTATTTAGTTTAGCCACTACAATATCTGTAGAAGTCCCCCCCATTCCATTTTTTGTGATGGATGTTCCGAAATATGATGAGGATGTGGCGTTAGTTTCTCCAATGATGTAAACCTCATTAGCAGGTGCATGGACTTCTATGTCTTCGCAAGCATCATCATCTTGCACAGTGCCTGCATGAGATGCCCATTGAGCATTCAGATTCTGATCGAATTTTGCTACCCAAATATCTTGGGAACTTTCTACACTTCCGGATGGAGTGTATGACTGAAGATTTTGTCCAGCAATAGTGACATTTCCTACAAACCACCCACATGCATATACATCAGTCCCTGATGTTGTCAGCGCAGTAACAGTAGCACTTCCTCCACCTCCAAATACAGAAGGGCTCCAGAGTTTTTCCCAGTTACCGGATGGAGAAGTCTTAGCTACAAATGCCAATTGATCGGTAGAGGAATATTGTTGTCCACCAAACTTCACATCATAAATCGCAAATCCTCCTGTGTAAACTGAACCTAAACTATCAATGGCTACATCACTAGGGGAAACTAAACCCGCTTCAACTTGGATTGAAGGATTTGTTACAGTATCATATCCTGCTACAGCAGTCCAATCTGTACTTCCTGCTTTTGCCATTGAATTAAATGAATCAATCTCTTGAGAAAGGGGGGAGTCAATTTGATGAATTGGATGAATTACCATACCTACTAGAATAGCGGTCAACAATAGTACTGCCATGCGCTGCATGCGAAGCATGGGCGTAGGTAACAATGGCCGCTATTCAAACCTCGCGTACAATGGGCAGATTCGAATTAGGATTCATATAACTCAAATTGCCCATTTTCTTCTCTCCAGTACCAGTTGCCTGACGCATCTTGAGCCCATTCAATTCCATCTTCATCGACAGTATTTCCAGTCAATTCTGGAATAGCAGTAGGTTCTGGTGCTAGAGCTTGAGCTGCCTGTTGTGAAAATTCACCTATTGGAGGTGCTGCTGATTGGTTAGTCCTCGTCTCAGTTCTTTTCTTGCTCTTCTTTTTCGGTTTCTTTGATTTTTGAGCAACTACGGCAACTCCAGCTCCAATCAATATTACAATTACAACAATAATTGAGGCTATAACAAACGCTGGTGGACCAGAAGAACTCGAACTTGTTTGCTCCCTCTGACTCACAGAACATCCGTCTTCAAAGACCGTAGAAAGGGCAGGAGTTCCAGGACAAATATCAATTCCGTTAGCTACTAAATCACCATCTGCGTCTAATTGACTGAACCCGCATCCATTTTCATCGACTATTGAACGTTCATTTTCGATTGTATTTGTACAATTTAATCCTGATTCTTCGAACCATTGAAATTCTACTAAGTCGCTCACACCATCTTCATCAGAGTCAATTAAGTCCCAGATTTGTTCTTGAGAACATCCGAATTCATTGATTGATGCTCCTGAAGCTGTCAATGGGCAGATATCACTTCCAGAAATAGTATCCATATCTCCCGGAACCCCATCTCCATCATCATCTCGTTCAGTTATTGTGCAACCATCTCCTTTCTGAGAGGAAGTCCCTGTTTCATCCGCTGTAACTGTTGGACATTGATCATTCGCATCATTTATTCCATCTCCATCTGTATCATCAATACAACCGTCAAGATTCGCATCAAAGTTTCTAGCATCTTCATTTGGACATTGATCATCTGCATCTAGAATCATATCTCCATCAGTATCAGCTTGTCCAGAAGAACATCCATTGATATCAACAAATTCACCTACAGGAGTATTAGGACATTGATCTTCTCCATTATCTTCGAAGAAGCCATCTCCATCATCGTCTGAATCCTCTCCGTCATCTTTACATCCGTCACGATCGAAGTCAGTAGCAAACGTAGAAATCCAATCTGTAGCTCCTTGTGGACACATATCGGGAGCAGAATCTAGAATCTGATCTCCATCGTCGTCTGTATCTTCGCCGAAGCCTTCATTTTCTCCTCCGAGATCTTTGCATCCATCTCCATCATTATCGGTATCAGGATTACTAGTCCAACCACTGACTCCATCAGGACAAGCATCATTCAAGTCGTCTATTCCATCATTATCGTCGTCGAAATCTTCATCCGAATCTCTACAACCATCTCCGTCATTATCTGTTGGATCTAAACTAGTCCATCCAGTTGCACCAGGGGGGTTACATAAATCAACAAAGTCAGGAATAGTATCTCCATCATCATCTAGGTCTTCTGTAGAGTCTTTACATCCATCCTGGTCGTAATCAAAAGAAACCTCGGAAGTCCACCCCACTTCTCCAGTTGGGCAGTCATCTAAATCATCGGGACGTTGATCGTTATCATCATCAGGATCTTCTCCNTCATCTTTGCATCCATCACCATCATGATCANTAGATTGATTACTTGTCCAATTTTTCCAAGAAGGATTACTTGGACAAGAATCAGATAAGTCTAGTATCCCATCAGAATCATCNTCATCATCTTCTTCGGAATCTTTACATCCATCTGAGTCATAATCTGAAACAGGTGTGGAACTCCAATTATGTACAGTATTTTCTGAATTGCAATCATCAAATAAATCATCGATTCCATCACCGTCGTCGTCTTTATCTTCATCAGAATCTTTACACCCATCTTGATCTCGATCGTTAGCCCATATTGAACTGTCCCAATTTGTTGAAGGGCCATCACAAGAATCATAGAAATTTTCTANACCATCTCCGTCTAAATCATCATCACATGCATCGCCATTATCATCTTGATCAATATTTGATTGGGTAGGATTAGATGCTAAATCACAATTATCATCTTTGTCAGGAATATTATCGCTATCGGAATCAGGGTACGAAGTCCACAGAATAGCACTGCCTCCTTCATANGATGGGATATTGTATTGTACTCCATCTACAACTGCATAACATGGNCCCTTCAAGCAAGCATGAATAGAAGTTACAATTCTACCATCCGATAAAATTCCCACACCCGTTCCAATATCATTGTCTCCACCGCTACCAAAGTCAGTAGCCCATGCCCATGATGCAGACTGTGTATTGAACCCAGCTAGATATCCTCCCATGAANCCATCAATCAATTCGATATTTCCGAATGATGCAGAGGAAAGGGGATGGCCATACGGTGCATCATATTGACCGGCAATAATGATCATGCCATTTTGCCCCATTCTCATATTCTGAGGAGTTTGATGTGATGGTGAATTAAACCCGTTTGGACTATCAGAACGACGAACATAATTCCAATCTCCATCAGTATCAATCTTGGCGATATAGGTATGAACACTAGTTCCATTGCCTACAATTTGCAAAGGTGATCCAGTACTCAAACTATCGAACGTAGTTAGTCCAGAAATTCCTCCAGTGACGTAATAATTGCCATCATCTGCAACTAAGATATCCATGCCAAAAGATGGTTCTCCATTCTGACTACCTGCTGCACTAGCTACCCAATTTACTGTATTAGTGGATGATAAATTNAGAACATAAGTTGCTGTTGGCCGACCTACAGGCATGATTTGTGTGGGTCCGAAAGTGCCACCTGCATTATCTGAATATGACCCAACAACTAGAGCATTGTCATCTGAATCTACAGTTACAGCAGTTGCATTATCTACTTCATTATGATCCTGACTTCCTATTGTTCGAACCCACTCAAAAAGNGAGGAAGTAGTATTAATTAAAGCCACAAATCCATCATATTGTCCAGATGTGTTGTATGAGTCTCCTTCAAAGAATGCAGAGTCTCGGAAAAATCCTACTGCCCAAACATGCCCATCAGATCTAATTGCTAAATCATTCACTGCATCATATCCATTAGCTCCATCTACTGCGATTCCCCATTCAAAAGACCCCATCGGAGATACTTTGGCCACAAATCCTCCCCAATTTTGCCACCAACTACATCCACTGGTCATAGTGAATGTTGATGCTCCACACATCCATCCTCCGACATATATCCTTCCTGCATTATCTACATCGATGGTTCTTATCTCAGATGTAGGTTCAGGATTACCAGGGTTTGCTTCAATTTTCAATTCCCACAATGAATTTCCTTGATCATCAAATTTGGCAATAAATCCTGTAGATCGTTCTTCATGCCAGTTACTAGAACCGATTGTGACATTATTGTAGAATGCACCTACAGCGTAAATATCATCGTTATGATCTACAATTACATCAGTGATTTTCACCCAATTTTCATTATTTGGACCACCAGGAGCTGCTGAATTTCTGGTCATTAATATTGCCCAATCTGTAGTGTTGCCTGNGGAAAAGAATGGTGTTTCTTCTTCTAATGNAATTACATGTGAATTTTCCGTGTTGAAGGAGTTTGAGAAAGGCATCCCAAGTAGCAGAAATACAAGCACTAATGCAACATGTTGCTTGCTCATATTCATTACGAAAAGGTGTAGATAGATAGACCCATCCCATCAAGGTGTATCATTCAATTTGAGAAATGTCAATTGTTACACAATTTCTCGCCATATTAAATCCTAAAACAGAACCATTAATTCGTACTGTGCCACTTTTTTTCTCTAATGAACTTTGAACTGTACTGATTTTTGAAGGATCTATTGAAATAATGTAATTAGAACCATCTAATGCAGAGACTTCCACTTCCATAGGCCTATTCGATGTACCTTCAGAACGGACACGATCAATTGATACGTCAAATTCAATCGGATTTCCTTTCATTGCTTCGATTATTCTAGTTTTTTCTGATGAAAATCGTGCTTCTGAAAGTTTTGAAGAAATANATCCACTGTCCAGAATTTCTAAATTTTCATTATCNGTCGGAGAATTTTCATTAATAATTTCTTGTTGAACGATTTCTTCTTGAATGATTTCTTCTTGGACTTCTATTTCTTCTGATATTGAAATTTGACTTTCTTCGATTGGTTCTTCTTTGATTTCTTCTGAAACAATTCTTGCAGCAGTAGTAATAATTTCACCTTGAGATCCTAAGATGTCGGAAATAGATAATGACCCGGTTCTATCAGTATCTAAGACTTGGAAACCTAGGGCGATCGCTGCTGGAGGAATAACGGTACCAGGTGGTAGAGTGGTGGAAACAAAGTCTCCAAATTCTTCTTGATTAATTGTTCCATCTCCGTCTTTGTCAATAAATGAGAAAAGCTGAGTTAATTCATCAGCAGGTAGCCCTTTCATAGTTTGAATAAATTGCATCATTGCTCCATCAAGGGCTTCTTTTGATTCTTCAGCAACAATAGTTGCAGCGTGTTCAATTTTAGAATTAATTTCATTCTCTAACATGTCTAATCTAGAATTTAGACGATCATGTAATCCTTGTCGGACATTTTCAGGTAATACTCCGCCTACTTTGGCAATAGTGTCGTTAGCAGTATTTCTAAAATCAGCGACATCTCCTTTTCCTGACCTCACCATTTGCTCAATAGTGTCAGCCATGGCGTCGACCTGTGAATCCCAAGGGTTACTCATGGTACGCGCAGAACGTGGCGGAATTTAATCCCGTGCAGGGATGTAAATCATAAAAATGGCATTTTAACTACTTCTGCCTTGAGTCGTCTTTTAGGATTAGGGGCGATAATTACGGTCTCACCTTCTTCTACATCCTCCAAATATCCTATGCCTATTCCTACTCTGCCCAAACTAGGGCTGGGTCCTCCGCTTGTTATCCATCCAATAGGGGTCATTTGTTCATCGTTCTTGTAAACTGGAGATCCAGTTCTTGGAAATGGACCTTTATCTAAGACCTTCATCCCTCTCCATCTCGTAGAGCAATCTCCTCTAGCAATCATCTTTTGTTTTCCTAAAAATTCATGTTCTAAATCTAAGCCAAATGGTACATTGGTTTCAATAGTTCCTCTGTTTAAAAATCCAGTCGGAAAGACATCTGGAGAATCTTCTGATAGTCCTTTCCAACAGAAATCTTGGCCAGATAACAAGTAACCTTTNTCCATTCGTAAAGTATCTCGNGCNCCTAGTCCNACNGGTACAATTCCTGTTTCANTTTNAGTNGAAAGAAGTCCTTCCCATAGGGTNTCNGCNTGATNGTNNGGGATGAAAATTTCAAAACCTCTTTCNCCNGTNTATCCTGTACCTTGNATCCANCCTTCAATTCCTAGTTNGTTTTNTTTNATNTCTTGCCATCTAAAGTGGCCAACTACATTTTNTGAACCNAGTACNGCTTCACANATCTCTGGAGAAGAAGGNCCNTGAAGAGCNAAAATACTGGTATTTGGGGATANGTCTTCAATNGTAATACTTCCATCNGNNGGTANATTTTCATTCATCCACTTCCACATCACNGGAATCATTGATGCATTNGGAACACCNAGAATNTCNGTTTCNGAAACNATTGCAAAAATCATATCGTCAATAATNTCTCCTTCNAAGTCAAGAAAATGTGTNTATGCNCATCTTCCTGGNGAAAATTTANTNGCAAGTTGTGTTCCNATAGAGTCGAACCATTNNAGNACTCCATNTCCTTTGAANCTAAAAGAACCCATATGNGATACATCAAANAGGCCNGCAGTAGTTCGAGTTGCATGATGTTCTTCAAGCATAGAAGAATACCATATGGGTAATTCAAACCCATGAAAATCAACCATATTCCCATTCCAACGTACATGGGCAGGATACAGAGCAGTCCGAATTGGAGCATCCATGAGGTTTCCCTAGTTAGACGGGTCTTGATTGCTTCTAATCTGATTTAGAAAAGAGTNGCAACAAGATCNGTGTTTGTGAGATAGAAAAGGAGTCCTGCTCCAGCCATCATCATCATCCAAGCACCAATCAATTTAATCATTCCAGTGGCACGTCTCAGGAAGCCTATTGCTTGCTGTCTTCCATATCCTACCATGGATACTACAGCAATCATGAGAATTAGTAGACCTACCATTAGTGATCCTAGTCCGAATAAAACTGCATTTCCTCCGATAGTTGCTAAATATCCAATGAAAGGTAACACTGCTGCTGCTGTGCAATCTATGCTAGCTGCNGCATATCCTATTCCATAGAGATACATATTTCTTCTTGGAGTAAATGTATCATCCATTTCGGTGGTTGAGAACCGATCTACNAAGCGTTGCACCCATGACATTAGATGACTCGTTCCTCCAGTTAACATGAAGAAACCAAGAATCAATAGGAGGGCTGCAATGAAAATTGCGATATCATGGATAATTCCAGATGTTGCAAAACTTTTCCCCATTATCCAAGCGATTACGCCGATGAATGCAAAGAATGTCCACATTCCCAAACCAGAAAGTCCGCCTATCACTACTGGTCCCGGCATTCCGCCCTTTAGTTTCCCTGATTGAATAAGTTCNTCTTCTCTTGCTCCGAGTGTAAGATAGTATGAAATGAATCCTGGAAGAACTGGAAATGCGCAAGGAGAAAAATATACCAGAATAGATAACATTGCGCCCAAGAATATGATACCCATCATTGACTGGTCAATTTCTTGAACTCCATATGTTCGAAGTTGTTCCATTTCNGAGATGCTTCCTTTCATTGCTGTTTCAATAGCTTCATCGAATGAACCCCACCCTTGAGCAGGAGTTGATGAAGATTCACTTGCGATAATGTATCCCTCTGTATCNATGACCATTACTACGGGGATGACACCTGTGCCACCTGGGGTAAATAATCGATTAGGATCTGCTCTTTCTGTACCATTTACTATCGCTGCTGTAGTACTTCCTAGTCCNGTTGGGTAAAGAGGAACTGTATATTCTCCTCCAGATTGATTGAGGTATTCTAGAGATTCNCTGTAATATGATCCATATCCAATTATAATTAGTTCACGTTCATCGCTCAATTCATGCCATTGGTCCATTTTATCTTCAATTCTTGCTTGAACCCCGTGACAGTTTGAGCAATCATGTGCCATCATATCTAAGATTATGACTTTACCTTGATGTTCACTAAGACGAAACCATCCTGTATCATTAGTGATATTTTCTTCTATTCCAGTGCGATTCAGCGTTTGAAATTCTAATTCATCAATTGGAATTGATTCCCCACTTTGAGAAAACATTGANGATGAGATACCGAATACAGAAAGTCCTGCGTAAGCAATCATTGAAAATAATATAATACTCATACCTAAGGCTACATATGTCTCTTTTCGAGCAAATGTTCTGAAATCCATTCCAGTTTTGATCATTATTTTATCTAGAATAGAATTTGTAGCCGGACTATCTTCAATAAGGTCTCGAACCTTGTCCGCCATATNAGTGGGTAGAAGGTTTTGTCTATCAAATCAACCGATTAATGTTTAGTGGATAACGTTCTATTTCTCAAGTATTTTCTCTATGGAATTAAGAAGACTAGATGCGCCTATCCTAAATCTGCTAGGTCCCAGAGAAGTAACTTGAATGGCAGTTTCCATTGAATCTAAATGATTTTGNAGGTCTTCTAGAGTCCTAATTCCGCCTGAAATTTTTATTCCTACTTCCCCATGTTCTTGGGCTATTTCTGATAGGATTTGTGCAACTAATGGAGTGCAACCACCTCTTCTTCCTGTACTAGATTTNAGGAAATCAGCTCCACAATCTATTGCAATTCTTGCAGCATCTTCCATTTCTTCTAAATCTAAACAACTTGATTCCAGAATTACTTTCACNGTTAATCCCTTACATTCATCAATTAATTGTTCTAGTGTTGCTCTTGCGTCACCTGGACGTAGATCCATCATTGCTTCAAAATCCATCACAATATCTATTTCATCAGCTCCTCCTTCTACTGCTGTCTTAATGTCATCAATTCTCTGATTAATATCTCCATTTGGATCTGGGAAGCAACCTGCAGCAGATGCTACNATGATTTGCGGATCTAGTNTTTGCTTAGCATGAAAAACTTCTGATGGTAAAACACAGACAGCAGCAGGTTTCCATCTGGATGCCTTCTCTAAAAATTCGGTAATTTGTTTTTCATCTGCCTCNGCATCTAGAAGTGTGTAATCTAAGTGTTTGAGTGCGAACTCTGCTAGATTTTTTTCATCCATCTAATCACCTAAAATGACTTTCAACATCTATTTTGGGAATTTTCATGCCAAAATGTTTGAANCCCTCAATCATTCTTTTACAACCTTCAATCATTTCCTCTNTTGAAGTAACTCCCATNGAGCCAACTCTGAATATCCTACCTTTGACATGATCTTGTCCCCCAATAATATGGGTATCTTTCTCAATTGCCATCCATCTTCTCCATTTTTCTCCCCATTCAGGTTCAGGATATAGGACTGCAGTTACTGTATTTGATCGCTGATTTTCATCAGCAAATAATTCNAATCCAATTTCTGTAAATAGGCTNCTAATTCCCTTTGCCAACATTTCACATCNTTCCCATCTTTTCTCAATTCCTTCCTCATCTTGCTCTCTTAGTGCTGCTACCCATCCAGTACATAGGTTGATTGCGGGGGTCCAAGGAGTNTGATCATCAGCTGCCTTTTTTAATCCTTGAACAAGGTCAAGATAATAGACAGGAAGAGTTTCGTTTTTATCTCTATTTTCAATCATTTTTCGTACATAAGATTCAGATATTGCAACTGCTGAAATTCCTGAAGGGCCTGCAGTACATTTTTGTCCACCTACAACTACTGCTTCCGCGNTCCAAGAATGTGGATGTACAGGTAATCCNCCNACTGATGTGATTCCATCTAGAATATATGATACTCCATATTTGTTAGCGATTTTTCCTATTTTTTCAGCATCTTGGGTAATACCTGATGANGTCTCATTATGGCAGATTGCAATTGCATTGAATTGTTTTGATGAGAGCATTGTATCTATTTCATCAAGATCNAATTCCCGTCCCCATTCACCCC
Source organism: Methanobacteriota archaeon (assembly GCA_002708015.1). GTDB lineage: Archaea > Thermoplasmatota > Poseidoniia > Poseidoniales > Thalassarchaeaceae > MGIIb-N2. The sequence goes on from PAOK01000007.1 coordinate 15,981, forward strand.
TTAGATGAGTAACTTGNGTAAAATTCTTGCAAATTTGGGCAACTCTCTCTCCGAATTTTCCATTTGTGGGGACCAATACTTTGTCATCAGAGGAAAAACGGTTTGCAATAACCATCTCCATTGCAGCAGTTCCTGAACCTGAAACAACTACAACTGAGTATCCATCCTCTCCTTCATGTGATTGTTGTCCTTTTTCTATTGTCGTTGGAGATAGAGCGAATGAGTGTCTCAATCTTCCATGTAATTCTGCCATTANAACTTTGAATTCTGGACTTCGATGCGTCATTGTAGATTGTGAAAGTCCTTCCAATACAGCAGGTGTAAGCCATGTTGGTCCTGGTATGAACCAGCATGGGCCATTCCATTCAGATGCCATATTNCCCCTGTGGTAAGAGAGGTTCATCAAGAAGTCGCATTAANTGTTACAATTTCATTGATTCATGCGAGAATCTGAAAACGTCATCCNCTTCGCAGGTTCATGGTGGTNCGTGTTGGGCTTTGTATGTTACAAGGTGCTCGCCACGCTCACATTCGATCACTTCAACACGCATCCGAGCTGAGCGGTATTGAAATTTTGATTCATGAATTAAGGACAGAATTACAATTTCAGAAATATCATTGTGATGTGTTCATATTGCCAGGTGGTGAATCAACAACTATGAGAAAAACAGGAGGAGCCCGTGAATCAGGAGGAAGTGGATTACTTCCTGCACTTTTTTCCCATCTCAGAGAATCTAATTCACCTGTTTTAGGAACGTGTGCTGGAGCAATTCTATTATGTGACCCTGAAGACGGAGGTGAGCCATTATTTCCAGCATCTATTGATCGTAATGCTTACGGTCGTCAAATGGATTCTTTTCAAGACGTAATTGATGTTAGTTTGTTTAATAGTCAATTCCCGGGAGTTTTCATCAGAGCACCACGTTTTAATCAATCTTCAATTCGTTGTGATTCAATAGTTTTTCATGAGAAAGAAGTAGTTGGGATAAAGCATAATTCTCGTATGGCTCTTACTTTCCACCCAGAATTGACAAATGATTCACGATTCCATGTATGGCTACTTCAACAAGCGTCGCATTCAAGCGAGTAAGCCTAGAGGCCTAACTAGGTGAAGACATGACAATGGACATTCGCCTCCCCAATGTTCCAGAACTTCATGAACTTCCTGAAGTGGGTGAAGCAGAAGGTTGTATACAGTGTATGCAGGGAAGTAAATTAGTTCTATTTATTACTGGAAAATGTCATTGGGCATGCGATTATTGTCCACTTTCAGATACTCGTCGAGAAAGTCCTTTCATGTATGCAAATGAAAGAAGATGTTCAAATTTCGAAGAAGTCATTGAGGAGGCTAAAGCCATGAGGGCCACCGGAGCGGGAATAACAGGGGGTGATCCGATTATGGATTTTGAACACACTCTTGAGGGAATACGATGTCTTAGGAATGAATTTGGTCCTGATTTTCACATGCATATGTATACCTCTATAGCATTTAGATCCGAATGGGCAGTTCGATTGAAAGAAGCAGGATTAGACGAGATACGATTCCATCTACTTGATTTCAAACTCAAACCATACCTTGAGGTGATTCGTGCATCATCCGATGCAGGAATATTTACTGGAGTAGAAGTTCCATGTCCCCCCGATATGGAGATGGAAATGTTTCAATTGTTAGATGATTTAAGAGATACTGGGATACATTTCCTTAATCTCAATGAATTAGAAATTACATTAGGAAATCAAGAGAATATGGAAGTTAGGGGATTCAATCTTTCTGATGGGATAACTGCTGGAGCAGCAGGATCCTCTGAATTGGCAGTTCGTCTTAAAAATCGAGTTAGAGCTGCAGAATCTTCATTCCCTGATCCTGAAGACGGAGAATTGAGAGATTCTTACGGATTTCATCTAAAATATTGTACTGCAGTGTACAAAGATGCAGGCCAGTTACGTCGACGTTTTTTAAGAAGAGGTGAGGCAACAATTTCTCCACATGAAACATTAACTGATGATGGAACACTACTTTTTGGAGCGATATATTGCTTAAACGAAGACGCTGAAGATCATATTGAAGAGTTGATGCATGAATGTGAGATTCCCTCATCATTCTTACATTATGATATAGAAAATAGTCGAATTGAAGTTCCATTATTATTGGCTGAAGAAATAGCTGAAGAGGTAAATTCTCCAGTTGCTTTGGTCGAAGTTCACCCTACTCACGAAAGAATGGAGATGACTTTAGTTTGGCTCAATGAGAATCGTCCTATTGATTTTAGTAATGATGATGATTAACTCATAGGGGAATTGATGAAGGGGATATGGTTGGAATCAACATGGATGACCCTGTTGATGAAGAAGAGGTCCTAGACTCAACTTCTGAATCAGATTCTGTTGAACCGTTAACTCCAGAGCAGAGAATTGAGGAATTAGAGAAAGAATTAGAATTAGTAAAGAAAGATTTGTTATATCGGCAAGCAGAGGTTCAAAATGCATTATCTCAAGTTGCTAAGACTAGATCTGAAGGAGTTCGATACGGAGCTACAGGACTCGCTCGGCGTATAGTTGGGGCAGTAGAAAATATAGAGAGAGCATTAGAACATGTTGAAGAAGACGCTGAAGATTCTCTATCCACAGGTATTCGACTTCTTTATTCTGAAATCATTAGTTCGCTAACAGCAGAAGGTGTTGAGAAAATTGATACTGTAGGTCAATTATTTGATCCTGCTAGAATGGAGGCAATTGCTACAATCCCTCCCTCTGATGAATATGCTTCTGGACATGTCGCATCTGAATTAGAATCTGGATGGATGCTTCGAGACAGGGTGCTAAAGGTAGCAAGGGTTGTAGTGACATCAGATGAGAATCAGTAAAAGTTCGGTTGTTGTCTATGGTGCTATTTTCCTCCTGCTATATCCTTCGATTATAGGAGTAGTTCAAATTGCTAACGTAGTTGCTCGGCCTGAGTCTGACGAATTCCCAACATCTTGTGATGATTCATTGTACAAGTGTTCCCGTATTGCACCGAATTCCCATCGTTCGACGGGCGAGAGTGAGTTGAGATTTTCTAATACCTCAATTTTGTCAATATCCAATTCTATTGATACATGGGTATCAGAGAATTCACTAGCAAAAGAAGTATATCGAAATGAGGGGGTAGAAATGGAACTTCACATTGTAGTAAAAACAAACTGGATACGGTTTGCTGACGATGTATTTTTACATGCCGAATGTGACGGCACAGACGTGATTGTTTGGATACATTCCGAATCTCGAACTGGGATTAGCGATGTAGGTGTTAATGGTGAAAGAATTGAGGAAATCAAGGACAAATTAATTGAAAACACTGTTGTTGGAACTGCATGTTCATAGTCACCCTACAGGTTCTCCCCCCATTCCCATGAATGCTAACCGTTTGATTGCATCATTTTCTATCAACCAATCCACAACCTGCTCTGGAATATTTTGAATCAGCACAGTTCTAACTCCTTGAATATCTGAAATTGTTGACATCATTTGAATAGTCGCCCTAACTCTCCAACCTTGCCAATCATTTCTATTGACTAAATCACTAGTAATTGTGTCCCAACCTGCCGCAGCATATAGATCAGAAGTTCCATTATCAGTTGTAAAAATAATTCCAGGAGGGCCGTGAAACTTTTCAGCATGGCGTACATAATTGGGAGGGTCACCCAAATCAGGAACATGAACAATTTCAGCGTCTAAATGCCCTAACCAAACTCTAATCATTTTTTCTCGTTCTTCTGCATCCCAAGGATTATTCAGAGAAGGTTCAATAGTTGATGAACCAATACAAATTCGTAGAGGTAAATCTAATCTATTACTCTCGAGGTATGATATTGCTTCATTGATTAAAGCAGCATGTCCGTTATGAAATGGTTGAAAACGTCCCAATACTATCAACGCAGGCTTCATATTCATACCTCTGGCCATCCGTCATACAATATTCTGCCTAAGTTCCATTGACCTTGGCCCCATCTTTGAGGTTCTAACCATTCTCTTCCAACTAGGGCTATCAGATGTTGATATTTTCTCAATTGGTAAGCAATTTCATGTAACTCTTTAGATGCTCTTTCATGAGCTTGCATTGTTGAAATTATCAATGGATCCTTTGTTTCATCCATTGTTTCTCCCAATGCTTCTCTTCTTGTCATCCAGTCAAGAATAACAGATTCAACGTATGATGCCTTGTCAGTTAATCCTATTTTTTCTAGTGCTATTTTCCAAACATGTTCTCTATACAATTCTTCGGCGTCAGATAGTTCTGCATCTAGTTGAGGTTCAACATATAGTAGAACTCTCGCTTCCCAAGCCGCCCATTCTCCAATACTGCACCATTGTGATAAAATGGATAATGGCTCACATGCATCTTCTATTGCTAACATTTTTCGGTCGACTGCAATTTTTAATTCTTCTATAATCATCCCACTGCCGACTTCCTTTCCCCATTTATCTGTCCATTGAAGAAAATCACCTTCTAGATCTGCAGTAAAGCTACGTTCTAGATGAGGATTTAGCATTGGTCTAGTATCTCTAAGATTTTGATTTTCCATTCGGTCGGTCATTTCTGAGAATGTCATGGTAACTAATTTGTGCCACATGTCGACATCAACCAATCGAATCTGCAGGTCCGGCATGTCATCCTCTTTGGTCCGTTTGACTAGTTGGGCATGAAACCTCGCTCTAGGACGCGGGATTGAAGAGTAGTCGTTGAGAGCATAGCATGTTGATAGGGGGGACGGGAGGAAATGGCGACGATTCGTGAACAGATCGCATCGCTAGAAGAAGAGATTCTCAAGACCCAGAAGAATAAGGCTACTAATGCACATATTGGTAAATTAAAAGCCAAGATTGCNGCATTAAAAGCGAAAGAAGAAAAGGCTGCNGCNCATTCTAAATCTAGTGGNGGAAGTGACGGTTTTGAGGTNAAGAAGTCAGGNGATGCATCTGTTGCACTTGTNGGTTTTCCGAGTGTTGGNAAGTCAAGTTTGATTAGTCAACTAACNGGNGTCGATTCTGAGACNGGNTCNTTNGCNTTTACTACCCTAACNTGTATTCCTGGATTATTGGAACATAATGGNGCGAAGATTCAGATCTTGGANCTTCCTGGATTNATNAAAGGNGCNGCNGATGGAAAAGGAAGGGGNAAAGAGATTCTTAATGTAATTCGNTCTTCTGATATGGTATTGTATGTTGTTGANCCATTCCAAGATTCTCATTTNAATATCTTAGATGCTGAATTAANTCGTTCTGGAATGAGATTGAATGAATCGAAACCTCANGTTTTCATTAATCGAACNGGNAGGGGNGGNATTGTAGTNCGTTCNACATGTGANCANCCNNATGTAGAATTTGAAGATGTACAAGAAATNGTAAGGTCNTATGGNATAGTTTCNGCAGAGGTNACNATGCGNAGTGTNTCNACACANGATCANATTGTNGATACACTTNCAGGAAANTGTATCTATTCNAGTGCTGTNGTTGTNATCAACAANGTAGATTTGGCATCTGAACAAGATATGGCACGNNCAAGAGAAATGGTNCCAGACAANTGGCCGATNTTACCNGTNTCTGCAAANACNGGACANGGTATCGAAGAAATGAAAGATTTCATTTTTGAACATTTAAGATTCATGAGAGTATTTCTCAANCCNCAAGGTGAAGATGCAGATATGGNNGAGCCNCTGATAATTAAGGACACNAGCACNGTNCGTCATGTTTGTGAAAAACTACANCGAGATTTTGTTCGTAAATTNCGTTANGCTCGCGTCAAAGGCCCATCTGCTAANTTTGANTGGCAANGAGTNGGNTTNGATCATTTNTTGAAAGATGGTGATGTTTTATCGATAATTGTCCGTCGATGATTAAACTTAGTTTAGCGGTCATCGTTAAATGACCCTCCTTGGGTGCTCAGTACAGAGGCCTCACCATGTCACGCGTTGCTCCACGAGTTGGTTTCATTGCCAGTGCCGTCTCAGTGTTGCTAATTCTTTCACTTCTTTTGAATTCCTGGTTAGGGTTATTTCCTGCAGTTATTTCTGGTGTCGTGCCAATGAAATTTCATATTCATTATTACATTGCAAATTTGTTAGGATTACAATTTTCTGCAGCAGCGTATTCTGAATCGGGTGTAATTACACTTCAAGAAAATGTACAATTAATTCTTCTTCCTATTTCACTAACTGTTGCTAGAATAGGACTCCGTAAGAGGCCCGTTTTTGAAATGCCGAAAACAGCTAGTTTATCAGAACAGGCAGAAGCAATGGAAGCAGGAACAGTTGCTAAGGTTGAGGAAGAAAATCAATCCAGTGGTATCAAGATTTTATTGTCTAGATTAATTCTCTTCAGCACATCATTACTATTTATTTTGAATAGCATGCTTGGTATCCTCCCAGGTATTCTTTTCAATCAAGGTGGGATGAAAATTCATCCAATTTATGCTCTGGCACGGCTTCTTGGAATGGACCCTAGTGGTCCTACATGGTCTCAAGCACTAATGATAGGAACTCAGGAGATTATCATGATTTGGATAATGATTTTCATCACTCCAGTAGCATTTTCAATAAGGCCTAAACCTACTCAATCAGAAGAACCCCCATCGGAACTACCTCCTGTTGGTAGGTCAAATGATAGGGTGATTAATCCTCTTGCAGCTGAAGTAATTGCATCAGTATTGGGAGAAGCACAGAGGGTTGATTCAGAAACAGTTGACTCTGCCCTAGGAGAGATGGACAAGATAGTTGAGTCAGGAATTTCATCATCCTCATCAGGTATTATGGCAGATTTAGAAGAGAATGAAATTTTGCATAATGAAGATGAGGAAGAATCATCCAATCCAGAATTTGTGATAGAGGCACCCAAAGAAGAAGCGAAATTACATCTGGATAAGGATGATGTTAATGCCATAGAAAAAGACATTGATGAGGAATTTATTCCTGATGCCTCAATACTTTTAGGAATTGAATCACCAGTTGAATCTTCTACTGAATCATTCGAAGAGAATGAATCGTTGTTGGGTGAAGAAGATACCTCCCCTGCACTCGAGAAAGAGGAGCATGAAATCGATGTTAATCATGATAAAGAAACGAAGTCTCTTGTTCATCAAGTTGAAGATCAAGAACAAGAAATTTTTGAAGACGAAGATAGAGACTCTGAGTTAGATCAAGAAATTCAAGATGCTTCGCTTCCTAGTAGAGCGACTCCTAGTATTACAGGAGAGATGTCTGTCAGGCCAACTAGTCTTCCTGCAACTGCAGAATTAGATCCAAAGACTGGAAGATGGATGATTAATGGCGTTCCCGTAGGCCCGAAGGTTACTGCAACTGGTCTTAATTCAGATTCTGGAACTCTAAGGATAGGAGGAGATGATCCTCTCAAGGAGTCTAAGAAAAAGGAAGATGTTACAAGTCCGAAAAATCCAGAACGTAAAGGGGAGAAAAGAGGTCAGAAGATTGAAACGCATGAATCTGAAGTACGTCCACAAAAGCTAACTAAAGATGGACAAAGAGAACACGAACCACTTCCGGACATGCCTGAAATGACTGGTAGGCCGAATGCTGAAAAGCCTAAGGAAAGAAAAGATGATGTCGAACTTCCAGATATGCCTAAATTCTAATTTTTGAACTAAATTATGCTGAAATAAGGTGGCAATTCATCTATGCGATCCCATGAAGAGGAANCCTTCGAGGTTTTACGCGCATTAGGTGAGCAAATCAGGGTTAGAATAGGTCTACTTGCATTTGTCGGTATTGTTTGTATTTCTATAGGNTACATACTTGCTGGAGAGGGCGTTCAATGGTTACTTTCTTCATCATTTTTACCTGATGGTGCTAAGGTAGTTGTATTACATCCATTAGAAGTAGTTCTTCTACGTTTGAGAATAGCAGGGTATNTTGCTTTNACAGTAATTGTGATTGTTCTTTCTGTAGATGTTCTTCTACGAGGAAGAAGAGTTGAATCTTTACGAGAATCTGCATCAGATCTTTCCGTTTCTGTCAAACCTCATGTTGGTACTGCAATAGTTGTATTTTTCTCAATGCTAGGATTGTCTGCATTGGGAGTATTCTATTCATTTGAATTTGTGATACCATTGTTGTTGGAATATCTTACTTCTGATGCTGAATCAGTGGGTCTTACTACTACTTGGCAATTAGAGGCTTGGGCCGGTTTCATAGTATCTTTAACAGGAGCTAGCGTACTTGTATTCCAAACTCCATTGGTTATCTTAGCACTTCTAAGAAGAGAATTAGTAAGTAGAGANTCTATCTCTTCCAGACGTCGAGAAATTTGGTTTGTAACTGTTGCATTTTCTGCATTTGTTAGCCCTCCTGATCCATTATCCTTACTTTTGGTCGCTTTACCTGTAATCGTGCTAATGGAAGGCACTTTGATACTNGATTCGATATTTTCCAATNATTAGTTCAAACGGTGAACGCTTTGAACCGACTGCCNTGCGCAGGTACATGGACATCACAATTGTACTAGGTAGCAAGTCGGACATGCCGGTAGCAGAAAAAGCAGCGAAAATACTCGATGAATTCGAAGTAAAGTATCAAATTAGAATAGCTAGCGCTCATCGTTCTCCTGATTATCTTCATGGAATTGTCGATGTTGCTGAGGAAGATGGATGCATGGTATATATTGGGATGGCTGGAGTAGCAGCTGCTCTTCCCGGTGTTCTTGCATCAATGACCTCTAAACCAGTTATTGGTGTACCAGTCGGTAGCAAAGTACCGTATGATAGTCTTTTGAGTATAGTTCAGATGCCTCCTGGAATGCCTGTTGCAACTGTAGGAGTTGATAGAGGAGACAACGCAGCATTACTTGCTTTACAGATTATTGGAGTTGCAAACGATGCAATAGCAGAAGCAGTAGTAGGATATAGAGAAATGAGAACAAATGCGGTTATTGCTGATGATCAAGCTCTCCAAGAAGAACGTGGCGCTTAGGTGGTTCTATGGACACTCAGATGTTAATTGATGAGGCGGTAGAAGCTCTAACATCTAAGATTGATGATACTGCAATCATAGCATGTAGCGGGGGAATTGACAGCACTGTTGCTGCAGTTTTAGCGAATCGTGCTATTGGTTCTATGCTACATTGTGTATATGTTGATACGGGATTCATGAGAAAAAATGAAACAGAAGAAGTATCAAAAATGCTTAATGATCATGGTTTGAATCTGAAGGTAGTAGACGCTAGTGATAGATTCTTCAAGCATCTAGAAGGAGTAATTGATCCAGAAGAGAAAAGAAAAGTAATCGGTGAACAATTCATCAGAGTTTTTGAAGAAGAGCAAGTTTTGATTGGTGCCAAGTACCTTGTTCAAGGAACAATCGCACCGGACTGGATTGAGTCAGGAGGTGGTTCTCGTGATACAATCAAATCACATCACAATGTGGGAGGACTTCCAGAAGATGTAGATTTAATAATTGTAGAACCATTGAGGGAATTTTACAAAGACGAGGTTCGGGCTATAGCTAGAGTACTAGAGATTCCATCTTCTGAAAGACAACCCTTTCCTGGTCCTGGTCTTGCTGTTCGTGTCCTCGGCGAATTAACTCGAGATCGTGTTGAAACTTGCAGGGAAGCATGTCATATTGTCGAAGAAGATCTTCGTGCTGCTGCTGAAGAAGGTAAATGCGACATTCCGTGGCAATATTTTGCTGCTTTGTTACCTGTTCGTAGTGTTGGAGTCCATGGGGATGTTCGAGTTCATGGAGAAACAATAGTTGTTCGAGCAGTTCACAGTTTAGACGGTATGTCTGCTCATTATGCTCCTATTCCTCACGAGGTATTAGCGGCTACTTCCACTCGGATAACCAATGCACTGAAGGGAAGTGTCAATCGAGTTGTTTACGATATAACTCACAAACCTCCAGGTACAATTGAGTGGGAATGAAAATCGTAATCACCCGATTCCTTCATGAATGGTAGGGTAGTCGTCGGGTTGTTGCCGAGATAGCTTAGCTGGTGGAGCGGCGGACTGTTAATCCGCAGGTCGTGGGTTCGAATCCCTCTCTCGGCGCTTAATCTGATTCGGCATTCCCCTCANTTTTCAACTCGAANAATCTAAATTGCTCGCAGTATGCGTTTTTTGGTTTATGGAGTGAAACAGGACATAAAGTACACTACGTAGATGGCAAGTCATGTATGGAACCACCATCCTAGCCACCTTAGCATCGATAGTATTGATCGGAATCATCTCCCCAGCAGCTGGAATGATGATGATTGCAACTAGTGTATTTGGTACTCTTATTTTTTTCAGAGTCCAAAGTTTTAGACACATCCCGAGAACTAAATACATCCCACGAGAAATTAGTTTTTCACGAATAAATCCCTACAGAAATNTTTTGAGAACTTCCGTATCGNATAAGATTGGTTTTTCACGAAGAAATCCCTACGGAGATTTGGTTATCTATAGCTGAACGAAGACAACGTTCTACAATGGTTTTCAAGATAGTAGAAACTTAGTCACTTTGACATCTAGTTNAATCGTTCTAACTATATTGAACGCCTCGCCCACAACTATGCTGGCAAAGATCGTAAAAAACTCCTTGTAATTTAGGAGGCATTTTACCAANTGGCACTGACTATTCTCTCAGTCCCTAATCTGGTTCGGCGTTACCTTNAANTCTCAATTCNAATACTTCCAAATTAGGCGCAGTATGTCGTTTTTTGGTTTATGGGGAGAAACACCCCCTAAAGTACACTACGTCGATGGTAGGTCATGTATGGAAGTACCTTCTTGGCCACCTTGATGTCGATAGTGATGATTGGGATTATTTCCCCAGCCACTGGAATGATAATGATTGCAACGAGTGTGTTTGGAACGCTAATATTTTTCAGATTTCAAAGTCTGAGGCACATTCCACGTGGAAGATACATTCCTCGTGAGATCTGAGTAGTAGGGGTAGAAATGAGCACTGTTTATTTGAGTCTAATTTTGTTAGTCNTAACTCCGTTTTATGTACTGTTTAAGGCGATTATAGATCACTCNAACCAAATGAAAAAATTTCAAACAGAAATCTAGTAGGTGAAATAATGATGTCCAAATCAATTCCTATCTCGTATNAAGATATTACAATTAGAATGGCAAATTCTAACAATCTTTTAGAGGCAACTGAGTGGTCAATGATGATTGCAGTCTGGGTAAGAAAAGGGGTTTTTCACTAGTTTCTACTGAGTCACTAACTGAATAGAAATTACATCAATCGTTCCATTCTTTCCATTCACCATCTGGCATCTTTACCCACCATTGTCCATTAGTATCCTCCCAGTAACTGTATCCGTCTTCGCCAATAGAAACTTCGTCTTCAGGAGGAGACGGCATCTCATTAGTCAAATTCTCTTGTGAAATATTTTTATCGGATTTTCTTTTCTGAGGTTTCTTATTTTTGATTTTATTTTTATTATTTTTTGGTTCATCTAATGTTTGCTGTCTATCTTTCAAGTCGTCCATCATCAACTCATATCTATTCGCTGATATCTTATCTTTCTTCGCAGCAAGGCGAATTTCTTTCTTTACCGAGTTGATTTCTTCTAAGCTTCTGACCATAGAAATACTTCTTTCTAGTCTTGTTATGAATGCACTTTTCCTAACTCTGAAAAATAATGTTGTTCCAATACCTACTATAGGTATCAAAGCAGCAAAAACCAAACCGATTGCATCTAAGTCTCCGGATAGTAACGCCTCAGAAAATTTCTTTTCTTCATCTTCTTGAGTTTGATTTAACAAATCAAGTAGATATTGATTATCGACTACTTCATTTCCTTGGTTGTTAGGACTTTCAAGCCCATCGATGCAACCATCATTATCTATATCATTTGGTCCACCAGAAACCCATCCTGTATAGCCAACAGGACAAGCATCGATTTCATCATTCATCCCATCGTCATCGTCGTCAAAATCTTCGACATCGTCTTTACAACCATCTGCATCATAATCTGTCCCTCCTAATCCAGAGGTTGACCTCCATCCAGTTATTCCGGCAGGACAACGATCTGGGGCGTCAATTACTCCGTCGTTATCGTCATCTGAATCTTCTTCAGTATCATGGCATCCGTCTCCATCATGATCTAATATTTGACCACTGACAAATTCGATGATACTACGTTTACAGGTATCTATCTCATCAAGGATGCTATCATTGTCATCGTCTAAATCTTCTAAACTGTCTAAACATCCATCTCCATCGAAATCTTGTGCTATTATGGATGTCCAATCCACAATTCCGATAGGACATGAATCAAATTCGTCAGAAATGCCATCATTATCGGAATCAACATCACAAATATCACCAATACCATCTAAATCATGATCTAACTGTTCAGGGTTAGAGAGCTCAACACAATTGTCAATTAGATTTGGGTCTGAACCGTTTTTATTATCCCCAAATCCATCTCCATCTTGATCAAACCATTGAGATGAATTGAATGGAAATAGATCGATTAATCCAGACCATCCGTCTTGATCGTAATCCGAGCATCCAAAAACATCCCTGAATGAAGTGCCTGGTAAAATGATACATCCATCTGGATTTATCCCATTTGGATTATCGCCATAACCATCAGAATCCTGATCTGACCATTGNGAAATTTCATCAGGAAATGCATCTAATTCATCAGGCCAACTATCTCCATCTGTGTCAAGGCAACCATAAAGACCACTAGTAGAGTTCCCTGCTGATTCTACGCAGCCATCAGGATTTGTTCCATTTTCATTATCTCCAAAACCATCATTATCATAATCTTCCCATTGGGACCGATCATTTGGAAATGCATCGATAGAATTTGGCCATCCGTCTCCATCATCATCCGGACATCCTAATGCTCCAATTGACGAATTACCCTGTATAATTGGACATGCATCAGGGGAATCGCCATCGATATTGTCTCCGAATCCATCTCCGTCTTCATCAGACCATTGAGTTGAGTTATCTGGAAACTCATCAATAGAATCAGCATACCCATCGCCATCTGAATCTTCACATCCAAAAATATCAGATTGATTAGAAGTACCAAAAATTAGGGGGCAATCGTCAAAATACATTCCCTCAATATCTGTATCTCCGAAACCATCTCCGTCAGCATCAGTCCATTGGTAGGAATTATTTGGGACAGCATCCCCTGTCTGGTTAGTTCGCAATCCGTTATTTGGGTTAATATCCCAGTATGCATTATCTCCATACCCGTCGCCGTCGCCGTCCACCCATTGAAGCGGATTATTTGGAAATCGGTCTGCTCCATTTTCATAACTCCAATCAGAATCTGGATCAGAAAATCCATCACGGTCAGTATCCAGGCAACCATTACGATCTTGATTGGAAGTTCCTACTAAGATTCTGCATCCATCAATGTTGTCTGGGTACCCATCATTATCGTCATCCAAATCTTCAACAATATCATTACAACCATCACCGTCCCAATCTGTGGTTAAGTTAGAAATCCAGTTTACTAGTTGGAAACATCCGTCATTTGTATCAATTACACCGTCTCGGTCAGCGTCAGACTTGTAAATACTGATGAAAGTGCCATTTTCAACATGTCCCGAACTTAAAATGGGAGCATTCATACTGCAATTTCCGGTATATCCCCAACATACTAAACCATTTAGAGCAATATCTCCATTACTATCAGATTCTAAATCGCTAACTAGTGTATACCCACTAGATGCATTGAAGAAGTTTATAGAAATAAGTCCGAATAAATCAACTTCTGCTAAAAATGCTGAGTTGGTACTAGTTGAAACAGCAGATCCTCCGATTTCTAAAGAACATGTATTAGGGTTAGCGCCATGATGTCTGCAGAATGAACCACTAATTATGGTACGTCCTTGTGAAACAGTCACTGCATCAAAATACTCATTATCGGATGATTCTGTCGCCCAACCACCTTCCCAAGTTTGGGAGGATGTGTTGAAAATACCAAAGAAACCATCTGATGCTCCTCCTCCCGTGAGAATAGTATTTCCTAGTGTTATTGTGGATCCAGTAAATGTACCCACTACTGCTATTCTGTGTTCATCGATNACACTCATGGATTTGATATATTCACCACTATCTGTNGAATTAATTAATTCAATCCAAGTCCAATCCCCATTATCATCAATGTGGCCTAAGAATGAATCATACTTTGTGGTAATATTGAACTCAAAATCATCTCCAAATGTCGTTATTCCACAAACATTGGAAGACTGACATATTGTTCCCGTAACATAATATCCGCCGAGAGGAGCTTCAATGATGGTGTCGTCCCAGTCAGAATAGTACAAATCAGCCAATGATGGATTGCGGTCAGCGAACATGCTCGAATAGTTGGTAATCCATCTTACACTACCATCTTGGTTAAGACTGACAATAAATCCATCTGATCCTCCTCGTGAGTTTAAATTCTCGCTGGAAGAACCTATTGTTGAATCACACTGTTCTCCTCCTGAACTGCAATGAATTCCATGAGCAATTGGCCCTCCCACATTGTTTATTGCAATATCATAAATTACTGATGCTTCAGTAGAATTTACGTCTACAAACCATGATATATCACCATTATAATCAGACTTGAAAATCATTCCACTACCCTTAGAACTACTGACATTTTGTGATCCAAATGACATGGAACATTCATCAGTTGCACCATGGCAGAAGTAACCTCCCACATATGCTTCAGATTCAGAAATAGGTGCTACAGCATTTGCTGAGTCTCTTTGGTTACTTCCGAAAACGAATTGATTTGACCAAACACCTACAGAGTTACGGTACATTACCAGCCCATCTTTTTGAAAATTTGTGGTATTGGATACTGAACCATGAACTATCGAGCAATTAGGAGCGGATCCGGCGCCCCATGGTGAGCAAACTTGGCCACTTGACCAAAGAGTTTCATTCGTACCAAATGCTAGTCCGTGCAGATATTCATCGTATAATTGATGCACTCCATTCCCGAAATCGTTGAGTTTTATTTCTTCTAAAGTCCAGTCATTTATTTGTGGGATTTGATTCAATGTTTCATAATTAATTTCTAAATCGTAGCTTGTATTTGATACATCTTCGCGAAAACCAAAAATCTGTAGAAATATAGTTCCAGGGCGCATGGTTGTGCTGACTGACTCATTATCAGTATTGCTCCATGATTGATCTATCCGATTTAGATTCGAATCATACAAACTAGCCTCTATATCTCCGATTGAGTGCGAAAACAAAATATCAATTTCGATAATAGAATATTGTAAAACAGTAATATGAAACCAATCATTATCCCCTGGAATCAAAGTCCCAGTGCCTTTTTCATGTATAGATAAATTTTGAAATAATTGAGTGCCATTTCCAGTAGAGGGTTGTTGAATTGAGGTTGCAGAGCTATATGCTTCATTAGGTTCGAACTGGTCTGGGCTAGAACCGGACCATGCAATTGATGATTCTTCCAAGGAGATTGAATTAATTTCTGAAAAAGGAATAGTGCCTAGCACAAGTATGAACACGGAAAGTAGTGTCAACTTGTCTCTCATGATATGGTGAAAAAAATACCGAATATAATTCTCACTACATTATGGGATATTTTGGGCTCAATCATTCCATTCTGTCCATTCACCATCTGGCATTTGAACCCACCATTGTCCGTTTTCGTCTTCCCAATAACTGTATCCGTCACCACCTGATGTGATTTCGTCAGCAGGAGGTGCCCAATCTGAAGGGATAATTTTACTCAAGATAGATTCGAATTCTTCTTCGCTTTCTTCTTCGATTACAGGAGCCTCTTCTGGTGTAGCCTTAGGAGGAGTCCTCTTTGGTGGACCCTTTTCTCTTAATTTCTTAGGGGGTGCTTGGGTTTTAGCTGAAATTATTGGTCCACTAATTTCTGCTTGTTTTTCTTTCAATTCATCCATCATGAGTTCATATCTTTGAGAAGAAATTTTTTCTCTTTTCATCGCACGTCGGAGATTTTTCTTTGCTTGATCGAGGTCTTCTAAGTCAACAGCAGTCATTATATTTCGTTCTAATCCTCTGATGAATGCACTCTTTCTAGCACGAATAATCACTGTTCCAGTGATACTCACAAGTGCGAATAAAATTGTAAAAACAAGTCCTATAGCATCAAGATCTCCATCAGCTAATTGTTCAACAAATGTCTTTTCAACATTATTTTGATTCAATAAATCAAGTAGTAATTGTTCGTCAGCAATTCCGGAACCTTCGTCTCCAGGGGATTCAGCCCCATCAACGCAACCATCTTGATTCTGATCATTTGCTCCAGGTAATCCATTTGGAGTAACGGCTTCCCAATTTGTATATCCTATTGGACATGCATCAAATGAATCTAATATGCCGTCATTATCATCATCTTCATCCTCGCTTGTACCATCTCTACATCCATCTGAATCGTGGTCTGTTGCAGGAGGTTGAGATCTCGATTCCCAATTTTTAGAACCTTTAGCACAATCATCATCCTGATCTTTCACTTTGTCGTTATCATCATCATCATCTTCTATTTCATCATGACAACCATCTCGATCGTAATCTAATTCTCTATCCGTTGAATTCCATCCTATTTCACCAGAGGGTGAAGAGCATTGGTCTTCATCATCCAATAGTCCATCATTGTCATCATCTTGATCTTCTTCTGAATTATCTAGACAACCATCTGAGTCATAATCTTGAGATAATGTTGATGTCCAATCTAATATTCCTGTCGGGCATATATCTAACTCATCAATAACCCCATCATTGTCTGAATCGCTATCGCAGATATCTCCTATTCCATCCTCATCATAATCTGATTGTAGGGGATTAGCTATCTCGACACAATTGTCGATTAAATTTGGGTCTGAACCATCTAAATTGTCGCCATATCCGTCTTGATCTTGATCAGACCATTGTGAGGCATTAAATGGAAATGCATCTGTATTCCCTGACCAACCATCGCTGTCAAAGTCTGAACAACCTAGTACGTCGAGATAAGATGTTCCAGGAATAGTAGGGCACCCGTCAGGAGATGCTCCATCTGGGTTATCTCCATATCCGTCATTATCGAAGTCAGCCCATTGTGAATATTCATCTGGTAATTCATCAATTGAATCAGCATACCCGTCACCATCAGAATCGATACAACCTAAGATTCCTCCTAGGCTTGAATTCCCATAAGTTTGGATGCAATCATCAGCATCTGTTCCTTCGGGTTCATCACCATACCCATCTTCATCAGTATCATTCCATTGTGAGGGGTCATTTGGAAAAACATCCAAATCATCAGGCCAGTTATCTCCGTCTATATCTGGACAACCAAGACTTCCTTCCATGGTAGATTGGCCAGAATCATCTGGGCATTTATCAGCGCCTATCCCATCTGGATTATCTCCGTATCCATCTCCATCTCTGTCTGCCCACTGTGTAGAGTTTAGCGGGAATTCATCATCATCATTTGCCCATCCATCCCCATCAGTGTCGATACATCCATATTTTCCATTTTCATTTGAAGTACCAGGAACAGTTGGACAATCGTCATATCTTTCTCCTTCCGGGTCGTTATCTCCATACGAATCGCCATCCATATCTTCCCATTGTTCAGGATCATTTGGTGAACCATCTCCACTTTGATTCACAAATAAGCCTGTAGTTGGGTCAACATCGTAGAAGTGATTGTCTCCATAACCATCTCCATCTGAGTCAACCCATTGAGAAGGATCGTTTGGCATGAAATCTCCATTATCTGAATATCCATCTCCATCAGTATCGATGCATCCTAATCTATCTAGTGTAGAGTTCCCCCATATAATCGGACAATCATCTGTAAAATCTAGAACTCCGTCGCTATCGTCATCTTGGTCTTCATCAATATCTCTACATCCATCTCCATCGAAGTCAGTGGTGATATTAGAAATCCATCCTTGGAATCCATTCTTGCATTCATCATCTTCATTGTAAATTCCGTCTTTATCGTTATCTTGAGTAATTTGAATGATAATTGAACTTCTATAATTTGTAGTCAATATCGTATTGCCAACTTCTACAGTACATTGATTATTGTGATTATTGGAAACACAAAGCCTTGATGTAGCTGCAATATCTCCAAATTCATTTGTTCTTAATTCGTTTATGGGAGACGCATCTCCAGAATTAGCAACTACAGGTAAAAGCCAATCAGCTACTCCCACACTGTCTACTTTGAGAATAAAACCGGATCTGGTTAAAGATGACTGATTTAAACCTCCGATCTGTACTGTACAGTTTGTATTCATCCAACAACCACTGCCTCCGATGATAATGTCTCCTCTGGCGTCTACATCTACGCTATGAATGAAGGAATCGGCCGAATCTGTAGACCCCCAGAGTCCTTCCCATGTCATTGATGTATGATTCATAATGCCCCACCATGCATCTGATGAACCAAAGTTAGTCAGTGAGAATCCAGTAACACTAAAATCATTTGAGTAATGATTTCCTCCTACAATTATTCGGTGTTCATCTAATGCTGCTAAAGATTGCAAGTAATCTGTNCCACTTCCTCCAATTTGCTGGGCCCAAACCATATCTCCATCTCCGTCAAATTTGCCAAGAAATCCATCACTACCGTTATCCATTGTTATATCTCCAATGTAGAAATTGCAATCGGTAATTTGTTCNCAGGAACTGCCTGCTACAATTACTCCTCCGTCATTTGTAGCAACTATNCCCTTTTTCTGTAGACGATAGAATGATGGTTCTGGCCCATGATCGGAGTCTTCACTGCCCATGTGTTGTACCCATTGAATTACTCCAGTTGGTGAAATTTCCATCAATAAAAGATCATCTTTGCCGTGTGTTATATTGTTTGAAAATCCCGGTATAGCAGCTTCGCATTCACTGCCGCTATTCACACAGAAACTGGAGAATGTAAAAATTTCTCCATTTGGACCTTCAGCAAGACTATGAGTAGTATCCCACAACGCCCCCCCCATAGGAATCGCCCACAACCATGTTCCGTTAGGATCTACTCTAGCGATGAATGCATCATCTCCTTCAAAGGAATCTATGGATACTGAGCCATTGGATATCTCACACTCCGCTCCGGCTCCATAGGCTGCAGCGCCCCAACAAAACCAACCTGAAATCAAGTAATCGCCATTGCTTAGGTAAAGGATATTGTCAATTCTGTCTCCACCCAATGTACTATTGATGATTTCTGTAGTGCCTAGCATTCCATCTCGGTGTACTTTTCCAAACGAAGCTGGTGCAAAACCTGAATTGTTTGCATTCCCTGCTTCATCTTGATAAACACAATCAGGCAAGTTTCGCGCAACATATTCTCCCGGATACATGCCGCACATCATTCCTCCAAAGCTTAAATTTCCATCAGAGTCGTATGCTAATGCAGTGACCGATGTATTCCATTCTGATTCAATCAGAGTGGTGGTGAAACTGAGGTTTTGAGAGTTTGAACCATAAGAATACATCGGGGTAGTATCTTCGTTTTCAAGTGAAAAATATATGCTTGAATTTTCATTTATTGCCATAGAAAGAGGAGCTAGAACTAGGATGAGTGCTATCAGCAAACCTCGTCTCATGGTTAATGGGATGTTTTCAGACTACATGAACGATTGTACGGATATCACTCTCTGGAACCATTTGTTTGATATGTTTGAAATTTTCATATCACTATGATGGACCGGTTCCCAAACCCTTCTTTTCGATTCGTCCCGATTTTCATTGCTATGTTGATGATTTTAGGTCCAATGACTGGAATGATTGGTTATTCAAATGATTTTACAGAATTATCAAGTGAAGAGAAGTGGGTAGGTCCTCCAGGTGTTGGGACCTCAAATGCTACAATTCTTACTACCACCTTTCTCAATGGTTCTCATTCTTATGATAATTTATACATCGGGTGTTCTACTACTTCCTGTGGTTCAATTATTGCGAATGGTTCANTGATTTTAACTGTAAATACATTAACAGTAGATGCNGGNNCATCAATCATTTCGAGTGCTTTTTCTAATATGACTCAAGGCTTAGGGNCCTCGGTTCAACTCTCTTCTAGTTGGCGAGGAAATGGNGCAGGAGGAGCAGGACATTATGGTTCAGGNGGTTCAGGTGGGGGAGTTTCTAGTTCNAATGGTGGTTCTTCTTACGGNGTAGGAAATGAAACTGGNTCAANTGGTGGTTCAATCAATGATTCAAATGGTAATTTAGTATCAAGCGGCGGAATCGGTGGNGGACATATTGTTGTCTTTGCAGATTCAATTGAAATTTCTGGAATTGTCACTGCATCAGGAAATGATGGAGATCCCGGATACCGCTACAACAACGGTTCNGGTACGGGAGGACCTGGCTCTGGAGGGGGCTCTGGNGGTTCAATAGTAATGTGGGCTAATGATGTTACAATTAGTGGCCAATTACGTGCCGAAGGAGGAGACGGNGGAGATGGAGAAGATGGAGACTGTCTTCCTGGTTCTGCTTGTTTATTCATGTATGACGGCGGAGATGGTGGAGGCGGTGGCTCTGGAGGTNTAATTTCAGTCAGAGCAAATAGNAGTAACAATTTGAATATTTCAACNAATGCTNTTGTNTCATCTANTGATGGTTCTGGAGGTAGCGCCGGCGCTCCTTATGGTACTGGAGCAGCAGGTGTAGCAGGAACAAATGGAAGTGTTGGGTCTTCAAGCACTGGAACTTGGGCAGGATGGTCTAGCGGAAGTGGAGGAGGGAGTGGCCCTGCATCATCTTCCACACCCGATGCATATGAGCCCAATGATAGCCAATCAAATGCAACCTGGGGTAATGCATCTATTAGTGCATCAACTGGTCTGAATTCTACTTCGTGGTCTGGATTAACTATTCACAGCACTACTGATACTGATTGGTTTTGTTTTTACATAAATCAGACAGCACAATTTTGGTTTAATATCACATTCATTGATGCTAATGGAGATATTGATCTAAGATTATATGATTCGGGCGGAAACCAGATTTCATCTTCTACTGGTGTTTCTAACTCTGAATCAGTTACCCAATATGTGACTAATTCAGCATTTTATTGTGCAGAAGTTTACGGATATTCTGGGGCAATCAATTACTATAACGCCACATTAGAGGTAGAATCAACCACTGTTGCCTCTCAAAACGATGCAGGTTCAGGTCAAGATGCAGGTCAATCAATTTCTACTGGATTACCACTTAGCGGCCCAAATAACGTAACTTATGGCGGATATCTAAATGAGTTAACAGATACTGATGATTATTACTCGATATATGTCCCCTTTAACTCTACAATTAGTGCTACAATGACCCATGCTGCTGCCTTGGATTTTGATTTACGTCTGTATAATCCGAGTGGAACTTTGATTTCTACCGCCTCGACTGGGGGNGTTCCAGAGAATGTTACTAGTATCGGACAAACCACTTTGCCAGGAGGAAATTATTCCCTTCAGGTTGATGTATGGCCATCTTCCTTTGTTACAAACACTGGAAATTATTCCTTTAGTTACTGGATTTCGGGAATTACCTCTGTGCCTCCAGCGCCAGGAAACATTTCTGCAACTCTATCTAGTAACTTGACGTACGGTGAACTAGAATTAAGTAACCTTAGTACAAATTTATCGTATACTTATCAATTGGAAATTGCGGCGTTAGAGTATCATAGTTCAAATAATTCTTACACTACTCTNTCGTCGACTTCAACTATTCTCAATGTTACACAAAGCAATTTCACAATTCCTGTTTCTAGTTCTGGGACGAATTTTAGTTTCCCACAACGAGCAGGGACATGGTGTATTTACGGTGGCCTGTCACAACCATCGTCAGGGTCTACAAGTTCAGGTTTCATACTAATCAATGAATCATATGATTGCATTGAAGTAAATATGTTGGACTTTGTAGTCTTGAATGAGACTGCAGGTTTTGTTTTAGCTACAAATCTAACAGCTGGAGATTCATATCGATTTAATTGGACGATGGTAGATATGAACAATTATTCTACTCTTCAAAGTGGTAATATCTCATTTACTCCATCGATTTCCATCAAGACATCTATAATTCCATGGAATCCTCCTAATTCAGGAGCCGAACGATGTATTCTCATGTATCTTGAGAATTCTTCTACAAATGCACTTCTTGACTCCGCATTAGACTGTTTTACACCTGAATGGCCTAGAGTAAATATGACAAATGTCACTTATGATAGAAACGCTACAACTAACGAAGTTAGATTTGATTTAACNGATCTAAATGTAGGTGAATCATATCAGTGGTCTGCAAGGTTAGAAGCTTGGGCAAATGGAACATTTACTAATGTCACTTCGTTGAATAATCAAACAATTTTTGCATCAAATTCTAACATGAGTAGTCAAATATGGAATTATACTACTCCTAATGCAAGTGCCTTTTACTGTGCNTACATCACTTTGTCTAATTCAAGNAACCCATTTTTNGATGAGGATGGTCGNTGCTTCCAACTATTTTTCGATGATGATTGGGATGGAGTNTGGAATGAGGATGATTTGTGNCCAAACACTANTGCAAATGCGACTGTAGATNTCGANGGTTGTGATGCAACTCAACGAGATTCAGATGGAGANGGATACGTCGATGCATCTGATGCTTTCCCATTCGATGCGACTCAATGGTCAGATGGNGANGGTGANGGATTTGGCGATAATCCGAGTGGGAATAATNCTGATGCTTTCCCTACAGATAGTTCTCANTGGTNTGATGGTGACGGTGATGGTTATGGAGATAATCCAAGCGGTAACAANTCTGACGCTTTCCCAACNGATCCTAATGAATGGGAAGATNCAGATGGAGATGGTTATGGAGATAATGGNGATTTCATGCCNAANGATCCNTCTCAATGGNTAGATTCTGATGNAGATGGTTACGGGGATAATAGTACTGGAACNGATGGGGANGCATTCCCTGAAGATTCTACTCAGTGGTCNGATCAAGATGGAGATGGTTATGGAGATAATCNTCAAGGNACCACTCCTGATGAATTCCCTAATGATCCGAATGAGTGGGTAGATACAGATGAAGATGGATATGGGGACAATGGAGATTTCATGCCCAATGATCCTTCTCAATGGATAGATTCTGATGGAGATGGATATGGGGATAACCTCACTGGAACTAACCCTGATGTATTTCCTAACGATGGTACCCAGTGGGCTGATTCTGATGGAGATGGTTATGGGGATAACCCACAGGGAAATTTAGCAGATGCCTTCCCTAACGATTCCACTCAATGGTCTGATGTCGATGAAGATGGATATGGAGATAATCAGACTGGAAATTATCCAGATAATTGCCCTAATACGCCTTTTAATGCTCGCCCTGTTGATTCAAATGGTTGCCATGAATCGGAACTAGATACAGATGAAGATGGAGTAACTGATGATATAGATCTTTGTCCACAAACCCCAAACAGTGAAACTGCTGATTCTAATGGCTGTTCACCATCTCAAAGGGATACAGATAACGATGGAGTAACTGATGATATCGATGACTGCCCTCAAACTCCTAATGCAGAATTGGTGAATTCAGTTGGTTGTGGAGAAAGTCAACTTGATGACGATCTCGATGGAGTAATGAATGATCGAGATAATTGTCCATTCACTGATTTCGGTCTTGTAGTAGATGGATATGGTTGTGCTACGAATCAACTAGACACCGATGGTGATGGAGTTTCTGATGATATTGATGCTTGTATTTCGACAATCCCATCATACAGTGTTGATGAGCAAGGATGTGC
The DNA here is from genome assembly GCA_002708015.1 of Methanobacteriota archaeon. GTDB lineage: Archaea > Thermoplasmatota > Poseidoniia > Poseidoniales > Thalassarchaeaceae > MGIIb-N2. The sequence goes on from PAOK01000007.1 coordinate 39,708, forward strand.
AGATTATCAAAAGGATTCTGATGGCGATTCAGTTATGGACGATAAGGACCTATGTCCCAACACTCCTTCAGGAGAGTCTGTAGATGTCAATGGTTGTGGAGACACACAGAAAGATAGCGATAATGATTCAGTAAAAGATGCAGTAGATTCCTGTCCTGGAACTCCAGGGATTGAGGTCGCAGATGCAGATGGTTGTTCTCCTTCTCAGAAAGATTCTGATGTTGATGGGATAAACAATGCAATTGATGAGTGCCCTCAAACTAATTCTGGTTCATCTGTAAACAATGTTGGTTGTGCAGATTATGAAAGAGATACGGATGGCGACGGAGTTTTAGACATAGATGATTTCACTTGTCCTTCTACTCCAATTAATGAGATAGCTGATTTGATTGGTTGTGGTCCATCTGAGAGGGATACTGATGGAGATTTAGTAGTTGATGCATCAGATATTTGTCCCAATACAAATCTTGGAGCGTCTGTCGATTCCGACGGATGTTCTGTTAGTCAGAGAGATACAGATGGTGATGGGATTAAAGACGATCAGGATATTTTCCCTAACGACGCTAACGAATGGGATGATTCGGATGGCGACGGAGTTGGAGATAACTCAGACGCTTATCCTGACGATCCTGCTGCTTCATTAGAAGGCGAGTTGGATAATCCAATTGGTTTGATTATGATTATTTTAGTAGTTACAATTCTTGCTTTAGGTGGGGGG
>PAOK01000032.1 GCA_002708015.1 Methanobacteriota archaeon
TGATGTTACGTTGATTGATGAATTCCAAACACCAACTGCAGCTGACACATCACAAGGACCACCAGATGCAGGCGGATTGTCTTCACATGGAGTCCAAACATCAGCATCGATATCAGGAGCACTAACACTCCAGAATGGACTGCCAGGATTAACTTGGTAATACATTTGTGAGTTTGCAGGATATTCGTATACTTCTCCTGATGTTACGTTGATTGATGAATTCCAAACACCAACTACGGTTGCCCCATCGCATGGGCCACCAGATGGAGAATCCTCTGACGAACATAATTCCCATTCGTTTCCATCAGCCCAAGGATATGTTGGATCTACACCCGAAGTAGTTGAAGGTGAAATAGCAACCCATATATCTCCTGAACCAGCAGGGAATTCTACAATCATTCCAGCATTATAGATCAAGTTTGAATCCCATGTTTCACTGCTATTGGCTGACCAAATATCCTTACATGAACAAGGACCAATCCATTTTCCATTTATGTCTGGTTCTGCTGTTGGACCACTAGTTGTACTTTGCCAATATTGTCCTGAATTAGCTGGCCACTCAACTGTTTCGTTTTCAGAGTAAGTAGCATTACTTTGCCAAACAGGGCCCCCATGGCCATTGAAAGATGAACAAGGTGAACGATCCATACATGGAACCCAGAAAGATGAGGCAGACATTCCTGCTGAAGTACCCTCATTTCCAGGTTCTTCACCACTTGGAGCCCCTGCATCTTGTGCTATCCAGATACTCCCATTGTGTTCAACAATTTGCCATGCATCATAATATGTGCTTGAATCCCAAACTATGTTACTTGCCTCAGAAATTTCAGAACAGGTACATGGGCCAATCCAATGATCTGGACCATCTTCTGGTGAAGAACTAGTGTTCAGAATTGTCTGATAAAATTGACCTGAATGAGCAGGCCATTCTACAATTGCACCTAATTGATAAGTGCTCCCATTTTGCCATACTGGCCCTCCAAGACCGTCGGCAATATTTGTAAAATTACAATCAGCAGTAGTGCCATTCATTCCGCTACTTTGACGTGCAGTAAATTTCACAATTTGGTCATGTTCGGCACCAATAGTGTGGGAATCTTCATCCAATCCATCCATAACTGAAATAAAAAATTGTGCAACGAAAATTGCAATAAATAGACTCGTAATTATTTTCTTCATAAGTCTACGACAAAGATTTTGCTTATATCTATGCCTGAAAAATCAACTCAAATTAATCAAAATTTAGATTATCATGATATTTCTTCTAAAAACGCCGGTCCAGATGGACATAATAGTGAGGAATTAGGTAATACCTCAGATTCACTCACTAAGACAAGAATCATTCCTCCAAATCCTCCTCCCATCAATCTAGCTCCTAAAACACCGTCAATCATTCTTAGTGATTCGATCTGTTTATCAATTTCAGGCAAACTAACTCCTATTGAAATCAATGATGAATGGGTTTCATTCAATAATATCCCTAACTCTTCAGGTGAAGTGCTTATCGATTCAAGGACTCTAGAATTCTCACTAATTACATGATTATTAAGAAGAAAATTGTCAGCCCGATAGTCAGTTGATGAAAGATTACGCTTTATGCCAGAATCAACCAGTTTGAATAACCAATTTTGTGGAATAGGTATCCACTTTATCGAGAAATCGGAGAAATCAATTAAAGAAGCGTGTCCTTTTTTTGCATGTAAAATTGCTAATTGATCAAGTAATCCACAAGGTGTTCCGAGTACTTGATGTTCGATACGCTGAGCTTCCTTAGCAACCGTTAGTAGATCTTGATTCCCTTGAGAACAAAGGACAACTGCTACGCATAATGCAGCAGAAGAGGAGAGGCCTTTTCCAATAGGGATAGAACTATTCACAATTATATCTGCAGGCCATCCTCCAGCAGCTTTCCATAATTCAATTACAGTATCATCTCCAGAAAATCCAGAAATTCTTTTGTTAGCCTCAAAAATCAATTGATAATTGGCAGCGAATGGAAGGGAAAGTCCTCCTGAATAATCAGTGTGTTCTCCAATAATATTGATTCGAGCGGGAACAATCGCTCTACGTCTCATAAAGTCTAACCTCATCTATTTCTAAGGTAGTCTTCCCCATACCATTGCCACTGCTCGAGGGTCCATCCAGGTGGCAGTCCTTCAGGGGGCAAAGGAGGTGATTGAGAGGGATTAGTACTTTGAGAAGCAGCAGGAAGTTTTGATTGTCTTTTCATTACAATAACAAGAGAAGAGATAATTATTGAAAATACAACCAATCCAATTAAACCGATGTAAAGCGAATTCGAAGAATCACTATGCAAATCTGCATTATTTGGAAACACATCTCCTGAATCAGACCAACCATCTCCGTCAGAATCCGGGCATCCGATCATATCGGATGTTGAAGTTCCAGCTAAATCTGGACAATCATCCGTTTCCTCATACCCGGTTTGATCAGGATAAGAATCGCTATCTGAATCGGACCAGAATCGACTATCATCGGGGAATATATCTAGACCATCGTCCCATCCATCTCCATCAGAATCAGGACAACCGCGTCTTTCTTCCGACGAGGTTCCAAATAACCCTAAACAATCATCGGGGAGATTACCCTGAGGTGAATCACCAAAACCATCTCCATCTTCATCTAAGTATTGAGTGGGGTCGTTAGGAAGAGCATCTCCTGCATCAGACCAACCATCTCCATCACTGTCAAGACAACCAAATCTATCTAAAGTGGAAGTACCAAATATTGTCTTACAAGAATCTGCTTGATAACCAGTAATATCATCACCAAATCCATCTCCATCCATATCACTATGCTGTGTTAAATCATTAGGAAATGCATCCGCTCCGTTCAAGATACTCCAAGATAAATCTGCATCTGACCATCCATCATTATCTGAATCTAAACAACCTCTTCGATCTTCAGTTGAACTTCCTGATAGCGACTTACAATCATCTCCCAAATATCCATTTGATTCATCTCCAAAACCGTCTCCATCTGTATCAATCCATTGAGAAATTTCGTCAGGAAATTCATCGACTGAATCAGCATATCCATCTCCATCTCTATCTAAACAACCGATGGTAGTGCCTTTATCACTGGTGCCTGAAATGGTAGGACAGGTGTCAATCTCATCTTGGAAGCCATCATTATCATCGTCTGCATCTTCACCAGCATCTTCACATCCATCTCTATCCGCATCGTTAGAATAAATTGAATAGAAATCTGATTGACTCGAAGGACATTCGTCAACACCTGTTGATGAAACTACACAAACTGAATCATCTAATGAAGCATCACAAATACGATCATCATCATCATCCAAATCTTCTCCTGCATCACGACAACCATCTTGGTCATAATCTGTAGAAGAACTAGAAATCCAATCTAAATCCCCTACTGAACAATCATCAATACTATCAAAAACGCCATCATTATCATCATCAGTATCCTCTTGAGAAAAATCCCAACAACCATCCGAATCATGATCAGTATTCAGGCTAGATATCCAATCTATTTCTCCTAATTCACAACTATCAGATGAATCAAGAATGCCGTCATTATCATCATCGTTATCACATACATCGCCTATTCCATCCTCTTCATGATCTTCTTGTGATGGATTAGCAATGGCAGGACAATTGTCTTCTCCATCCCACACTCCATCAAGATCAACATCTGACTGAGGATCGACTCTCAAGACTTGATCTCTACCATTATCGACAAAATATAGGCGGCCTTGAGGGCCTATTTCTAGACCCATTATAGAACTCGCTGAAGTCTGGATTGAAGCAGTTTCAGATGCACTCTTTCCATCTGAACCTAAATCAAAGGCAACAATCTTACCATTTGCATTAAGTGAAACAAATAACCTATCTTCTTCTAGAGCAATCCCAGAGGGGGCACTTAATCCCGAAACTAGAACTCCCCATTCGATTCCTGAGATTCGGGAATATTCTGCTAGAGGCTCTAATCTTGAAGGGTCATTCATAATATTTTGAACATTGTAAGAGGTATCATGTGTATTGACCCAAACAATTCGATTCGCACCGGTATCTGCGATATACAAAATTCCAGAATCATCATCTAAAATCATATGACCTGGGACACCAGCGTATCTTGTTAGAGAAACATCAGAGTACCGCCGTACTATGGCATCTGAATGATCATCTTCTCCTGTATCGTGGTCCTCTACGAAGTCATAGTAAACTAACTCTCCATAATATCCATCATTATACCAGTAAGCATTTCCTGAATCGTGTGCAATCCCCATTCCGTTAGGCGATTCATGATTCATGTCAATATGGCTTCCTAAGAGATTATCATTTTGATGTTCTCGAGCAAAGTGAGATAGAGAAGATGGCCATAAAGTAGGTCCCATGAAATTATTTGGAGAACCTTGGCCACAATATGTATTTCTTGTTTCTTGAGCTGACCCCCAAGTGTAATCGAACTCTGGGTGATAGTCTCCAAAGGCAATCGCACTAACTTCTTCCAAGAAGTGATTTCTGTGAGAATCTCGTCTATTTTCTGAGTACTGATTTGAAAGTCCAGTATTGTGAATTATAGATATACTATCTGTAGCCCTATTGGCAATCCATAATTGATCATCATTGCCTGGATGGAATTCCAAATCTCTAGGGTCATCGAGATCGTCTGATGCGTCAGCAATCAGTATTTCCTCAAAGGCTGTTCCAAACTGCGGGACGATTGTTATCTCTTCAGTAGCTGACTGGGGTAGAAGACATATCAGAAAGAGACAAACGAGTAAAAGGGCTCTTCCGCGACTTGCCATGAGTTATGGGAGGAACCAAAGCATTTCATATCTCGTTTTATCTAAGTCATTTTTCCATTCAAATAGATGGGAGCGTTGAAGGGCCATTGTACATGAGAGGCAAATATGGGAAAGCCAGCATTTGCCTACCTTCTCCTCAAAGAACACCCCTATGGGAGAGAAATGTTACGTCAAATTTTGTCGGAAGGTTTTGTTCCTTCGATAATAATCAGCGAAGATTCGCCCATAGGAGATGAAGAACGTGAAAAGTTTCTCAAACGAATTGAAGGTCTTCCTATTGCTCCGAGTATTGATTTTCAACTTCAAGAATTGTTAGATAAAGGAATAGACGTAATACATGAAACGGTTTCAATACACAACTCTGAACAGGTAATGCCCTTGATTAAGGACATTGAACTCGATCTAATTGTATTTGGTGGAACTAGGATTATTCGTGGAGAAATCTTAGATTATCCTAGGGATGGAGTGATCAATAGCCATCCAGGCCTACTACCTGATTGTAGAGGGTCTGCATCTCCGGCATGGTCAGTTTACCATGATATCCCAATAGGAAGTACCACTCATTTTTGTGATAATGGGATTGACACGGGAGAGATTCTCCTTAGGAGAGATTTTCCGGTTCATAGGGGAATGACTTACGAAGATCTATGTTTTGGAACCTTGTTACTTTCTGGAATATTGATGAAAGAGGCATTGATAGCATGGACTCAAGAAAAATGGGGGGAAATGAGGTACAAGCAAGGAGAGAGTGAGTGGCCTACTTTCCGAAATGCTCCTGAGGATGTTCTTCAAGTAGTACATCAAAAATTGAAAGATCAGACATATGCCCACTATGTTGACTGAGGTGAGAAAATGGATATACCGTATTCATCAGATGTAATGAAAGGAATGAGAGCAATTGTTTGCGGGGCGTCTAAAGGTATTGGAAGAGCCACAGCAGAGATGTTTGCATCATGTGGTGCAGAAGTAATTGGATTAAGCCGAAGTGCACCCGAAATTCCNGGAGTCGAATCCGTAAAAATAGATCTTGAGAAGGAAGATGAAATTCAACTAATAATTTCTAAAATTCTAGATGTTGGACCAGTGCATATTCTGGTAAACAATGCAGGAGGCCCCCCNGGAGGACCATTGCTTTCCAATGATTCACAAGCATTTGACGCTCCATTCAAGCGACATTTGTTTGCTGCNCATAGTATTACGCGAATGGTCGTTCCTTCAATGGAAGAGGCAGGAATGGGACGAATTGTAAATATTATTTCTACATCTGTTAGAGAACCTATCCCTAACATTGGATTATCAAATACTCTCAGAGGAGCGATGGCATCATGGGCTAAATCTCTAAATCTAGAATTGCCTACATGTATCACTATCAATAATATTCTTCCAGGGTTTACAGATACTGGGCGATTAGACTCTCTAGCAGATTCAATTGAAGAAAAAACTGGAAAGAGTAAAGCTGAGATCCATAACGGATGGATGTCTCAAGTTCCAATTCAGCGATTAATTAATCCGATAGAAACTGCATCTGCAATTACTTTCCTTTGTCTGCCTCAATCAGGTGGCATCAGAGGTGTCAGCCTAGCAGTTGATGGCGGAAGAATGAGATCTATTTGAGGGATAAAATGGAAGANACACTAAGTCCTGAAGCTGCTGCTTCATTACTACAAGCAATTGCAGAAGGNCAAGGTATCGAGGAAAGTGTNTCCACTCAAACGTTGTTAGCTNTGGCAGAAATGGCANTAGATCTTGAANGGATNGNNATTTGCGAAAAACTNGCNTTTTCNGNACATGCAAAGGCATCATNTGATGAAGATAAAGAATCTNTNGCTTGGGCATTGTTCTTNATTGCACGAGTAAAACTCACAGANACATTNCAACGCATNCAAGAGGCNAGACTTGANGATCAAGAAATTCATATTGATGTAGGNTTACTAGGNGCCCTCCAAGAAGCGAGAGAAGCAGCAGAAGNTCTACAAAATATTAGANTAATNGGAAATATNGANCAATTAGAAGGAATTCATCANAAAGCACTNGGAAACATCNCAGGNGCTAGNGATTCATTTGTTAGAAGTCTTGCATCNAAAGAAGAAATNGGNGATATTCTTGGTACNGCAAATAGNCTACATAGTTTAGGNGAAATNGCAATGGANCAAAATCAATTTGAGGATGCATTAGCATTTTTNGATCGTGCTGCTGAAACCTATGAAATGGCAGAANAAATGNTNGAATGTGCTCATTCATTGTCANTATCTAGTCATGCATTAATTCAGATNAATCGNCTTGAAGAAGCAAATGAANGACTAGAGAATTCTCTTGAAATTGGNAGAGAANTGGAAGATATTTCAACACAAATTGTCGCACATTGGGGCCTTGCAGATTTNGGNCACTTAACAGGAAATATTTCNCTTGANTTAGAAAATCTCCAAGCNGCTGTAGTCCTTTTTATTCATCTAGAGAGNCCAGTNCCAGAGGCATTNAGAAATAGACTAGATGAAATGATAGACTCTTTAGANTCACAAGAGTAAACACACGAACCATGAAGTGCNGAAGGCTGGTGANNATNGATATGGAGTTCGATGTATTTCTCTCCATCAGTCAAACACCNGATTCNTCNGGNTATATGCCTGATGAACAAACCATGATGNGNAATTACTTNGATCANGTTGNAGCCGCAGACAAATTGGGTTANGGAATCGCTTGGATAGCTCAAGCTCATCTTTCGACTGAAACCCAAAAAACTAATTTAACCCCAGTTGTCCCTCATTTCCCAGGAGAAATTGGACTTTGCACTGACTTCTTTCAACTCGCTGGCGCAACATTTTCTCGAACAAAAAGAATAGAGATTGGAAGCGCAGTATTGAGTATATTAGCTAATGGAGGTCCGATTACTACTGCAGAGAGAATTGGTAATTTTTGTCAACTTTTAGGCTTAGAGGACCATGATCGAAAAGTGCATATCGGTTTCAGTGCAGGTCGTTTTGAATTCATGGCGAGACCATATGGAATAGTACCTAGAAATTCGGTAGAAAATGCTGCTTGGTCTGTTTTACGAAATAGAATTTTTAGAGAAGCCACTGAAATTCTATTACGACTTTTACGTGGTGATTCTATTTCTTCAGAAGATATCACATCAACGGTACTAACAGAAGACGATTTCAGAACAGATGATGAATGGAAAAATGTCCAACTTGCAGCAAAAAATGAATACAATTTACCCTCGATTCCGGATAAAGTTTCAATCGCGAAAAGATATGCGTTTGAAAATCTCAAAATTATTCCACAAAATTGGCCTCGTGAACGATTGAATCTTATCTTAGGATCTCATGATTCAAACACACAAATTTTTGCAAATAAATTCATGCCAGTTCAAGTGTTTAATCTTAGTATTACTCCTCCCGAAGTCATTGATGCAACCCATCAAAGAATGACTGAAAANTATCATCCTGACGGCGGGAAATGGGAACGCAGAATGATGCCTAGAACTCTAATGGTATTTCTAAATGAAGAAGAAGGACTGACTCCAGAACAGCGATCTCAGGAAGCAAAGAAAGAGGCAAAAAATGCACTGCAGTCTTACTGGTCTGCATTAGATGGGACAATTGACCCAGAAAAAGTCGAAAAGGCCACCGATAATGCCGTGATTGGAAATGCTGAAGAAGTAGCAATTCAGATTGTAGAACGTTTCAATCCAGAAGATAGAATCATGTGTTGGTTTGATTTTTTCAATCATGATTCTGAAAGAGTAATCAGAAATATGGTGGCTTTCATGGAGAAAGTAAAACCTAGGATNGAGAGGGNGTAAAATGACTGAACAAGATCGACCTTCTTCTGTTTCTCANGGNAGACCAGGATCAAGAATATACCCTTCTAATCCATTAGGTGAAAAACATGAAGGAATCCCAACTGGACGAGATGTAGAATGGGAACCATTNGTTGATTTCAGACGATTGGATGTTTCTGAAAATACCATTCACGGAGCAATTTCTTGGGTTCACGGAGACGAAGTGATCCACTCATTTGGCGGGAATGTATTGGTATATGGTAGATCGATGATGAAGCCACTATTAATGAAAATCTTCACTGACGTTTTAGATGATGTGCTAACTGATGAACAGAAAGCAATTGCATGCTCATCACATAATGGAGATACAGAACACGTTGCAACGGCTCAAAGTATTCTCACTGAATCAGAATGGGGATTAATGCAATGTCCCTTAGATGTTCCATTAGTTCAATTTGGAAGGCAGGTACGGAGACCTAGAAGGTGGTTCCATACTTGTTCTGGAGAACATGCTGCTCTTCTTCGAGCACTACGCCTGAAAGGAATCAATCGCGCAGGCTATACCTTACCTACATCATCGTGGTTTCAAGATTTTATCGACCTACTAAATTCAATGTTGCATCCTGATTGGAAGCCATTGAGAATTGCAAAGGACGGATGTGGCCTACCTACTGTATCGAATACAGTGGATGAATTGGCAACTCTTTTCTCAGCATTAGTCAGAACTAAGGATGATGATTGGATTTGGGACGCGATGTGTAAACATCCTGATTTGATTGGTGGATTTAATCGGCTGGATTCGACCATCATCAAGGCCGGTGAAGGACGTGTTCTTGCTAAGGAAGGTGCAGATGGACTCTTAGGAATTGCAATTGAACATGACGACTGGCCCAAAGGACTTGGCATTGTAATCAAAATCGCTCATGGATGGAATAGTCAAGCAACATGGTATGTTGCACGTGCAGTTCTAGGAGTCTTAGGAATTCAGTTAAGAAATCCATATCCATTGCATAGGCAAAAGGCATTCATTGTTCCTGGGATTGTTCCTGAAATGTATCTTAAACAACTTGAAACCGTAGTAACTTGGGATGAATGGGATCCTGACCAAGATAGATTTCAGATACTAGAAAATCAAGATGAACTNGCAAGAAANCCACATGGAAATGAGGGGAGGATGTGATCAATTGATTGATGTCCCCAACCATATAGGTGGCAAAGAAGTTCAAGCAAGTAATGGNGAATGGATACTAAACTATGCTCCATCAACAGGAAATATCATTTCTCGAATACCTAAATCAAACCATCAAGATGTGAATAATGCAGTAAGAGTTGCCAAAGAAGCCGGTGAAGGTTGGGGCTTACTATCCAAAAATGAGAGGGCAGATTGGTTAGATCGAATTGCCGATTCATTAGAAAGTCGATTTGATGAAATTGCTTCATTAGAATCTATGGACACCGGTAAACCAATCAGAATTTCTAGAGCAGTTGATGCNACAAGATCAGTAACAAACTTTAGGTTCTATGCANAACAAATTAGAGAATTAGAAGATGAAAATTTTNGAATGGAAAATGCCACTAATCATGTCATCAGACGTCCAGTTGGTGTAGGAGCACTTATCACTCCGTGGAATCTACCTCTCTACTTACTTTCATGGAAGGTTGCACCTGCTATTGGGATGGGNAATACCGTAATCTGCAAACCTAGTGAATTGACCCCTATGACTGCTAATCTAATGATGCAAGTGATCAAAGATTCAGGCCTACCTGATGGAGTNGTAAATTTAATTCATGGAACGGGTATTGATGCTGGTGCTCCACTTGTTTCTCATCCTGATGTCCGATTTGTTTCATTTACAGGTGGAACTTCTACTGGATCAATCGTAGCTAGAGATGCCGCGGCATCGTTCAAAAAAATTAGTCTAGAATTAGGTGGCAAAAATGCAACTATTATTCTTGACGATTGTGATTTAGAGGAACATATGAGTTCTATTGTTCGCGCATCTTTCTTGAATCAAGGGCAAGTATGCCTTTGTGGAAGTCGAATTTTAATTCAGGATTCTATTTATGAATCCTTCAAAAATAAATTTGTAGAGGCTGTAAATCATCTAAAAATAGGAGATCCAACTGATGAGAACACAGATTTAGGTTCATTGATCAGCCCTCAACATTTGGAAAAAGTGAGTTCATATGTTGATTTAGCAATTGAAGAAGGTGGAACAATACTTACCGGTGGAAAAACTCCTGAAATAGGAACTGAATTTGAAGGTGGAAACTGGATTAGTCCAGTAGTGGTTGAAGGACTATCTCACGAATCAAGATGTGCTACTGAAGAGATCTTTGGCCCATTAGTAACCTTACATCGTTTCTTTGATGATGATGAAGCAGTTAAAATTTCGAATAATACTAGATATGGATTAGCTGGAAGTATTTGGACTAAAGATTCATCACGAGGAGAAAAAATTGCCAAGAAAATGGACACTGGAATGGTATGGATTAACACATGGCTTCATAGAGACCTTAGAGTTCCTTTCGGTGGAGTAAAAGATAGTGGAGTCGGAAGAGAAGGCGGAAAATGGAGCTTAGGATTTTATTCGGAAGCCTCTAACATTTGTATTATGGATGACTAATTCATTCTTCTTCATCTTCAGGTAATTTACCAATCATCCAATAAAGTGATGGGAATAATGTTGCAAAAAGAGCAATAGTAATCAAAAATGATGCACCTAACACTTCTACTCCAATTTTTCCAATGACTAGTCCAGTACATGCACCCATTCCAGCCCAAATTCCGATCCTAAACGCAGGGTAAGATGAACGCCATATACTGAGACACTGAATTAACCAAAGAAATCCAACAATCGTTGACCAAAGTAATGCAAAAATAGCAATTGGCCAATAACTCAAATGAAGACCTATTATTCCTCCAAAAATTCTTTCTTTACCTCTACCCTGATGATCACTGTGAATTATTGGTAAAATCGCCATCATGGGAGTAAGTAATAACAATGAAAATACTGGTTTCTTTAGTTCAAATGGTGGAGTAAAATCGATTATCATTATGNTAGAGGAAACTGCCATAGAAAGGATAAATGGACCAAAGGCAAGACCCATGGGCATTCGGCTCCATCTCATATCCTTCCGTTGATTAATCAACCATTCAATACTGTCTATTCTAGTATCATTCAAACAGTGTATTGATGTGCTTGAAATTTATCCGAGGACCATGACCGGTGAAATTGTACTGGGTGCTCTTGCCCCACATCCGCCTCATTTGGTATATGCAGAGAACCCCGAACAAAACGAAGCCTATGCAGAAGGTGGATGGGAGACCCTTCGATGGGGATATCAACGTCTTGCAAGGAAATTGAAGACTATTGATTATGATGCGATGGTTGTTTTTACACCCCATTGGCAGACATATATTGGAACTCACTTTCTTGGGCTTCCACACTTCAAATCTAAATCGGTAGATCCTGTTTTTCCAAACTTATTTCGTTTCAATTATGATCTAACAGTAGATGTTGAATTGGCTGAAGCAATGCACGATGAAGCTGCTAATTCTGGAATAATTACGAAAATGATGAGAAATCCTGATTTCCGAGTAGACTATGGTACAATCGTAAGCTGTCATTTACTTAATCCAAGTTGGGATAAACCGATTGTGACCATCTCTAGTAATCGNAATACTCACTACTATTCAGCAGAAGTAATGAATGAGCAGTCNGCTGCNTTAGGAAGAGCATGTAGAAAGGCAATAGAAGAAAGTGGAAAGAAAGTTGTCTTAGTAAGTAGTCATAGTCTATCACATAGGCATTTCACTACTGAAGCCCCGTTACCAGAAGATATGAGCANAGAACATATCTACAANCATAGTAACTACGTTTGGGATATGAAACTGATTGAAATGATGAGAGAAGGAAAGATGAAACAAGTAGTAGACATTCTACCAGAGTATACTGAACAAACTATTGCTGAGACCGATGCAGGAGCCTTTACATGGATGATGTCGGCGCTAGAATTTCCTCAATACCCAGCAGAAATCTATGGCTATCAATCAGTAATAGGCACAGGTAATTTAGTTGCATCTTGGGATCCAAATGAACAAACAAGAGAATTGGTTCTGTAGGTGATCATATGGAAGAAGAACCAATTTTGTTTGGAATTTACTGCCCACCTCATCCTCACCCATTACTATGTCCTGATGAAAATTCAGGATATAGAAATTTAAGACAGGCGTTCGAAGACTGTGCTAAAAAAATCGAAGAAAGTGATGCAGATCTTATTTTGGTATATTCCACTACATGGCCAAGTGTAGTAGGGCACCAAATTCAAGCATTAGAAAAGCCGGTATGGACTCATGTGGATGATGATTTTCACTATCTTGGAAGTATGCCATATGAATTCTCAATAGATGTTGATTTTGCAAAATCGATGAAAGATGCTGCAGTAGCAAGGGGACTTTATGCTAGAACTGTAGCATATGAGGGATTTCCAATAGATACAGGTTCGGTAGTAGCTCTTAGTTTATTGAATCCTGAAAATAGAATTCCTGCTGTTATTCTTTCTAGCAATATGTATGCCAATAGATCGGAGACCATTGTGTTAGGTAAAGCCGCTCGAGATACTCTTCATTCACAGGGGAAAAAGGCAGTAGTNGTAGTTGTATCCAGCCTATCGAATAGAATGTTTACTGAACATATTGATCCTTCAAAAGATAGAATTCACTCTCAGAAAGATGATGATTGGAATCAGAAAATTTTGGAATTCTTTGCTGATGGAAGATTAGAAGACTTGAGCCAATTAAGTAGAGACATACATGGCCAGATACGTGTACAAAAAGTTGTAGCGTACAAACCAGCCTGGTTTATGGCATCTACAATGGGGCAACATAACAACTACGATGGAGATGTGTTGGCCTATGAGCCACTACATGGAAGTGGTGGTGCAGTAATTACACTCACTCCATCGGGTGGATCTATCGGAGACAAAGAGTTTGATGAAGACGATGTGGAATACTACCACGGCGATAGAAATGTTCTGGATAAGGGGATGTTAGAATGAGTTCCGATGAAGATGTGATAGTCTCTGAAAATGCCCCCGTTGCAGTTGGAGCATACCCTCATGCTCGACGAGTAGGTGACTTTGTTTTTCTTAGTGGAGTAGGCCCCAGACAACCAATAACTAATGATATTCCAGGAGGGGCCATTAAAGATAAAGACGGAAATCCATTGGATTATGATATTAGAGCACAAACTGAAGCTTGTATCTTGAATATTGAAGCTATTCTAAAATCCAGTGGAGCAAAATTAGAAGATATCGTTGATGTAACTTCTTTCCTAGTCGATATGGATAGAGATTTTGAAGGTTACAACGAAGTTTATGGGAGATTCTTTACCAATATTCAAGCCACTAGAACTACTCTTGCAATAACTGCGCTTCCTACACCTATTGCTGTTGAAATGAAGGTAATTGCGAATTTAGGGTGATTTCTTGGAAAGACGACCATTTGTTGATATTATTCAATTGTTTGATTTTTCATCTGTGATGAAAAAATCCGTCGGATCATTTGGTGCTGTAATTTTATCTCTATCTGCAATGGTCGGAAGCGGAATTTTTGTTCTTCCTGCCTTAGCTGGAAAAGAACTCTACTATTCAAGTGGTGGAATTGAAGGATCTTATGCTGCTCTATGGTTGGCTTACATTTTATCTGGCCTTGTAGTTATACCCGGAGCTATTTCAAAGGCAGAATTGTCTTCTGCAATGCCGAAATCAGGTGGAGCATATGTGTACATTGAACGAACATTTGGACCAATAATAGGTACAATTTCAGGATTAGGATTGTGGGCATCATTCATGTTAAAATCTGCATTTGCACTAATTGGATTTAGTGCATACGTAGTCGCAATTCAAGGAACTTTAGGAATTACATTTGATGAGAATGCTGCTAAAATATTAGCGATTTTGATTTTAATATTGGTCACAGCAATAAACATTAGAGGAGTCAAACTTTTGAAGAAAATTCTTACTCCAATTATTCTATTTTCAGTATCGATGGTTCTAGTCGTTTCTGTTCTCGCATTCTCAAATGGAACTGCATCTTCAACTAGTGTGCCCTTTGATGCTGCAATCAATGTAATGAGTAGTACAGACGGATGGATAGGATTAGGTTCAGCTACTGCGTATGTATTCTTAGCTTATGTAGGCGTAATCAAAATAGCTGCTGTAGGAGAAGATGTAATTGAACCAGAAAAAAACTTGCCAATAGGGATGTTCTATTCTCTTGGAATTGCGATGTTAATATATGCAGGAATTTCATACACCTTATTCTCAGTTTTCGATGGTTCAGATTTAGGAATTGGTAGTGGTGGAGATCCTTCAAGAGCACCGATATATTCTCTTGCGCTTGAAGTGGGGGGGAGTACTCTTGCGTTCGTTATAGCTATACTTGCCATCCTTACAATGAGTGGAGGAGGACTAACAGGTCTTCTTGGAGCATCAAAATTTCCTTTTGCAATGAGTCGCGATAAACTTCTGACTAAGGAATTAGAGGAAGTACATCCTATTCATGAAACACCTCATCTCTCTATCTATGCTACAAGTATCTGTATGGGACTAGCTATTATTTTCCTTGATGTTGCTGTGGTAGCCAAGTTAGCATCAGGATTCATGTTAATGATTTTTACAGCAGTTAATATCTGTGTAATCGTGCTGAGAAGAGTAGAAAATGAGCATACATGGTATCAACCTAAATATCGTTTAAAATCTAGTCGACTAGTACAATATTTCGGAATTATTTCCACTCTTGCACTTCTGGTCTTAATGGGAATTGAAGCAATTTATGGTGCAGCAACTGCAATAGTGTTAGGGATCATACTTTACTTATCTTATGGGAGTAAACATGTGGCAATTACAGAAAGGCCATGGGATACATTTCTTTCAAAAATTAAAAACAATGATTCAGAATTAACTAAAGCAGTAATTGCATTCAATGCTGCAGATTTGGAGAATAATAATCACCTAAATCTCAAGGAATTTACAGCAGCGATCCGATCTTTGGATTGGTTGCCTTCTGAAACGGATATTATCAGGGATTTCTTCCATCTTTTAGATGAAAATAATGATGGAATTTTAGACATAGATGAATTCTTAATGGTGATTAGAACCATGTCGTTAGAAGAAGAATGACATCCGCTCTATTGAAACCTAATAGAGGAGTCCCCATNAAGGGGAACGCACATGTCAGTAGCAGGAAAGGCACGAAAAGTAACCACGAACACTCTTCAAGAAATGAAGCGCGCAGGNGAACAAATCACAATGCTGACCGCATATGATTACTCTCTAGCAAGGTTAGTAGATCAAGGTGGAGTAGATGTGATTCTTGTTGGAGATTCGGCTTCAAATGTAATGGCCGGAAATGATACAACAGTACCTATTACTCTAGATCATATGATTTACCATGCTCAATGTGTTTGTAATGCTGTAGATCGAGCTTTAATTGTAGTTGATATGCCCTTTGGAACCTATCAAGGAAACTCTAGACAGGCATTAGAGTCTGCGATTCGAATAATGAAAGAAAGTGGAGCTCATTCAGTAAAACTCGAAGGGGGTAGAGAAGTTGTTGAATCAATTCAGAGAATACTTACTGCGGGGATCCCTGTAATGGGGCACCTTGGACTAACTCCTCAATCAATCTATAAATTCGGAACATATACTGTAAGAGCTAGAGAAGATGAAGAAGCAGAGAAATTAATTGAAGATGCCAAAATGTTGGAAAAAGCAGGATGTTTCGCTATAGTTCTTGAGAAAATTCCTGCTAAATTAGCTAAGCAAGTTTCAGAAGCAATTTCAATTCCAACTATTGGAATTGGTGCAGGTTCAGATGTTGATGGACAAGTGTTAGTATTACATGACATGTTAGGAATTACAATGGACTTTAGTCCCAGATTCTTGAGACGATATCTCAATCTTGAAAACGATATTCGGAATGCTGTAGAACAATATGTCTCTGATGTAAGATCTCACGATTTCCCGAGTCCTGATGAACAATATGAATGAACATTGTTACGAGTTTTTTCGGATTAGTTTTTCTGTGTAGTATCTCTATTCACTGACATTTGTAGAGTTACTATGAATACTCAAACGTAGTACACATACCGCTAAAGAAGCTGATAAGATGAATAAAACAGCACCAGTGTAGCCAGGTGTTCCGATTCCTACTCGGATAATCACTGTAGAAAGAATGAACCCTGTATTTCGAGCAAGTTGTGGGAAATCAAATATGTGCTTGTAAGAAACAAGCAGAATGATAATATCTGAAACAATCAGCCAAGTAAAGAAATCAGAAAAGAATACACTACGACTTAAACTAGTTTCTCCATCAAGAACACCCATTGACCATGATGTAAACGAATATATTGCAACCAGAACATAGATTATCACTAGCCCACAAGCCAAGTGTTTCTTTTGCATTACAAACGATTGGATTGAGTCATCTTGTTGACTAATATCCGCTGAAATTACAGTTTTAGAACGGAAATACAACGATGTTGCAAACAACAAGACAAACACAAGTCCTTCCATGGCAATAAAAGCAACATCTGAATCAATCTTTGTATCAGAGACTCCGATGTCTGAAAGATTTTTGAAAATATCACGGACAACTAGGAGTGTAACAACCTCGAATTGTTTTCCAATTGAATTTGAAAATGATTCTGGAATAGCCCGGATTAACTCATACACTTCGTATGCAAGAATGATGGAAAATGGCGTGTAGAGTGCGTCAAGATACGAGTCTATAAATGGGGCAAGTTCAATTGATTGAAGTGATCCCTGATCGTACAAGAAACAGCAAATTAAATGGATCATGAAACCAACAATAGCGGAATTAATGGCCATCCCTCTCAGCAATCTATCGGTTGAAGGGCCGAGTAAAAGTTCGTGAAATCTTGACATTTTGCGTACCTCGATTTGGTATATGTTGTAAATAGGGTTGTTCAGTTGCATCGCAGTAATGTTTGACAGAGGAATTATGAAAGGAAAAAGTAAAGTCGTCCACTCTATGGCCGTTGTATGGAAAAATCATCGGTGATTCGGATGTGGATCACTAATAAAAATAATAGGAAAATCACAGCAGGAATGAGCGAATCAATGGTTGCATTTCTTTCAATTGCAATTGAAAATGGTTGCACTGGTTCAACATTTGCCGAAGATGATGGAAGAGTGATTGTGTACACTAGATGGTCAGATGAAATGACTTTGGAGAAGTTTCGTTCTTCGGAGGATTATAAGATTCAAGAAGCAAACATCATGCAATCATTTACTGCAGCGGGTTTTGAAATCCCTGACGATATACTCTTCAATTCAACTGCAACAATTTTGTTCAGTAATTAATCGAATGGGATTCCCTTACTATTACCCGTGATNGCATAGGTGCCCTACCAACCAGTATCCCATTCTTCTTCAACATCATCTAGACTATTTGTTGACGTTTCTAATTGATTGGTACGGTAGGAATCAATTTGTTGCTTAGTCCAACCGGCAGAGGATAATTGTTCATCAGACCACTTAGCTAGGTCATTATTGGGAACTGGAGATGATTCAGTTGTAGAATCGGGTAATTCCGAACTCATCAATGGGCGACTAAGATTTCCAATTAAAGGAGATTGTGGCTCTAAATGAATTGTAGAGGGGGTAGGAGCAACTGGAGGGGGAGAATAAGTTGTTTCAATCTCATAAGTCTGTGAGACTATTTTTTGATCTTCTAATTTTCTTTCCTTCATTATCTCTTTTGTTTTTCTATCAGCTGCAAGTAGAACACCCAATATCATCAGTAAAACAATAACTCCACCGAAGATTGCAGCTCCTGCATCTGAACCAAATAATCCATCCATCAATGTAGGTTCAATAGTGATATATTCTAATCCATATCCGTCGTCATAAGTTCCCTCTAAACGAACCTCTCCTTCTCCTTTCAAATCAAGAATCCAACGACCATCTATACATTCTAAAATTCCTGCATCTGTTTCAAATTCCACTGCACATACGGCTATGGTTACCTTGTTGTCAGCAATGTCGTATGCTCTTACCTCAATTTCTACTGATTCTCCTTGCTTCAATTCTCCTTTGATATCAAATTCAAGTGAATGTGGTGGACCAGGTAAAACACTAACCAGTATTTCCCAAGAGACCTCGCCAACAGATGCAATTAACTGAACGGTACCTACTCCTTCTGCAAAATAAACAAAATTTCCAGTTCCAACAGAAGATGCTTCAACTATACCAAATCCTTCTGGAACAGTCCAATCTACATCAAAAGGATATGACGAACCCGCTAAATCAAAGCCATTTACTGTCAAATTTAATTCAGAACCAGTCTCAACAGAAAGGGCCAAATCACCATCAGATCGTACCTCTATTGAAGACGGAGTTCCTTGTTCTACTTCTATAGTAGCTGATGTAACACGTGAACCCAGAGTCGCAACTATTCTGTGTTGGCCAGGCATTGAAGGTGTGAAATAATTAGTATCTGAGTTGATGGAGGAATTCGGAGATGCACCCTCTATTATTGACCATTCTAAACCAGTCAAATCTACAGGATTTCCATCAGCATCAAATCCTTGAGGATTTAGATCAAATGGGACATCTACAGGTATGGTCAATGAATGTCCAGTAATTTCTAATAAAATCAAACGGCCAGGTTGAACAACAAAACTAATTGANGCTGTACGAATAATCGAGGGGGTTATTGGATCGTTAGCTTCTGCTAAAATAGTAATTAGTCCTTGAATTGATGCATCAAAAAGTACTGATTCTCCAAAACTTGAATTTAAACCAATCAATGTATTTTCTATTTCCCAAGTAGAATTAGCAGACCAGCGATTACCTCGTATATCTTCCCACATCGCATTAAGAATAATTTCATCATCAGCAGTAATTTGATCTAACGGCGTAAAAGAGGATATCGCCAACCTCCTAGCCGAACCATGAGTAACATTTACTTCTAATTCCGCAGAAAATTCTCCATCTCCTACAATCAAAGTTTGATTACCATCCTCATTAGGAGTCCAACGGAAACCACCACCTTGTAACATTTCTAGTACTGAACCATCTGGTAAACTCCAATTGCTAGTTGGAACGACTATGGCTTGACGATATCCCTGTTGATCAACTCTTTCTAATACCAAATCAATTGATTCATCAGCAGTTACTTGAATATCACTTGCAGTCAACTCTAATCCAACTACTGTACCAATTACTACTGTAATTGAAACTGTCTTGTTTACATTTCCTGAACAAACCCAAACAGAAGAACTGCCTAATCCAGATGGTGAGAAGCGAAATTGTTCGGAACCCAATTGTGCCGTTGTTCCTCCAATAGATCCCATTTCATAACCAGCAGAAATGATATTCCCCGATCCATCTTTCAAAGAAAATGAGAAATCTTGAACTTCATCTGCAGATAAAATCACTGGACCTGGAGGTAGTATTTCGATTGATTGAACTGAAGTACTCCCTGCGCATGATCTGGCAGAAGTGGATGAGGAGGAGGAAACATCTGTTAAATTATCATGTACTGGTAGTGAAGAAATTAGCAAGATTGCTAATAGGCATACCATTATCCTAGGCGAGTCCATGTTCCTACCTCATCGACTTGCCAGTAACTTGTGTTGCCCATTCCATCATGATACCACCCAGTTTGTCCTTGGATGGTTCCATCACAAGCCAACATCACACCTGAAGAAACTAATTCTTGTTTTTCTTCAGTTTCAACTGGAATAGGTTCTGGTTCAGTATTTTCTCCTTCATCTAACCCCTTGGGTCGAGGAGGAGCCTGTGTAGAATCAACAACAGCAGATTGTTCAAAATTAGATTGAGGCAAAGAAGAAACTTGAGATTGCTGAGTTACTGAATTTGTTGCACCCATTGCAGCCATATTCGCAGAATTTTGCCTAGCTTGGGATGCACCCCATGATGGAGCCATACTTGAAGAGGAACGATGCCTACCTCTTCTATGAGAGGATGAAGAGAATGCAGCAGAAGAAGGAGCACTGAAAGCGACACCAGCAGGAGGAGGAGAAGGGTTAGAACGTTCTTTAGAAATCAGGTCTTCATCCCCTTCAAATATTTCTTCCGCTTCATTTCTGAATTTAGGTAAGAGAACAAGCATTACTGCAAGGAGAAATACAACNGAAACGGAACCAAGAGCCAATCTTCCCATATTTGTATCTGTCAATTTTGAAAGAGCGCTTGGAGTTGCAGTAACGAAAATAGTTTGTTCTAATTCGAGATATTTTACTGTAATTGGAACATTTTCNCCATATCCATCTATCTTCATTCTCCATACATCTGACTGAAGGTGTTCTGCATCTCCAATTTCTGTTTCAACAATAATCTGCGAATGTGCAACAGTAATCTGATTTCCTGACGCATCTAAGACCTTCAAAGTCAAATCAATGATCTCACCTTCAGAAAATATCTTTCCGTCATCAACATCCATGACTATAGAGATTCTATCGGGTACTCCAGGTACTACGGTGATTGACAATAGCGAGTCTGCAACTCCTCTTCTTGCAATTATATCCCAAGAACCTATTTCTCCTACTACGTAGACATACTCACCGGGAGAATTGCCTGGTGAAATTGATCCAGCATCTTCTAAAAAGCTCCATGAAACATTATCAATTGGATTCTCATTACCTGCTAAATCTACTCCTAATACAGTAAGAATTACCTCACTTCCTCCAGGAAATGAATTTGAGACTAAATCATGAGATATTGAAAGACTCTGAGGCAATCCAGCTAAAACTAGTAAATCGACTCTAGCAGCACGACCTGCAGCCATTCCTTCTAGTTGAATATCTCCAACCTGACTTGGCCTGTACACATTTCCTGCGTCTCTAATTTCNGAGGTCATATCTTCTCCATTTATGGTCCAATTAAATTCAAGTCCTTCAATTGGNTTATCTAATGANTCATAGCCCATTGGAAGTAACTCCAGAGACTCGTCTGTAGTCATAGTAACTCCTTCTCCAGCGAAAGCAATTCTAACCAAACGACCAGGGTTAACATCAAATGTTCGCGTAGCAGTATACGTGACACCATTTTCTGTAGCTACTGCTTCAAGGGTAACTGTTCCAATTTGAAGAGGAGTAAATGTAGCACCATTTGCAAATGCTACTGGATTTGGACCTTGTCCAGGATTACTCCAAACTGCATCTAAAATTCTTTGATTACCCAAAGAGTCCTGTGCCTTCATTTGTAAAAATGATTCTTCACCTGCTTGTAGAGTAGTTGAATCTGTATCAATCAAAACAGAAGCAATACTTCCAGCACCAACTTCGATATCTATTGTGTCAGTTAAATTCTCGTAATCTAATTTCACCCAATAAGTTCCAATATCTCTAGGTAGCCATTCTACAGTCCCATTTTCTCCATTTCGAAAACCGCCATCTTCTGCAGACCATGCAGAAAGAGGTAGAGACATTTCTACTTGATTTCCAAAAGCGTCAGTCCATATTATTGGAAGAGGAACTGCTTCATCTGCTGCAACCGTTCTATTTGGATGAACAATCGATAGATCTAATGGATCTCCTACTGAAACTACAACTTGAGTTGAACCAACGGCTCCCAAAGAGGCTGNACAATCTATTGTCCAAGTACCAACGGCTGCCCCAGTATACATTCCAGAATTATCAACAGAACCAGAATCTACAGTATAAGTCAAATCGCCAGCCAATGCTAAATCTACTGGATTACCTAATGCATCAACTGCTGTTGGNAGNACNGANATTCTTTCTCCAGATTTAACTGACAAATCTTGAGGTAAAATGAGATTNGTAGGTGAACCTTCAATCAAAGTAACATTNGTCCANGCAGTTAGACCAGCNGCAGATGCGTCAACTCGGTGAGTNCCNACTTCGGTAAGTTCGTANGNACCATTGGGATGAATTGTACCTGAATCCACTGACCACTGAGGAGAAGCAGGGTAATCATTCCCCTTAATATCAGAAAAATGAGCAGACAATTGAATATCAACACCAACAGGGAAAGAAGCATTAGATGGAATAATAGTCATTGACACCGGAGCACCTGGTGTAACTAATAACACAATACAACCTGTTTCTCCATTAATTGCCTCAGCGCAAATAAATTCAAATCCAGAACTTGAAGGAGTGAATAATCCGCTAGAATCAACAAAACCAGTTCCGACAACATTCCAATTGACTGGGGANGATGAAATACTACCATCTTCATGACGAACTTGTGCTTTCAATGGTGAGTCAGTATCCGCAGATACTTGCCCAAACCTTGGTTCAATATCGACCCAACCTGGATCAATNGAAGATAATGTAGTTGGCTGATTCCAATTAACAATGATATTCCATTGAGGACGCAAGTAAGAAATTGCAGATTCTGATGACTGAAAAGACATTGCCCAAGGAAGATAAGAATCGTTATTCCATGCTGCGCCCATTACCATTACTCCAACAAAACCTCCATTTCCTTGTGCATTACGAGCTTGTCCAACTTTTAGATTATCAGTTACATCCAATGAAATTGTAGTTGACGATGAGGTTGCAGTTACAAATGAATTAGACCCACCAGAATCTGAATTAGAGTCTGCTCCAGGTTCAGTCCAACTTACTGCAGGTGTTGCGCTATTCCACGAAGGGTCTACCCAATCACGATATGTCATTAATCCCATTACATCTGTACCAATTGAAGGTGCAGTATCAATTGTTAATTCAAGAGATGCAGATATAATAGAAATATTGCTCATGAAACCCACAGTAGAAAGATCAATTCCGAAAAGAGCTCTTTGCTCCGTTCCGTTCTGGGGGTCTGAATTAATTTCAATAATCGAAGAGGTAGTATCTACCATTGAAGGACTTGCACTACTAATTACTGCATCAGTAAAACCACCTGACCCATCGTCTTGGTATTGTAGAGTCCATGTTCCGTTACCATTGTCAATCTCTACAGGAGCGTAGAATTCTCGAAAATCCTCTAATGCATTCCCAGATGTCCAAGAAGAAGTACTAGAAATAATAACCAGCACTAAAAAAAGTGCAAGGCTATTTTTCTTTGACATGAAAACTCATTCCTCAAAAGGTTCCCAGTCATCCATATCTGGTGTTCGATAATACCAGGTTCCATCATCAGTATCTTCCCACCATTCAGTGCCATCTTCATCAACTGTAACTCCATCATCTTCTGACTGATCTTCTAGCTCTTCTACAGGAGCAGATGGACCTGCTACTGGACCAGATGGACCAGCTACTGGACCAGATGGACCTGCTGCTGGTCCTCCTGTCTCTTCGAAATCATCATCGTCATAATCTTCATCGTCGTCATCGTCAAAATCATAATCGTCATTTCCGCCTCTTCTGAGAATCACAACAACAAATACTAGCAATGCAAGAACTAGTAATCCAATCAAACCAGCAGCTGCATAATACAATGGCCCACCTGCTGCAAAGAATCCAGGAATTGTCCCTATTGAATTAATAGCAATTGAAGCTGATTCTCCTTGGTCTGCTACTGTTATGGTTCCAGCACCAGAAGATATCAAAGTAATTTCCCAATTCTGGCTCCCTGAACCTTGCTTAATTTCATGTCCTGTAGCCACAATATATGGGTCATTCAACGAGACGGGATTGTTCCATTCATCATATCCGAATGCAGTAATGGACAATGTCCCTTGCTGCTCTGATTCAGTCTTGTCTGCTTGAAGTACAATGTAATCTAAGTTAGCAGCGATAACTTCAACGGTCCAAATTTCTGAAAGACCGTTGTGAATATATTCAAGTTCATAGATTCCAACACTTGTTTGCTTGAATACATAAGCTCCAATGTTATCATTATCTATATCCCAAATAACAGGATCATCCCATGCCGATTCAACTATTACAAATTGATTCAATGCTGAATCTTCGGCATATAATTGGATATCGACCATTTCACCAGCCACCATCAAATCCTTTTCTGCAACATGCCAAATTCTTACAGCAACGCCATGGGAAACTGTAGCCGAGATACTATCTTGATATCCATTTTGTATTGCACATATACGATATGTTCCTTCTACACCTGCAGCCCAAGAATCTGTAGATTCAACCTGATTCGTGATTTCCTCAGAATCCAAAGATGCACCACATTCACCAGGAGGAGATGAAACTGAGATATCATGGATATACCATCTCAGTGAATCAGCCTGTACAACATTTTGTTGCATATCCTTAGCGACTACACTCAGAGAAATCGAATCATCCGCAGTTAATGTATAATCAGAAGAACCTTGGATTTCGACATCTGCAAGCGCACCAGGGATAATAGTTACAGTTTCTGAAGCAGTGAGAGGTACGGTTGTAATTCCATCTGTCCATGTTAATGCAGCTTGTATTGTCCAATCTCCTTCGGTATACGCATAGAAATTAGCAGCCGCACCATCAAGAACAACCCATGATTGATCTGCACCTGGAGTTGTGATTAACCAGTTTTCCGGAGTAACTGGTTTCTGGTTACCCCTCTGATCGATTACGAAAGCACGTAGATTCAAAATTTCTCCAGCAGTGGCCTGAGAGAACCCACCAGTTACCCTAAGGTCCATTTCTACAGGAGCACCGTCAACAACAGAAATTGTAACTCTGTCAGTTTCACCTTCAATTTCTACCTCTATCCATTGAGTACCCTTAGACCATGCTGTCCAAATTACTCTGGAATCAACTTCCGTGAATGTACCATTCAAAGCAGACCATTCACTAAGACTCAATGTATCAGTAATATCATTCGAATTTCCTCTTATGTCAACACGAATTACGGTAAAGTCTACTGATTCATCCGCAGTAATTTCTGTGACGTTAGAAGTTAGAATAACAGATCCAATTGCCCCGTAAATAACCTCAACATCAAATGAACCACCAACTCCAACTGAACTACTAGCATTAATTGTCCAGTTTCCGACATGATCTCCAGTAAATTCTCCTGCAGAAGTGATATTTCCATTTTCTACTGACCAAGAAACCGTTCCTGCTTGTAATGCAGGCATCTCATTGAATCGAATATCCTCAATAATCCAAGTGTATGTACAGGTACTTCCTGCATCAACAACTGCGCATCCTGAAACAACAAGGTGATGAGGTGCACCTGTAGAAACAACTACTGAAATTGTTTCAGTGCTACTTCCCCATGTGATAGTTATGGTCTGAGTACCAGTTAACCATGGCATGTAAATAACTGATGAAGACGGAGTGGTTGTGGATACAGTAAGATCACCTGTGGAAGAAAAAGTACCATTTGTTACTGACCAAAGTACAATTTCTCCATCTACTTCATTTCCAAACTGATCAACAACAATTGCCGAAACAGGAAGACTCTGATCGGCATTCAAAGCAGCTGTAGTTCTATCAGGTATCAAAGTGATAGGAGAACCGTGATCAACTGATAGATTCAATACTTTAGTTACTTGACCAAAACGTGCTACAACTTGTTCATTACCTGCATACTGAGGGGTGTAAACACCTGAGGCGGAAATGGATCCTAAACTAGAACTACTCCAAGCAACATTACCTGCTAATGTTTGACCTGTAACATCCAACAGAGAAGCAGTAAATGTAACCGGAGTATCAGCATCAGTAGAAGATGGTCCTGTAATCTGGATATCATAGACATTGGTATAATTAAGAATCAATTGAGGATGATACGTACTATCTTCAGAATTATCAAATTCTACAACAATTCTACCACCTGTAGTATCTGGAGTCCCAATTAAAACAATACCAAGAGTACCATACATAGAAGTCATAGCACTGCTAATATCAAATTCAACCCAGGTATTTCCATTTGTATTGTATATGCGAACAGTATCTAATGGAGTAGAAGCATAGTCTACACCACTACGCATTCCTGGAATATCCCAAGCATTTCCATATGAAGCATCATCCCAAGTAGATGATACTTCAGAGAAATTCTGATTCAATAGTGTATGAGCACTTACATCAAGGTATGAAGTATCAGCCAACAAAACACCATCGAGATGAATTCTTAATTTCCCACTATGAGGATTAAGATTTGATGGAAGTGGGATCTGTCCTAAATCAAGCCAAACAATGCTTCTACACTCGTTTGTAGTAGCGGGGCCAGATGAAGAATCACCACATCCGATACCAACCTCTAGGCCACGATCTGTGAATACTTCACTTGGATCTGATTCATCTATTGTAGAATCATGGATATTCGGATATTGAAGCACACTAGCTGCTTCTCCTTCACCATATGTAATACTGTAAAGATGATTTCCTAAACTACTGGTTTCAGGTTCACCGACTGCAAATGACCATGCTGCTGAACGAGCACCAGGTATTGAGCCAGCAATAGATTGAATATCCCAAGAATAGAGTACATCAGGATCCAAATCGAAATTTGGCGTCCAACAAATCGTCGGAAGAGTACATCCTGTAAATCCAGAATCAATCCAAGAACGCTGAGTAAGAGTTGTTGTATCATTCATTAAACGCAAAATATAACCAGAAGCCCCAGATGCAGCATTCCATGAAAGAGTAGGACGATCTAAAGAAGATAACAGATATCCATCTTCCTCGAAGAGAACAGATTGATCAGCAGGAGATTGCAAACTCACTTGAGGAGGAGGAGTAATCCCATTTGGATTATCAACAAAATCAAACACAAGTTGAGGTGCATTACTGCTAGCCTCGGAAGATGAGAAGTACAAGGTTCCAGTCCAGTTTGTGATCAATGCCAAAGTCATTCGACCATTTTGATTTGTGAAAGCATTTCTAGCAATTGAAGTAATATCCCATTCATACCATGTTCCTGAACCTGTAGCGACTCTAGTAATAGAAGCTGAAGCAGTAGTACTACATTGAGTACCTGGAATGTACGTACTCCAAGAAACCGTATCTTCTGACCAAGTATTATTTCCACAGTCATGGATTCCGACAGTATGTGCTCCAGAACCAAGATAGTTTGAACGATGGAGTCTGAGAGTTACTCCTGTGGGTAGTGTTGTAGATTGGAAAGGTAATTCTCCTAAATCCATCTCAATTAATGATACAACAATTGCTCCAGCGGTTGTAGATGATCCAACATTCAGCGAGACTGATGTTCCATGATTCTGAGTTTGACCTGGACCACCAGCACTGTCGATATAGGTATCAGGGAATGAAGGTATATTTCCACTGGTTTCGAAAACATCTCCTCGCTCTAATGTTACAGAGTAATTTCCTGCTCCATCAGATGTTCCAACTACTGAATCTGGAACTCTGAAGGAACCACCTTCTGTCCAATTACCATATTGGCTACTTTCAACGCCTCTAACTCTCCAATAATACCATGCATCATCCCAAGTTATTGATGATGGGAAAGTGAACGATGTAGATGATGGTGTACCAGTAGTGGTGGTAAACAAACTGGTATTTGCATTACTATTGAATGAAGCAGGAGTGCCAAAAAACGGATCTGTGTCAACTTGGAAATCCCAAGAATGATTGGTCAATGAATGACTCCAAGACAAATCAACTGAATCAGGTGGAGTAGGTAACAAAGCAGTTGAATTCCACATTGTAGTTGATGAACCAAGAACTGGATTCAACGAAGTTGCATCTTCAGGAATCCAAGTATTTCCGCTAGAATAAATCATGTTGAGTCTTGGTGAAAATGAATTCGATCCGGGATATTCTGTAGTAGCAAAATAGACGTTCGAAGTAGAAGGATCAGCAGTATCACGGAAGAGTAAACTAACTATATCATCGCCACGAACTCTAGCCTGTTGTACTGCCTCTGTAATATTCCATGAATACCACCCATATGTTGCGTTAACAACGGTAGTGCTTATGGGAGACATAGTACTGTCTAGATAACCAGATTGTGTAGACCATGGCGTATTCGAACTTGCATTATTCCAAGTTGCTGATTCGTCCCACTCATCAAACACGTTGTAAACCGCTATCTGATGATTACCCGAAGTAGAAGACAACTTGTATAGATCAATACTTGCTTCAGATGACATCCAAGGCTCAGAGAGAGGAATCTCACTTAAATCGACATTTACAAGTCCAAATCCACTGTATTGTCCTACATACATAATCTGCCCTTGTCCTAAATTGGAATTAAGACCCATTGCAGGATAAATCCAACTATCATCTACCAATTCATACATACCAAAATCTGAATGTGCCATCCCTGTTTGAGCGGTTAGTGATTCATGTGTTGAATCAATAGAATTTGTTAAATCATTGGGGACCCCAAAGTTAGAATCATTGGAAAATGGCCCCAACATATCATCAACAACAGATTGTAAACTCCAAGAACACGTTGAATCCTGTGCTAAACTAACAGATGAAGGGAAAGTGAAACTCGGTCCTGTGAGATCAAAACCACTATCTGAACGAGAATCATATTCAGCTGATAGAGACCATGAAGATTGACCTCTGCAACCCACTCTCAAAATCCAATCCCATGAGTTATTCCATCCACTAGGGGTCAACCACTCAAGAGTTGGAGAAGTATCAGGATCTAAGATTATGCCGTTAGTCTTCCAAACTAATTCACCATTATTTGGGATATCTGGAGTTCCAGTCATGTTTGGAACAGAAGCCGAACCATTTCTATATTGAATCTTAAGATATGGGCGATCTGTTGCAATACTAGCATCCACACTACTGATACTAATCCCATTCCAAGTACTTGTGTAACTATCTTGGGCCGCAGTTAGTGCAAGATAGAAATAATCCTCTCCGCTATCTGCTGCTAGTTGCATTAATCTGGTGATATTTATGCTATTTGATCCAGAATTTGTCACTTCTTTAGAGACTCCATCATCAATCGAAACGTTTCCATTACCGAATGTATGTGTAGAGGACCAGTTGGTACTCCCATCCATGGTCCTACCAGTTGCTGATTCGTTGAAAGGATCAATAGGAGCTGCATAAACTCGAACACCAGAACCATGGCCGCTAATCACATTAAAGTGTAGTTCTGTTCCAACTATCCTGATATCATTTGGCTGAGGGAGTGTTAAATTCTCATTAATTGGTATCTTGAACAAAGCACTACGATCATTACTGAAATTACCGTCGATGTCGAAATTTCCACTTACAATATCCGGTGGAGAAAACAAGGTTAGACTTGTCGAAGATGCATAAGAAGTATTCTCGTATGCGGGTCTCTCATCAAAATATGTATCAAAGAATTCTGGCCAATGATCTTCAGGCAAGAAGCCATTGTGGTGCATTTCAACTTCTGAAGTATTAGAATCTAGCATTGAACTAACTACGTCTGGAATCACGTAAGATGAAGTAGCACTCCAATTTCCAACTTGTCCTGAAGAACTAATTCCTCGCATTCTCCAATAATATCGTTCGCCTTCATCCATATCTGATGAGGGGGTAAATGTTCCACTTGCCAGATTAAATGCAGAGGTATCAACCCATGATTGGAAGGTCTCAAGATTAGAAGATGACATTGAAACATCTTGATCAATTTGGATTTCAATTGCATTTGTATTCTGCAATGGAGTCGTCCATGAATGCTCTGGACGGACAATTCCTTGCATCAATAAATCGTCAGAAACCATCCATTCATCTGCTGAGGGAGTCATTCCAACTGGAACATCCGGAGAAGTATCATCTCCGATTCCGTATGTAATTACAATCTCAGGTCCTGATGAACCGGTTTCAGAATCTTGGAAAGAGGCAGAAGTCCCACTACTCGAGGTCATTATTACGCTGAGAGGAGTGCCCCATCTGTTTGCGGCCTGAGCCGCAGAAGTAATATTCCATTCAAACCAATCGTCTCCAGTTGTACTAATTGTTTGGCTATCTAGTAACGAGATTCTATCGGTCCCACTAGCACCTGAACTAGCCCATGAACGGGTTCCATCACGTGTATCCCACGTAGCACCTGTTTCATTCCAATCAGAAGTTCCAGAATAAACATTAATTGGCACATTAGAGAAGGTAGTAAATTGCCACGCATATGTTCGCAATACTGC
>PAOK01000008.1 GCA_002708015.1 Methanobacteriota archaeon
TTCATTCTGTAGGGGGGCTACACCCCGAGTGGGATGTAAATTATTATGCTAACCTTATTTCTGCAGCTAAAGAAAAATATCCTCATTTGTCCATGAAATGTTTAACAGCAGTTGAAATTAAGCATCTCTCACAAATTAGTGAAATATCAATTTCTGAGGTTCTATCAAAATTAATCGATGCCGGATTGACTTCTCTACCTGGTGGAGGTGCAGAGATACTAGATGATGAAGTCAGAAAAGTAATTTGTAATGGAAAGGAATCTAGTGAAGAATATTTGGAGATTCATAGAACTGCACACTTGCTAGGAATTCCTACAAATTCAACAATGTTATTTGGAACGATTGAAACAGCATCTCAAAGAATACACCATCTTGATAAAATTAGGAGATTACAAGATGATACTGCAGGGTTTCAGTGTTTTGTTCCTTATCCGTTCCTCCCAGATCGTACTCGTCTCCCACAAGCTCAGCACTCTACAGGTAATGAGACATTACGTACAATTTCTATCTCTAGAATAATGCTAGATAATGTGCCTCATATTAAGGCATACAGGATGAATATAGGAGATCATCTCTCTTCATTAGCTTTGAATGCTGGAGCTGATGACGTAGATGGAACTGTAGGGCATGAAGAAATAATGCATGAAGCAGGAAGTCAAACTTCAGTTGAAGATGATTTAGACAGATTGTCCAGATTGATAGAAGATGCTGGAGGCATTCCAATTCGAAGATCAACAACATATGATTATTTTGAAATTCATAGAAGACGTCCTCCTTCTGATGATGATAAGTGGGTTTCATTACCTGTAGCAGACATGGTTTGAGGTGAGAAATTGAGAAAAGATGTTATCGGTCGAGTATCATTTGCAAATTGTGACCCTTTGTTCCATGATTTAGGCGGACATTGGCGAATTCTTCCTGCTCCTCCTTCATGGCTAACTGGTCATTTAATGAGAGGAGAATGTTTGATTGCTCCTATTCCTCTTGCTGACTTTGTAAAAAACATAGGCACATTACAGGCTATTGATTCAATAGGAATTGCTTCTGATGGTGGGGTCGGTTCTGTCCTTCTTTTTGGTGACAGGCCAATCGAAGAAATGCGAGATATAGCAGTACCTACCGATTCTTCTACTTCTCGAACATTGTTACCATGGCTTCTTTCTAGGCGTGGCTGTAAACCTAGATTAATTGAAATGGGGCCAGATCTTGATTCGATGCTAGATCGTTGTGATGGTGCTTTAATTATAGGAGATAGAGCAATTGATGAGGCAGACATCAATCCTAATTTAGTTCGTATGGACTTAGGAGCAGAATGGTTAGATCAAACTGGTTTACCAATGGTTTTCGGAGTTTTTTGTGCGAGACAAGATTCAGAATCTAGTGCAATCAAATTGGCTGTAAACGCATTAGAAGAAAACTTGGATCGTTTTGAAGATAATGAAAATCATAGAACTAAGGTGATTGAATCTAGTTCAGAAAGAACTAGATTCTCTTTCCAAAGGGTTGCTCATTATTTCCAATCAGAAGTCCGCAACAGGTTAAAAGAAAAAGATAGAGAAAGTATGATTCTCTTTGCTGAAGAAGTATGTGGATACGAAGGATTAGTTCCATGGTGGGATGATGAGAATCATGAATCTTCATCTAACGCTGAACCAGTCAGTCGTCGAAGAGCTTCGTCATAGTCGTCCTCTTGAACAGGTTCAAGATTTTCTTCTTTGACTAGATCCTCAGATTTTTTAGATGACCGTGTCACTCTTCTTCTATTATTAGTCTCAGATTTAGAAGATTTTCTTCTAACCATTCTTCTTGGTTTCTTTTCTACTTCTTCATCATCCACTTTCTTTGACTTTCGCTGGTCAGGTGGAGGTCTTGGTGCGACTTTTTGATCGGTTTCATACGGATTCTGTCTTCCAAAAGATTTTGATTCAATTTGCTCAGTTGTATCTTCACTCCATCTTTCTTCTAATTCATCTACATAATCATCATCATCAAATAGCATCGTATCAACACTACCTAATGCAATCTCAAATTCCTCAAGATCGATAACTCCGTTTCCGTCTTCATCTAAGCTTTCTACCAGTGCTTGTAATTGAGTGACTGGTAAATTTGCAATTTTCAGAGATCTTAGTCCACGTAACAATTCATCTTCTTCTAAAGTTCCATTTCCATCTTCGTCAAATCTATCAAACAGTTCTGTGACGCTCAAATCGTTATCAATCATCCATTTATGCAACTGTTCCATCACTTGATCATATACGAATAGAACTCCACATTCACTGCATTTCAAAGCACCAGGTGGATTGAATTTACCACATACCTCGCATTCCTCATCTAATTCATATTCAAACATCATTCTACGTCGTACAATAAGAATACCTATGGAAGATAAAACTAAGATTGTTGGGATAATAATTAGTGGGTTAGAAACAACTGCTACAGCTTGATCTGTTACTGTTGGGTCAGAAATTAATGGAGCAGGGAGTCCAATTGAAATAGATTCTTCCATATTCCAAATATTTGATGTATTCAAGTATACTTCATTGAAGTAGATATTCACAATCGATGGACTATGTTGAATATTTTCCATTATACTTCCTTCACGCATTGAAGGTGGATTGACTAAAATAATATCCAATGGTCGTACCAATCTATCCTCAGGCACATTCATTGTAGTTGTCCAAGAAATTTGGATATTCGATTTCCACGCTGCTCCATTCTCTATTGTTGTAGTACTCGATAAACCTGCATGTTCATCACAGGTACTTTCAGCATTCCAAGGTACGCTTCCGTTAATTCTCAAATTTTCTTTCCATTCTTCAGCCATTTCTTCGAGATTCGCAGGCCCACACAATTGACGAATCATGACATCTGCTTCAAGAAGAGATGCCAATGAATCATCATCAAGCAGCTTAGAGTTTATCTCTCGAATATTTCTTGATAGATCTAGAGGAATAGTAACTATCTCTTCAATTTCCACACTACCGTTTGAAGAAATTTGAATATCTATATTTCGAATAGTATCTCTATTTGCATTTCTGGAACAATCAGTTCCTTCCGAACAAATATTATCAAAAATATCTGGAATTGAATCTCCATCATCGTCACTGTCTTTGATATCCGCTATTCCATCGTTATCTAGATCTGGTCCAGTTCCTAGGTCAGTGACGAAATCACTAGTTCTAAAGATAGGAATTATTGGGGTATTGGTACTGAAACTAATTTGTTCAGAATCAGGATTTAATGTGAATTGATTTGTCTTGAATCCAATGGATGTTCTCCAGTTAATTTGTAGAGTATTTGAATTCCATGATTCCAAACTTCTGGCAGAGCCTTGAGTAGATAATACTAAGATTTCATCTTGAAGAGGAATTTCGTGATATTGGATTATACCCCCTCCTGTTTCTAACACATTTACAAAACCAAAAGGCGATGTCGTTGAGCGAATAACAATTGAACTATCATCATTCCAAGTAACTTCGTTATCATTAGGACGGAAATTACAATCCGAAATTGGATTCGTTTGATTCCATCGAGTAATTTCAGTCATGTTGTCTAGAGAAAGTAGAACGGCAGAATATCCCTCTGATAATTCTACGCCTACAATTGCCATTGACTTGTCAGGAGATATATCGATGCAACCTGGGGCTCCATCTGACGAATATGAAATACCTCTGTCTAGAGATTCTTCATTAATACTCCAGAGACTAATAATATTGTTTACATCTGCAAAAATAATCAATGAATCATTTATTGATTTGACATCGCTGACACCCATTTCAATTTCTGCATGTTTCTCTCTATTATCCCAGTCTGAAATTGGGATTGCAGTGATTGAAGGAGTATTTGCCCATGCACTATCTTGGTAAACTATCAAATGTTGTGAATCAGTAGTCCATTCTAGACCTAAATTTGCATAATCATGATTGTAAATTTGTTTGGAAGCCACAATTTCGCCATCAGAAGCTCTCCAAATATTGAGATGTTTTCTATCAGCAGCGGCAATTAATGTGCCATCTGGAGAATGCTCTATCTGAATTACAGAGGTGACAACTCCTCCATCAGTTCGTTCAAATGTATATGCTTCGTCCAAAATTGGGACTGGTTCAGGTAGTCCAGCAGATGCTAAAGGTGCTGCCATGATTAGGGCGATGATTGCAACGCACATGCCCCTGTTCATGAAGGTCCTAAAGTGATGGAGAATTTATCCACTGTGGTCAAATCATGAATAATTGAGCTTTTTAGAAGAAACATAGTCCAACAGGTCAATTGCAACTTCGCATGATTCTGCAACAACGATTGATTCATCATTTACGAATTCTCTTAATGTTGACATTGCAATATGATCTCCAATAGCACCTAATGCTTCAGCCGCTTCATGTCTTACCATTACATCTTCCTTTAGATCACTTAACCTATCAATCAAATGAGGAACTGCTGCTGAATCTTGCATTTGACCCATAACATATGCAATTTCATGTTTTAATAATGCAGAATCTGATTCAAAAGCTGCAGCCAATGCGTCAACTGATTTTTGACCCCCTATGTTCCTTAAACTAAACAATGCTCTCATTCTTAGAAACATTCTTTCATCTTCGTCACAGAGAGATGTCCTTAGCGATTCTATGTTCTTTTCATCGCTGGGAGGAGCGGGATCAACACTATCAAATTCAGATCTTTCAGGGCGTTCCATTTTATTCCGCTCCGATAAACTCTAGTGCATCTACGTCCAAATCTTCTCGAATCATACCAATTCGTTGTCCTTCTTTAAGGAACAGGCGTACTGATTTGCGGCCTTCAGGACCGTAATCTATTGTTCTTTCATTAACGTACATCTGAACAAATTCTTCATTGGTTTCTTCATCAATTCCTCTGCCCCATTCGATTGCAAATGCTAGTCCTTCTTGAGGGTCAGATATGGCATTTTGAATTGAAATTTTCACATGTTCAGTGACCAACTTGCATTCTTCTTTACCCAAATCTCTTCTTACAACATTTCCACCTAATGGAAGAGGTAAGCCACCAGTTCTTTCTGCCCACATTTCTCCTAAATCTGCAACCAAATGAAGGCCTTCACTTTCCCAAGTTAATTGTCCTTCATGAATAATTAATCCAGAGTCTACTTTACCTGCCTTGACTGCATCCATTATCTCGTCGAATGGAACTACAGTAGTTTTCATTTCTCCCAACATTATTCGAAGGGCTAAATGAGCAGATGTTTTAATTCCAGGAATAGCTATAGTTCCATTCTTTACTTCATCTATTGATTTTACGCCCTTAGTAACAATTCTAGGACCGTATCCTTCTCCCATGGATGCACCACAATTCATGAGGGCGTATGTATCAAGAACATCCGGGAGTGCATGGATTGATACTGCTGATACCTCAAATTCGCCTTCTAGTGCCTTTTGGTTCAATGTTTCAATGTCTAATAAAACATGTTCATATTCGTATGGAGATGTATCGAATCTTCCAGTTGTCATCGCGTGGAACATGAATGCATCATCAGGATCTGGTGAATGCCCAATTCGAACTCTAGTTGTCTCAACCATGATTCGCCCCAGTCTATCCAGTGTAAAAACGAATGTGTATGAGCAGAGATTTATTCTGCGCTATACTGAAATGCCTCCTCCCTGTGGAATGGGTATGGTTAAGCCAGAGCAGTTGTCAGTAGCGAGGGGCCAATTAGGTCCAAAATGTGCAGGCTGTGACTTGCCACTTACGTTTGCTGAATCATTGGTAATTGATGATCGGTACTATTGCTTAGAATGTTATGAGAAAATCACTGGAGTTTCTAGTTCAACTGAACCGAAAGAAGTCG
The DNA here is from genome assembly GCA_002708015.1 of Methanobacteriota archaeon. Taxonomy (GTDB): domain Archaea; phylum Thermoplasmatota; class Poseidoniia; order Poseidoniales; family Thalassarchaeaceae; genus MGIIb-N2. The sequence continues at coordinate 5,819 of PAOK01000008.1, forward strand.
GTGGACTCCGGATGGATTGATGTAGCGTCAATTGTTGTGTATCTCTGTGAGCACCGCGCGTTACCAGTTCCGATTCAGCGAGTACTACAATTCTCTTGCTGTAAATGATCTGTACTTACCACCACGTCTCCGTTCTAGAGAGTGGATGTTTATGGGATGGGACGAGCGCCCTCCTAGACGGCATATCGGTTTTGATTCTCCTGAAGCATTACGGCAAATTCTTACTCGGTCTTCACCCCCCCACTCTTGTTTCCATAGTACTGCATACTACGACCGCCCTTCAGAATACAAAATGTCAGAAAAAGGCTGGAGAGGTGCTGATTTAATTTTTGATTTAGATGGCGATCATCTAGTTGGAGTAGATGCTCTTGATTTCCCTTCAATGTTGAATGATATTCAAGAGCAAGCATTTCGTTTGTGGAATGATTTTCTCGAACCTGATTTTGGATTTAAATCCGAATTTGCAACATTTTCGTTTTCAGGTCATCGAGGTTTCCACATTCATTATCGTCATCCTAGTATTCTTCATCTTGACTCTAAGGCTAGACAAGAAATTGTCTCTCACATATCTGGTTCTAATCTTAATATCGAGATGGTTCTAACTAGTCCAGAGGTTGCATGGGGTAAAAGAGTTAGACGTGGAGTTGACTCTGTCTTAGACAGATTGGGATCTTATCATGATTCATCAGATGCAGATAGACGCCCAATCTACAAGCAATTACGTTCATCTGCGGTTTTAGGAACTGCAAATATGTCCCGTCCTCCATCTATGAGCGAAAAGGCAATGATGAAATTAGCCGAGATGTCAGTTAATTCTGATCGTCGAAGAAGATTGAAGAATTCGTCTATACAGATGGGTAGACAATTTGGGAAGCAAGGTGACTTGTTTCAAGCATTAATCCTAGGAGATCAAAGTGTAGTTCTTGATCAAGCAGCAGAAAATGATGACAATGTTACCGTAGATATTCGTAGAGTAATCAGATGGGTAGGTAGCTTACATGGAAAGGCAGGATTACGAGTCACTGAATTTCCAGTTGAGCGACTTGATCCTGATTCATCGATTGCATTCGATGCATTATCTGAAGCAGTAGTATTTTCTAAACAAAAACGTGAATTGGTTCAACTAGAATTAGATGATATTACTGCGAGAATTGGTAATGAAGTAGTTGAAGGTAGTAAGGGTGACATGATTGAGGTTTCTGAAGCAATGGCGATATTTCTTGGATTGAAACGGTGGGCATCAAGTATCCAAAGTTGAGCCAATTATTGGGTCCCTTTTCGGGGAATGTTAAAACCAAGTCTTTTCTGAACAGTACACGGTGCAGCGCATGGCGGACGATGAAGAACAGATTCCACCGCCTCCAGCAGCCCTTCCTCCGCCCCCTCCTCCAGGCCCTGCTCCGGGAGTTCCAATGCCTCCTCCTCCAGCACCAAATGCCCCCATGCCTCCTCCTCCGGGGGAAATGCCTCCTCCTCCTNCNCCGGCNGCAACNATGCCNCCTCCTCCCGCTCCGGTGGCTCCTATGCCTCCTCCTCCGGCAGAGATGCCNCCTCCTCCCGCTCCGGTGGCTCCTATGCCTCCTCCTCCGGCAGAGATGCCACCAGCNCCTTCCCCTGNGGATCCTTTGCCGCCACCTCCAGCAGAAATTCCAGTTCCAACTCCATTAGTTGCCCCTACAACTGATGTAACAANTCCTACAGAACCTCAATCTGTTTCNGATAGAATTGATTTGAGTACATTCCGTAGTTCACAATCTTCTTCACAAAATACTGATCAAATGTATGGCCATATCGATCGTATTGCATCAGGAAATGTAGGCACACTTTTAGATCGTTTTTCTAATCGTTTCGGTTCTGATTTGGATAGAGAAATTATCGTTCTTCGAAAGAAAGAACAGCAAGCAATGAGGGAAGTTAAACCTACTATTGAATTAATTTCAGTTCCAGGTCAAGATGAAGAAGATGAACTTGATGAAGAAGAAGATAATGCTGAATTTTCAAAATCCGATCTTAATGAATTGAAAACAAGAATCGAGAATCGAATTCGTCCTCTGAANAAGAGATTTGATGATGCAAAAAGCAAGAGGAAGACTGCCGANGTTAGGAAACTGCAACCTGAATTGAAGCAAATGGTCGAAGATCGTAAAATTGTNATTGCTGCATTAGATGGTGATTTAGATTCAGAAGAAATTGAAGACTTATTAGATGAATATCCAGAGGAAGAAGAAATCGAAGTTCAAGTAGAAACAGAATCGGATGTGGATTTATCTGATGAAGATAATGAAGACTTTGTTGAATTTGTTGAGTTGGCTAACGAGCTACTAGGGATGATGCCTTCCTCTTTCCAGAAAANTTTCCTTGCAGGCAATAGTTTTGATTTCTACAAACAGGTTTACTCTAAACCTGCTGATNCCAATGAAGAAGAAAGATCTAATTTTGTTGATTTGATTAACAATGAATTATCATCCGCTCCGGATGAAGTTCTAGTTAGATTAAAGCAAGATATTGATTTGGCGAGACGAGTCAAAGAACGATATGGATAGTGAATGAAATGGGACTGTTAGATAGGATTGANGAAGAAGAATCTGTGGAGGAGACTCCAGTTGAGAAACCTAAGCAAGAAAAAGAGAAGAAACCTCGTAGAAGTAGACGGTCTAAGGCTGCTAAGTCAGAGGATACCCCCGTTGCTACTGCTGAAAAACCACGAAAGAATGCAAAGAAATCTAAAAAGCCAAGAGANCGNGTAGATCGNAGTCTTACTGGAGATTTTGAAAAAGCTGGAATGGCTGCATTTTCGTTTAGACGATTGATTGATTTCATCGCTAATATTGGCTGGTCTGTTCCAATTCTTGGATTAACTATGTTCGGTACAAATTCTGATTTCACTTGGTTTCTTCTTGGTGGAATGTGTATTACAGTCTTGAATACGATTGTTCTCCCAGTTCAGTTTGGTCGTACCTTAGGAAATTTCACAACACGTACTGCTTTTGTNCGTCATACAGGAAAGCAACCNTTTGCAGGTTTTCACTTATTGAAGGCGATGTTCCTACCATTTATCGTAGCAGGATTATTTGGATTACAAATGGCAGTTAGTTATTCTGATGATACCAATATCGTACTACTAATCATCTGTATGGTCTGCCTATTGATTGTGATTGCNGAGATTGTAATTGGAAGGATTAGAAAAGGAGATCGTCANGGACTATGGGAGTCAGTCTTCCTAGGTGTATATCTGGTCAAGCATGTATCTTCAGGAGAGTCTTCTGGTTGGTTNAAACGTCTTGAGTCATCNGGTGACTTCTTTGAGTCTAAAGGTTGGGGCGTCGACAAAGAAGGCGAAGAATCTGATGAATCTTGATGGCGGTTTAGATGCTATCTGTTCGAGGCCCATTAGATCCTCCTGCTAGTAAGCCATTTTTCATTAGATATTTTTCATTATTTGTATTAATTTCATCTGNAATTTTACTAATATTAACTGATGNTTATAATTACTATATTCTCATTTTCGGAATATTTTTGTTAACTATCTGCTATATCTCATCAATTATTTTCCACAACTTTGTTCGTCCAATCAGAAAGATAAGAAGCCCTACTAATCAATTTAAACAAATAAATTCGTTTTCAAAGAATAATGAATTAGTAGTNCATTTTGAAAAATGGAATGATGGAATTGCCCCATTAATAATTGGAATTCACGGATGGCAATCAGATTCATCGTCAACAGAATATAAAATTCAACCATTTATTGATTCAGGATACCATGCAATTATGATTGATTTACCAGGGCATGGATTATCTGACGGTCTGAAAATTTGGACAGCCATTGAATCTGGACAACGTATTTTATCGATGTTAGAAAATCAAATTAGAAATTGGGACACTTCAAAAATTGATTCAATTGTATTGTTTGGCCACAGTATTGGAGGTTTTCTAGTATTGAGATTTGCAGATAAAATAAATACAATTTTACCTATACCTATATCCAATGTTTATCTTGAATCTCCAATGACTTCGTTTCCCTTGGTATTCAAACAGAGAACTAGAGGTTGGAGATTAATATCTGGATTAATAGCTCAAATAGATCTTAATTGGGCATTTAGAAGAGATGGACCTGATGTCGATATAGTTTGGAACAATTTTGAGGTTCCAGATTGGGGCGTTCCTACTATGCCTGTAAGAATTCTACAGGCGAAAGAAGATATTGCTCTTGATCTAGATCATCTAGATTTACTTCGGCCACATGCAGGGGATGATTGGGAAATAATTATTGATCCTAATCTCAAACATTTCGGGCGAGGTAAAGATAGAGGAAATGCCTCAGAGATTTATGCTAATTGGATGAACGAATAATCATTCATCTTCGTCAACATTTGATTTGTCCTTGGCAAATTGTCGCATATCTTCTCCAACAACTCCTTCTTCGATTCCTTCCATGTCTTTCTCATCAACAATTTCTACACCAAGTATAGTTTCAATGACATCTTCCATTGTGACTATTCCTAATGTGCCTCCAAATTCATCATGTACTAATGCTAATTGTTCTTTCTTCATTAGGAAAATATCGAGCAAGTCATCAAGATTGGTATGTTCTCTAACTTGAATAATCTCACGCATTAAATCACTCATTAGTGCATTGTTTTCATTAGCTGCTGCTTTTCTGTAAATATCACTTCTAAGTACCATGCCTTTTGGTGAATCTGTATCTCCATCGAAAACAGGCAATCTCCCATGGACCATTATTGGATTCTTGTCCATAGCAGCCTGAACTGTATCATCTAGAAGAACAAATGACATTACAGTTCTTGGTGTCATGATATCATTTGCATATTTATCTCGAAGACTCAGAAGATTACGAATAGCTTCTTCTTCATCTGTCTCTATGACTTGTTCGTCTTCAGCGACTTCCACCATTGCAGCGAGTTCATCNCTAGTCACTGCGCTTTCAGACTTCGCAGGGAACATATTTCTCATCCATTCCATTGGGATGACAATAGGAAGAAGAATGAGAATCAAACCTCTTAGAGTGTATGCAGAGAAGACACTGAGGTTTTTCCAATACAAGGCCCCGAGTGTCTTCGGAATAATTTCGGATAGAACAAGGATGCCGAGAGTAAGTACAGCAGATGCTACAGCCATCACCAAAGCCTCTGACTCAGTACCCTCAACCATTGCTGCAACTTCAGCACCGACTCCAAGGGCGCCTACAGTGTGTGCGATTGTATTCAGAGTAAGGATTGCAGTTAGAGGTCGCTCTGGTTCATCCTTGAATCTAGTCCAAAGGTGAGCAACACGACTCCCTTTTTGTTCGAGTACCTTCACGTGTGAAATAGAAGTGCTTAGTAGAACGGCTTCTAAAACACTACATAGGAACGAAGCACCCAGAGCAAGTGTAGCATAAAGAATGAGTAAGGTGTAATCTCCTTCGCTCGATCCAGAGGAGGTTGTGACAAGTAAGGTATTGAAATCCACTTCGGACTCACTCCCAGTTATCATTTTGATCCAAGTGCATGGATAGTTGTGTCATGTGTAGTCTCAGGAGGGGGTACAGGTCTAAAGCATTGGTGAATAACAATGGATACCTAACGCCACATTGAATTGTATGTTATGTCAGGATGTGATATGGCCGGAGAGCATGTTCTAGTTTGTGTGGCATGGCCATATGCAAACGGGCCACTACATCTTGGACATGTTGCAGGTTGTTACTTGCCTCCCGATATTACTGCCCGTTTCGAACGTTCACGCGGAAATCGTGTGCTGATGGTATCTGGTTCTGATGAACATGGAACCCCNATTACCGTTACTGCTGAAATTGAAGGTGTTTCTCCTCAAGAAATTGTTGATAGATTTCATGCGGTAAACACTCAGGCATTGATTGATTTAGGTTGCGTTTGGGAACCAAAAATAGATGCTAGAGGAGTAGAATATGGGGGAGCACTGTTCAATCGAACTTCTGATCCTAGTCATATCAAAAGAGTACAAGAAAATGTCAAGTCTCTATACTCNGCTGGTCTCTTTGAACAGAGGACTATGGAGCAGTATTACGAAGTAAGGGACAATGGTACTGGACGTTTTCTTCCTGATAGATATGTCGAAGGAAATTGCCCCACTTGTAATGCGGAAGGTGCGCGAGGTGATCAATGTGATACTTGTGGTGCTACGTATGAGGCTACAGAATTAATCAATCCAAAATCTAAAATGAACCCTGATGCTAAGATTGAAATTCGACCGACTGAACATTTATTCTACAGATTAGATTTATTTCAATCGTTGCTAGAAAAACATGCTGAAGATAGGTGGCCAGTTTGGAAGAATAATGTCAGAGCAATGACAAAACAGTGGCTGGACATGGGTCTTCGTCCACGCGCTGTAACTAGGGATTTGGAATGGGGTGTCCCATTGCCCTTTGATGATGATCAATTTGATGGTAAGTGCGTTTATGTCTGGTTTGAGGCAGTTCAGGGATACCTTACATGTGCTCAAATATGGTCTGAGAAAATCGCTATTTCACACCCTAATGGCTCCGAATCATGGAAGAATTGGTGGTGTGTAGATGAAGATGGAAATGCNCCTCGTCATCTCTACTTCTTGGGTAAGGACAATATTCCATTCCATACAGTAATTTGGCCAGCATTAATCATGGGATTGAATATGTCCATTAATGGTCTAAAATCACCTCGTTTACCTGAAGCTGGAGATTTACATCTTGAAGATAATGTTCCAGCCATGGAATATCTGATGCTAGCTGGTGGTCAATTTAGTAAATCTAGAAAACATGCAATATGGCTACCATCATTCTTAGAAAAATTCGATCCTGATACCTTGCGTTACGTGTTAACAATCAACATGCCAGAAGCTCATGATACTGATTTTAATTGGTCTGATTTTGTAGAGAAAGTAAACACTGAACTCATTGCTGCGTATGGTAATTTTGTCCATAGAATAATGACACTAGCAGCTCGCTTACCATCGAAAAATGGGTCTTCTCCATTGATTCCATTTGATGACTTATCTCTGAACACTGAACACTCAATTAAATTGGAAGAATTACATTCCTCAATAACTGACTCTCTTGAGCGTCATAGATACAAGGAAGCATTGAGAACAGCTATGTCTGCATCACAATATGGGAACCAAATGATTCAAGCAGCGGCTCCATGGTCACATCTCTCTCCTGACGGTGATGAAATAGAAAGAAAGAAATCTCTCTCGGCTCTTGCTTTTGGCTGGCGAATTGCTCGCTTCCTGTCTATTGTTACACAGCCATTTATTCCATTCAGTGCTCAGAGATTATGGTCGATGATTGGCCAATCTGGAGAAGTCACAGAAGCAGCCTGGGATTCAGCAATAGATTGGTCGGTTCCAATGACATGGACTGGAAAAGATGCTCAACCCTTGTTCGAAAGATTAGATTTGGATGAAATATTGTCTAGAGAAGGCACTGTTGCTGATGAACATGTGGAAGATGGNNGTCCTTCTACCCATAGCGTCAAGGGNAGTAGTCGCTCCAAGAAGGATGGTGGTACAGTGAGTAATGAGCCTGAAGGAATTACATTCATCGAATTTGATCAGTTTATGGCAGTAGATATAAAAATTGGAAAAATTGTCAGTGTTGACGATCATCCAGATGCTGACAGACTTTATGTTGTCAAAATTGATGATGGAAGTGTGTCAGGAAGAACCGTATGTGCTGGACTAAAAGATTACTATTCTCCTGATGAGATGATGGGGCTCCATGTGGCATTTGTCGCCAATCTAAAACCTCGCAAACTAAGAGGNGTAATGTCTGAAGGAATGATGTTAGCAGCAGACGATGGNGAAGGTGGAGTCTGTTTACTAACAGTTGATTCTAAAATTAACCCTGGTTCTGAAGTCCGTTAATCNTCNGGTTGATCGAAGAACGACCATTGTTTTTGCACAATTTCTTGATTCGTTTTGCATTTTTGATATTCTGCAATAGGTTCAGCATTTAGTTCTAGAAATTCTTTACCAAATCGAAATGGGCGAAGTATTCGCTCTGCTTGTTCTATTCGACCCATTATCGCAGCACACAACGCCATTGCTTCGGCTGTTGAAAGACGACCTGGCTTGCCCCATGAAACAGGATTTGCAGGAAGAACTAATGGAAGTGTTCTCGGTTTAAGTTTTGTATTTCGAAGTATAGATTCCATTGATGGTACTAATTGTTTCCAACTGCAGTCGAGACCGACAATAGCAGCTCCTCGATCGATAAGAGGAATGTCTTCTGGACCAAGAATAACTCCTGCTGTTGGATCTAAAAGAAACCCTCTACGTGGTGCACGATTAACATGAGGGTGAATAATAGCACAACCTGAGCGCCCCATTGCTCTTGCTGTACATTTTTTTGGATCATCTTGATCTAGATGAATAATGTGCATAGGAATGTCTGTCATGGAATCATTCCTTACGGAGAGCATCTTGGATATAGTCGCCTAGTGTCATCGCTCTACCAGCGCCAGGTCCAACTTGACGTTGTTCGTCAGGACTCCTTTCTATCAATAATTCAATATCTAAGAATCGTTCCAATTTTTTAATCACTGAATCACCCGGATGTTGACCTCTTTCTACACGTTGAATAACATTGATCCGTTCAGAAATAGCCCGTGCTAAATCACGTTGTTCGATTCCTTTCTTCCTTCTTGCGTCAATAACTCTCTGTCCAAAATCGGNAGCTAATTCTTTTTCATCTCTAACCATGATGTCTTTACCGGAACGCCCCATCCCTCCATATCCACCAAATCCTCTGACATTCCCTGGATTGGACGAAGAAGATACTCCTGTAATATTTGGTTTCAGTCCTGCAGCTTTCATGCATCTTTCACATGCCAAAACATCCCGGCCATTTGAAGAAGCACGCTTAGTGGCAACTTTGCTAGACCCACAAATCTCACAACTGCCCATGTTTCTCAACCTTCGGAGTCTACGACCTAATTTTAACCATGTCTTGAAATGAGAAATAATGTACAATGTTTGAATGGCTTAATAATCGTAGTAGTTTAGGGCAGTCCATGGGAGAGAGTGGTGCTGAACGTCCACCCGACGAAGAAGGCGAAGGAATCCCTCGATCTGACCGTATCGATATCAAAGAAGTAGATGGACAAGTTCGTGATCTTCGAGAATTCGCTCAAGGCTTACTAACAGACAAGATTTACCTTGAAAATGAGATTGGTCAACTAAAAAAGAGGTCTTCAAGATTNGAAGAAGAGCTACGACACCTACGTAGTCCTCCATTCATTATCGGTAACGTACAAGATGTCCTAGACGATGATAGAGCAATTGTTCGTTCTTCAAATGGAACAGTTTTCCTAGTTTCGAGAAATCGTCGACTTCCTGAAGCGGAATTACGTCCAGGTACACGTGTTGCACTTAATCAAGATAGTTTGTCAATAATTGATGTTCTTTCTGATGCCCACGATCCATTGGTCGCAGCGGCCGAAATAATCGATACTCCAGGAGTTGATTATGATGACATGGGTGGTCTTGACGAACAAATTGAGCGTCTCAAAGAAGCGATAGAATTACCTCTATTGAAACCTGAAGCGTTCGAAGAATTTGGAATTACGCCACCTAAGGGTGTTTTGTTATGTGGTCCTCCAGGTACTGGTAAAACAATGTTAGCAAAGGCTGTAGCNACTCAAACACAGGCAACATTCCTCGGTATGGTNGGGAGCGAACTTGCTCAGAAGTACATCGGAGAAGGTGGAAGATTAGTTAGGGAATTGTTTGATTTAGCTAGACAGCGTTCTCCGGCCATTATATTCATTGATGAAATTGATGCAATAGGAGCAAAGAGGTTGGATGCAGCGACGAGTGGTGATAGAGAAGTACAAAGAACATTGATGCAATTACTAGCNGAAATGGATGGATTTTCAGAAGTCCCTGATGTGAAGATTATTGCCGCTACCAACCGTCCTGAACTTCTTGATGAAGCACTACTGAGACCTGGTAGATTCGATAGAATAATCGAGATCCCACTGCCTGATGAAGAGGGAAGAAAGGCTATTTTGAAACTACATCTGGGTAGCATGCCATTAGAGAAAGGAGTCAAAATTAAATCTCTTATTGATTCTACTGAAGGATTTAGCGGAGCTGAGATTAAGGCATTGAGTTTAGAAGCAGGGATTCGAGCCATCAAGGACGGAAGAAAGAAAGTNAGTTCTGAAGATTTGTCCAGTGCAGTTGAGATTGTCAAGAAAAATAGGAATAAATCTTCAGATTCTGACCAGATTCATTATGGTTAACGGTCTCATTCATGAGCCGTTCACAGTTTCGATAAACATGGTTGAACCCTTGGTTGAGTGTGTGCCTAATTTTTCTGAAGGTAAAGACGTTGAAATCATTAATGCAATTACTAATGCGATGGTCNAGATTGATGGAGTTACTTTGTTAGATGTAGATATGGGTGCNGATTTCAATCGAACTGTAGTAACTATTGTCGGTCCTCCTTCATCAGTTTTAGAAGCAGCAATTGTTGGAACTGAAGTAGCACTTGACTTGATTGATATGAGCACTCATTCAGGAGAACATGCAAGAATGGGGGCAGTAGATGTTGTACCCTTTATCCCCATTAGCGATGTGACTATGGAAGAATGTGTTGAACTTTCTATTCAATATGCAGAAGAAGTTTCATCTCGATACGATTTGCCAATATATCTCTATGCTGAGGCAGCACGAAATTCAGATAGAATTCGATTGCCTGATATACGTCGTGGTGAATATGAAGGATTTTCTGATAAAATAAATGAGGATAATTGGCGTCCTGATTTCGGTCCTTCGATTTTCAATCCCAAGTGGGGAGTTACAGCAACTGGGGCTAGAAATATATTGATTGCGTACAATGTTAATCTAGATACTGATGATAAAATTTCAGCAAATCGAATTGCAGGTAAAATTCGAACTAGTGGGGTGTTGAAGAAAGATGAAAATGGAAATAAGATGTTTGATGAAGATGGAAAGGCACTCCGTATTCCTGGGAGATTTGATGCGCTTCAAGCTGCAGGGTGGATGTACAATGATCAAACTGCACAAGTTTCGATGAATTTACTAGATTATGTTAAAACGTCATTACATGCAGTCACAGAAGCTATTTCTGCTGAGGCCAATGAAATGGGATTAACTACTACTGCTGGAGAATTAGTTGGATTAGTTCCATTGAATGCAATGACAGATGCTGGAAGATATTATTATGGAAATGATGCAGATGTGGAAATTTTAGTTCAATCTGCAATTTCTGGACTTAAATTAGATGTTTTAGAACCGTTTCATCCTAAAGAGAGAATTATTGAATGGGCTGCAGGTGATGAATGATGACTAATTTTGGAGAAATGACATTGAACGAATTTTGTTCTGTACTATCTTCTGAAAAGCCTACTCCTGGCGGTGGTTCTGCCTCAGGTGTCGCTCTTTCACAAGCCGGAGCATTGGCATGTATGGTAGCAAATCTGACTATTGGTAAAGATAGATATTCTTCTGGCTGGGAAGCAGCTGAAATAGCCTTGATTGTAGGCAAAAAAGCAGTAGAAATGGGTAATTTATTAGCAGATGAAGATGCTGCAGGATATGATGCAGTTGTTGCTGCTTTTCGCATGCCTAAAGGTACTGAAGATGAACGCGAAGACAGAAAATCAACCATTCTAAATGCCTCAATTAATGCTGCTAAACCTCCATTGAAAATTGCTGAATTATCTTTAGAATTATTGCGTTCTCTTCCATTATTAGCATCCTTAGGTAATTCTAATGCAATTACAGATGTGGGTGTCTCAGCATTGTTATCAAGTGCAGCATGTAAAGGAGGATTGTTTAACGCTGAAATCAATATTGTTGGAATGAAAAACCAAATTGCTGAAGAGATGCATAATTCGATATTATCAATGAGAGAAGAATGTAGTAAGATATCTCGAGAAGTTATGCATCTTGTTCACGATTCTCTTTCTGATTGAGAAATACCATATCGTAGTCCTTCAACCGGTAAGCATGGATGTGGACCTCTCGTCCCTGACAGTTGGGATTCCATCTGAGATTCCTCCTCCTAAGGAATTAGACTTTACAGTGGACCATGCTCCATCTCGTAGACATATTTTAGATCATGAAGAGGAACGTCTTGCATTGAGAAATGCCCTAAGATATTTCCCAAAATCATGGCATCATGAATTGGCGTCTGAATTTCTGAGTGAATTGAGAAATTATGGTCGGATTTACATGCACAGATTTAGGCCCACAGAAGTCCCTATGAAAGCGTATCCAATCGAGTCATATCCTGCTAAATCTAAGCACGCTGCTGCAATCATGTTAATGATTCAAAATAATTTAGATCCTTCTGTGGCTCAATTTCCTCATGAACTAATTACCTATGGGGGTAATGGGGCAGTATTCCAAAATTGGGCCCAATATCGTTTAGCAATGAAGCATTTGTGTGAAATGAATGATGAGCAGACTTTAGTGATGTATTCTGGACATCCTCTGGGGTTATTTCCTAGTAACAAAAGTGCTCCTCGCGTCGTGGTAACAAATGGAATGGTTATTCCAAATCATAGTACTAAAGATGACTACGATCGAATGAATGCATTAGGAGTCAGCCAATATGGGCAAATGACCGCTGGTTCATACATGTATATTGGGCCCCAAGGAATAGTTCATGGTACAACGATTACTGTCATGAATGCAGCCCGATTGTATCTCAATCTATCTCCAAATTCTGACCTTACTGGGCTCAGATTTGTCACCAGTGGGTTGGGGGGCATGTCAGGAGCTCAGGCTAAAGCAGCAGTAATTGCTGGTGCTGCATGCATTGTAGCAGAATCTAATCCAATAGCTGCAGAGAAACGATGTTCGCAAGGTTGGGTTGATATTCTTCATTATGATGTCGATCAAGCGATTGATGAGATGATTGATGCTAGTAATTCAAAACAGCCGATTTCCATTGGTTATGTAGGTAATATTGTTGAATTATGGGAGCGACTTGCTGATAGAGAAGTTGAAGTCCATCTTGGGTCTGATCAAACCTCTCTTCATAATCCGTTTCAAGGGGGGTACTTCCCTGCTGGATTATCATTTGAAGAATCATCAATTATGTTGAGTGAAGATCCTCAAAAATTCCGCGAAGAAGTTCAATCCTCGTTAAGGCGTCATGTATCAGCAATCAATAGAATGTCGGAAAAGGGTATGTTCTTTTGGGATTACGGAAATGCATTCCTCTTAGAAGCAGGTAGAGCAGGTGCAGATGTATTTTCTTCTGATGGGAATTCATACAGATATCCGTCGTACGTCGAGGACATCATGGGGCCATTATGTTTTGATCTAGGTTTTGGTCCATTTCGATGGGTTGTAACCTCGGGATTAGATGAGGATTTGAAAGAAACAGATAGAATCGCTTCAGAGGTGTTAACTTCAATGCTAGATGAATCAGATAGTTTTACTATTCAACAGATTTCAGATAATCTTCACTGGATAAATAAAGCAGATGAGCATAAATTAGTTGTTGGGAGCAAGGCTCGAATNTTATATGCTGATGATGAAGGAAGACGTCGAATTGCCAAGGCCTTCAATTCTGCAATTCGAGCAGGTCGTATTTCAGCACCAGTAGTTTTGGGCAGAGATCATCATGATGTTTCAGGTACAGATTCTCCTTATCGAGAAACAGCAAATATCAGAGACGGTTCACAATTTACTGCAGATATGTCTGTTCATAACTTCGTTGGTGATGCTATGCGTGGAGCCACTTGGGTCAGCCTTCACAATGGAGGCGGAGTAGGTTGGGGCGAGGTAATCAATGGGGGTTTTGGATTGGTATTAGATGGAAGTGAAGATTCTGATACTAGATTAGATCAAATGTTGCATTGGGATGTCAATAACGGGATTGCTAGACGGGCATGGGCTCGTAATCATCCTGCAGAAGAGGCAATCACTCGAGCAATGCAAAAAGAACCACTTCTACAAGTCAATTTACCAAATCATGTAGCCGATGAACTCATTGATGAGATATTCGAGGGGATGTCATGATAGTTCTCGATGGGTCAAATTTGACACCGAATGCAGTAGTTTCTATCATGAAAGGAGAGATCGGCCTAGAATTGGCAGAATCATCTCGATCAAGAGTCGAAAAGGCTAGAAAAGCAGTTGATGAAATTGTAACATCTGGTCAACCAGCATATGGAATAAATACAGGATTTGGCGATTTAGTTAGTGTTGCAATTTCTGCTGAAGACCTATCCACTCTTCAAGAAAATTTAGTTCGTAGTCATGCCTGTGGCATGGGCGAATCAATGGATCCATTACATGTACTTGGAATGATGACAATCCGTGCAAATTCTTTGTTAGTCGGTAACAGTGGAATTAAGTGGGAGACGATTCAGACTATTGCATCTATGATTCAAGCACGTATTGCCCCCGTAGTCCCTAGGATTGGTTCTCTAGGTGCTTCTGGTGATTTAGCTCCATTATCTCATATGTCGCTTGGATTGATGGGGGAAGGAATGGTCGATGTTGATACAGGAAAAGAATGGGTTCGAATGGAAGCTAGTGTAGCATTATCTAACGCAGGCATTAGTCCAATTTCCCTAGGTGCAAAGGAAGGTTTGTCTCTCATTAATGGCACATCTCAGATGTGTGTTTGGCTCTGTATTGCATATCATGAAATTTCTTCACTTATCTCAGCAAGCGAGGTTGCACTTGCATTATCCATTGAAGCCGCTCATGGTTCTGTATCTCCATTTGATGAGCGAATCCATTCAGTAAGACCTCATGATGGACAATTGAAAACTGCGTCGCGTATACGATTCTTACTTGATAAAAGTGCTAACCTGAATTCACATGCAGATTGTGAAAAGGTCCAAGATGCATACTCTTTCAGATGTTCTCCACAAGTGATAGGCGCTGTTAGAGATATATTGTCCGATCTTGAAAACACTTTGTCTATTGAATTAAACAGTGTAACGGATAATCCTTTAATTTTCATAACTGATGATGGTGTTGATGTAGTTTCAGGGGGTAATTTTCATGGAGAAATCCTAGGTATGCGTGCTGATTCAACACATCTTGCTATACATGAGTTGGCATCAATTTCTGAAAGAAGGATTGCTCAATTATTAGATCCATCTACCACTGGATTACCTGCATTTCTTGCTGAAGACCCAGGTCTAACTAGTGGATTAATGATTTTACAGTACGCTGCTGCTGCTGCAATTTCTGAAATTCGAGCTACTTTAGGTCCCGCTACTGCTACGAATATTGTTGTTTCAGGTCAACAGGAAGATCATGTTAGTATGGGTGCCACTGCATGTTGGCTACTAATTCAATCAATCTCTAATGCGTCTTCAGTTATTGCTGCTGAGATGATTACTGCTTCAATAGCCTTAGATCACCGAACTGAGGAGATAGGTCCTAATTTACAACCATATTTAGATCTAATTCGTTCGATTGTTCCTGTCGATCATGGAGACGTAAGACGTGATATTTCAGTCCAGAATTTGTTAGGTTCTATCTGTAACGGTTCATACAATTAGTCAGATTTTTCCATTTCATCAAGTCGAATTCTTACATTCTCTAATTCAGTTAACTGAAAACATCGAAACCGCATTTTAATTCTTTCAGGACTCGTGATTAATTTACCTGTACGCTCTATCTGCGAAAGACATTCTGTTGCTAATCGAATCTGAGATTCAATGATTTGGTAGACCTCGCGTGATAATTCAACATCTACACTAATGGCATCACGTAGCGGTGAAACATCAAATCCAAATTCTTCCCACTGAGTGCATCTTCTTTCTAAGGTAATTAGGTCCATTCCATTAGTAGGTAATTTGGATAACATNGGGGGAACATCTTGATCGATTTCTTGNGAATAAATGCCAATCTCGGAANCAATTTCCGTTAAATCATCAGATTTATTCTCAATTGCCTGTTGTCTACCNATAGTAGGAGCTTCTCGTCTTAGTCGTGCCCATTGCTCTTTATCCATGGTTCCAGATGCGCCAACAATCAGAATTGTCCATTCAGAATTTTGAGATATGTCTACAATACTCCTAACAAATTTCAAAACAGCATCAAAACCATTGACTCTTACCAGTAATTCTATGCCTTCAAACCACAAAATACCTCTATTTGTAGATATATTTCGATCGATTGTGGAGTATAAATTTTCTAAAGTAGGCCTTATGGCATCTTTTACAGGTCTATCTGTTACCCATCGAACTTGATGAGGATCTAAAGAACAAATACTAGGGATTTGTTTAGGATTAGTTCGTGTTAAAGTATGGATTTCCGTGAGTTTTCCATATGATTTATGCAGGTCTTCTAAATCAGAAATAGGATTCACCGTTGGCCACAGATGAACCATTCCAGGTTGCATCGCATNTTCTGCCATGTTGTTGAGTGGCTATTGCGGGTTCATCATCCCTATGGTTCTAATGAACGTCAAAATGCCCCTTCATGGCATGAACCGTTATATCGAGAACGNCACTCCAACACATACGGTTACCTACCGTGGGTGAGAAAATGAGTGACGACGAACAAGACATGGCTACATGTGGCGCTTGCCAGGCTGAAGTCCCAGCAAACTCGATTGCATGTCCTACGTGTGGCGTTTCTTTTTCTGGAATAGTTGAAGAAAATCTTGGTGAATGTGGTGCTTGTGGCGCCTTAGTCCCTCTCGATTCAAAGACATGTTCTCAGTGCGGCGTTCTTTTTGTTCATGACGATGTAGTTCAAGTTCTATCTGATTGGATGGATGATACAGGATTAGACGTTCCTACATTATTCGGACGCCTCGACACAGATAATAGTGGGAGTATTGATACAGACGAATTGAGAGAAGGATTGATTTCTTTACAAATTGCTGCTCTTCCACCAGTAGAAGTTGAACGATTAATTGCAGAAATTGATCAAGATCAAAATGGTACAATCGAGATTGGAGAATTACAAAATATTCTAGGTCAAGGTTCTATGTCATTTTCTGACAANGTACTAGATAGTGTAATGAAAAAGTCAGGTATCAATGATAGGGAAGCNTTTGTTGCCTTTGCAACTTCTTTTGATGAAAATGAAAACAAGTATNTAGATCGCGCTGAACTNAAGAAAGCTGCTGATGCATTNTTAGAAAGAGAAGAGGTCGAAGTAAAACCTATGGAACGTGATGTTCCAGAAGAAGAAGCCGAGGAAGAAGAAGCCGAGGAAGAAGAAGCCGAGGAAGANGAAGCCGAGGAAGAAGAAGCNGAGGAAGAAGAAGCCGAGGAAGAAGATTCTGACGAAGAAGATGCTTTTGCATCAGCTTTAGCATCTATGTCTGAAGAAGACGACGATGATGATGATGATGATGATGATGAAGAGGATGTAGAATTTGATCCATCTTCGTTAATTGGTGATGAAGACGAATCTGACGATACATCTCCCGAAGAAATTCTTCGTTCTCTTGGAGAAGCCATTGCTGAGAAAGGAATGACAATTCGTCAAGTCTTTGAATCCATTGATGCCGATTTAGATGGAAGGATAAATGGACCTGAATTACAAAATGGGATTTCAGAGATTTTAGGAGATGATTTAGATTCAACAACAGTCTTTGATGTTCTAGGGGTTTTGGATTCCGATGATGATGGTTCAATAGATCCTATGGAATTAATTGAAGCGATAGAGGCTCTGGAATTGGAAATAGCGTCTGATGAAATGTCAGATCTAATTGACTCTATTGATGATGATGACGATGATTTAGAACCTCTTGATGAAGAATCTGCAAATGGAATCATGTTGAAGATTGGTACTGAATTAAATGAAACAGGTAAGAAGATAGATGACTTATTCGATGGTTTTGATATTGATTCAAGTGGAGAGTTAGATCATTATGAATTCTCAATGGGTCTCAAATCGTTAGAATTAGCAGATTTACCTCCTCATGAAATTGATAGAATCGTAAAATTCCTTGATTCTGATGATAATGGCCGCATAGATTTGAATGAACTCAGATCTAATTTCAATGAATGGAACGTTCCAATTTCTGATCTCAAACCAAAGAGGTTTGAACCAGAGGGATGGCAAAAATTCTTGATGAAGCAGTATGAGAATTTCTTCCCTGTCATGTACGTAATGTTCGGACTAGTAGTCGCTGCTTTACTTGTTAACGGATTAGTTGGTCCAGTTGATGGGTCAACCGGAAATATCGTATTTGATGCTGATGAGGGNGCNTTCTCTATCGATAATAATCGCTTNATTGAGCCTGGAGAAGTTTATCCTTGTGACAAATCNATTCAAGTNAGTAAATGTGCTAATTCATTAACACCNTTNTCTGGAGAGAATGGTTCNTCTTCAATGCCTAAAGGNTTCCATTGGGANGGTATCTTNGGAATAGTNCTCATGTTAGCTGGTATGGGNGGAATTGCATATCTTCAGGTATTAACCAAGGGATGGAGAGAGATAGTACGAGCTGAACGTAAATCAGATCAAGATGATTCAGAGGAAGAAGCCGAAGAAGAAGANGNCGATGAAGAAGAGGCTGAAGAAGAAGAGTCTGAAGAAGAACAGGCTGAAGAAGAAGAGGCTGAAGAAGAAGACGTTGAAGAAGAAGACGTTGAAGAAGCGGAAGAAGATGAAGAGGTCGGCGTTGATGTGGGTGATCGCGTTGGTGTTGAACTTGAAGAAGGAGAAGAAGCATTTGGCGAGATTCTTGAATTCGTTGAAGAAGATGGAGATGAGTTCGTAGTTGTCTTACTCGATGATGGTGATGAAGTTGAAGTTGAATTTGATATGATCTTCCCTGAGGAGTGATGATGGACGATACTTCGTTCCCTGTTTATTCTGATTTAGAGTCATGTCCTGATTGTGGTGCAATTTCTAGAAATGATACTGTAAGATGTCCTGAATGTGGTCGTTTCAATACTAGTATCCATTTGAGGGAAGAAGCAACAGTCGAGCAAGCTAGACAAGAAGCATCCGCACGTACTATTGAATCAGTTGATCCGTCATTTTATTCTTTGAATCCAGATTCTTCAATTGAAGTTGAATCAGATTCGTTAGATGATGAAGAAGTATCACGCCCATGGGAAGGTGGTTCTACAGACTTTAGATTCGAGGAGGAATGAAATGGATACTGACGCTCGACTTTTACTTCATCCATCTGAATATCCGTTACCATTCAATTCTGAAGTCATTGAAGTACAAGATTCTTGGGTNCGACTCCGTTCCACTGAATTTTATCCTACAGGTGGGGGCCAACCTAATGATACTGGTTGGTTAAGATTCGAAGAAAATGAAGTCTCTGTGACTGAAGTCAAAGGGAGAAATGAAGTCATGCATTTTGTAGATGGAGTAGTCCCATCTGTAGGAACTATGGTTCAAGGAATAATTGATACTGAAAGACGATCAATTCTTGCTCGTATGCACACCGCTCAACATCTTGCCAGTGCATTAGCTCACGAATATTGGGGTGGAGTAACTGTAGGGAATCAAATAGGAATTGAATCTACAAGAATAGATATTCAATTTGAGGACAGAGAATCATTTGAACCGGAACAATTGATTGAACGTATCAATGACGAAATTAATTCAAATCATCAAGTTTACATGAATCATAGATCATTAGATGAGTTAAAATCAGATCCTATGGTTCGTATAGATCTGTCTAGAATTCCTAATGTTTCTAGGCTTAGAGTCATTGATATTGATTCGATCGATGTATGTCCTTGTGCAGGTACGCATGTAGAATCTACTGGTGTGATTCCTAGAATTAAATTAGATGGAGTGAAGTCAAAGGGCGCAGGAAAACTCAGAGTTACTTATCGTTTTGAGTAATAGTATCGAAACAAGACATCAATAATGATGATTAGAATTTTGTTCTGTGAGTACAGCGATTATATGGTTTCGTAGGTCTCTCAGATTACATGACAATGAGGCTTTGACTTGGGCTTGTAATTCCGATGATATCGATAGAATTCTACCTATTTTCATCATGGATTTTGAGGATTTGTTTAACCAAAATAAGGGCATTAGTTACAATCGAATTCGATTTCTCCAAGAATCATTAGAAGATTTGAATGCAAGAATGGAACAAAAGTTAGATAGTAATTTGACCATTTTTTCCGGAAAATATCTTGATGTGTTAAGTTCACTAAGTTCACANTTTAATGATGAAAATGTATACTTGGCTTACGAATATTGTTCTGAGCCAGTCAGTAGAAAAATGATTTCGTCAGTTGAGACTTGGGCAGTTGAAAACGGATCCTCATTAATATTGAAAGAATTTTCAGCACAACATACTCTATTAGATATTGAACAGGTGGTTAAATCAACTAACTATAGTAATCCGAAATCGATCAAAGATATGGAGAAAATTTTCTGTGAGCATTTGGGTAAGAACAGTTTCGGATTTTATGATGTGACATTACCTTTGCCAGTTCCTAGCAANAGCAAGCCTACATTGACAGTATCGGAAAATAAACAAATTCTAAATTTTGACGAATTAGATTCTAAAATNCATCAATATTTCCCTAATAATGATGGNATTGAAAATTATTTTATTGGTGGAGAGACCGAAGCATTGTCAAGACTAAGTAGTAAAATCGTAGGAAAAACTGACTTTGTTAATAGATTTCAAAAACCTAAGACTTGCTCAACTAATTCAGAAAATGAANCTAGAGAACCTAGTACAACTGGACTCTCGCCATACATTAGTCATGGTTGTCTGTCTGTTAGAATGTTATGGACAGAATGTGANAAATCATATTTTATGGGAGAACANACCAAACCCCCTCAATCATTACATGGACAAATGATGTTNAGAGAGATGTTCTATCTTCTTTCACGNTCTGTTAAAAACTGGGATCAAGATTTTGATAACGATAACTGTAAATCAATTGAATGGGGCGAATATGANTTNGAAAAAATCANAGCNTGGGAATCAGGGAATACTGGTTTTCCCTTGATTGATGCAATGATGCGCCAGCTCGATAAGACTGGATGGATGCATCATTTAGGAAGACATGCAGTTTCGTGCTTTCTTACAAGAGGCCAGTTGTGGCAGAATTGGATATATGGAAGAGATGTATTTGAAAGAAAATTAATTGATAGCGATTGGGCATTAAACAATGGAAATTGGCTATGGTTAGCAGGAGTTGCCCCATTCTCGATGCCTTATTATAGAATATATAATCCCTGTCCGGATTCGAAATCTAGCTTAAATGTGGAGACACAAAATGCCAATTTTGTTAGATATTGGGTACCTGAACTAAGTTCCTNTCCCTCAAAATATATTTTCGAACCACATTTGGCTCCAATCTCTGTACAAATTTCNTCTNAATGCATTATTGGTGAAGATTATCCGATGCCTATTGTTGATAGGAAAATTAGTAGAAANGTGAATATTGAGCGGTTCAAATCAAGTATTNAGAAAAATAAAAATTGATTTATGCTCATTTAGGANTGGTAGTGGGCTTGCCAGGAATTGAACCTGGGATCTTCGCCATGTCAAGGCGACGTCATAACCCCTAGACCACAAGCCCATGCGGTAGNCNCCCGTATACCCTCCTAATGATGAAGGAATCGGTCAAATGAATTTCAGTAATTATCATTAGATCGTAAAATAAATTTGAATAAATTTTGTGAAATAAGTACTANTGCAAATACAATTGCTGCTACTAAAGCAATCATTGTACCCGTTCCTGTACCCATCTCTGAAGAGTAATACAACCCTAAAAGTACAGAAGTAAATCCAAAAACTTGAGACCAAATTAAACATGATCTGAAGCTTCNTCCAACTAATTTTCCAGTAGCAGCGGGTGTNACTAANAATGCAGTGACGAGAACGGCNCCAACCATTTTCACCATACNTACTACAACAGCAGCAGTAATTATACTGAACAAAAGACCAATTGCATGAACGGGGAGACCCTGCACTCTAGCAGCAAGAGGATCAAGAGTCATTGCAAGTAGACCTCTCCTAATAATCATCAATAAAACAAATGAGATTATACAAATCCATGCAATTTTATCTAAATGATCATTACTAATCAGTAGAACATTTCCGAATAAGTAACCATGTATATTTGAAGTGATTCCTCCTCCTAATATTTGTAAAACAACAAGTCCTAAGGCTAACATTCCTGTGAGAAAAATTGCAATTGCTGTATCGCCTGTAAGAATTTCTCTAGATTGTAATTCATAGATCAAAATAGCGGAAGAGATGCTGAAGAAGAGTGCAAACTCTAATGCTAAATTTGAATATCCCAATACAATAGCAATAGCAATTCCTCCAAACGAAACGTGTGCTAGTCCATCACCAATTAGTGAAAGATTTCTAATGATCAAATATGGTCCGAAAAAGCATGCTGTGGTTGTGATCAGAAATGCTGCAAACAAAGAGGTTTGAAACAAAATAACAGGTTGTCCNCCTAACTCTTTTCCAAAGAAATAAGGGAAAACATCTCCAGGAATAATTGGTAGAAATAATTCTGAAATAGGAATGAAGAATTCCAATAAGAATGTACCGAAACCCATTATTCTGACTCCTTAATTTCATTTTCGTCGCAACATTCCCCTATAATTGGATGGTGTCCACCATGGACATCTTTGATCCCTCGAAGTATTGCTAATTCTTGCAAATTAGGGAAATCAGGAGGTATACCATCGAATCTTATGGTTTCTTCAAGGTAAATAATTCGATGAGCAGTTTGACGAATGGCGGCTAAATCATGAGAAATCATTATGATTGTTTTACCTTGGTTGTGAGATAAATCGTCTAATAATTTCAAAAAATCATTTCTCGTCTCTCTATCGATACCAACCAATGGCTCATCAAGTAAGATCAACTCTGCATCTGTTGCTAAAGCACGTGCAATAACTGCCCTTTGACGTTGACCACCTGAGAGACGCCCGATACTCACATTCTGTACACTTTCTAAACCAACTATTTTGATTGCGTTATCTACTAGTTCCCGTCGACGCTGTTTATCTGTTTCAAATAATAAATTACTTAATTTTACAGTGCCTAGTTGAACCAATTCGCGAACAGTGATTCGAATTTCTTTTGGTAAATTAGCTGCAGCTTGAGATACCCAACTAATTTTTTCATAAACTTCTCTAGTCGGATGTTTAGTTGATTTTCCATAGATTTCAACTGTACCTTTTTGTGACTGCAAGACTCCTAGAATAGTTAGTAATAGAGTAGATTTACCACTACCATTTGGACCTACTATTCCAACAAATTCTCCACTATTTACACTCAAATTAACGTCATGTAGAATCTGTTTTCCAGATCTACTTACGCATAGATTATTCGTTTTTAGTATGGGATATTGGGTGAGCAGAATTCTATTTTTTGATGAATTCATTATATCACTCATGATTCATTTTGTAACGTATTAGCTTCCTAGATTATGCTAATAAGATAATGAATTGGAAAATAAATGTAAAGTTACATCAATTTTCCAATTCTTTATCAAATACATTACTCCTATACAATAATCAGAGTGCTAGTTAGCATCCAATTCCTGTGATTAGGTTGTCCAGATTCTTTTGCATCAAAGACAAGTAATCTTCACCATCGGTACTTGGAGGCATTTCCATTGTGTACAGATATAGAATGGTAACTCCTGTCTGGGAAACAATTGAATCAACTGAGGAAATATCTGTATATTCTTCAACAAAGAATACATTAATTTCTTCTTCCTGAATCTTTGCGACTACTTCTGCAATATCCTCTGCTGATGGTTCTCCTTCTGGATCTAGTCCATGAACAGTAACGAACTCTAAATCATATCTCTGCGCTAGATATGAGTAAGCATTGTGGTTAGCAGCGACAGTCTTCTCTACTGTACATGTGCCGCCTTCGCCGAATGCATCCTCAAAGCCCATAGCAATCATGTCTAATTCCAACTTGTATGCATTTGCATTTGCTGTAAAGTCATCTTCAGCGCTTGGGAAGGCACTGATTAATGCAGATAGAACAACATCCACTTGAGACTTGAATGCCATTGGATCTAGCCAGCTATGTGGGTCGAATGGAATTTCTTCCTCTGCATGGTCATCATGGTCATCATGGTCNTCATGGTCNCCATCTTCATCACCGTGGTCTTCATGGTCACCATCTTCATCACCGTGATCTCCGTGGTCTTCGTGATCTCCATGGTCTGAATGACCTTCTCCTCCACTCAAGACATGTAGTGTAACATCTGCCGGAAGCAAGAATCCGTATTCTCCTTCTGCTTCGACATGTAGATTAGCAAAACCTATGACTCCATGTTCTTCGTGATGATCTTCGTGACTTTCAGCACAANAGACGCCGGCTGCAGGAGCTGANTCACCTGTTTCTACATGGACTGTAGTTCCGTTAGCAAACGTGAATGTACCATCTTCAGGAGCGACAGCGCCTGCTGNAACATTGACACAATCGTGACNCTCATCATGACCATCATGGCCATCATGGCCATCATCTCCCATCTCCATCATCATATCAAGTTCTGAAGCATTGATTAATCCGTCACTGTTGTTGTCAAACATATTGAACGTCATTTCCATAATAACGGAACTCATGTCTGTCCATACGAGTCCTCCAGCTTCACAATCAGTCTGATTGTTATATGCTGTATTAATACTGCCTGTGCTGCTGTCATAGCACATCATGATGTCAGAATCATTCTCGTGAGATTCATCATCACCTTCTGGACAATCATCATTTCCATCATTTACTAGTTCCATGGAAATATTTGTACCGCCCATACAGTCAAACCAGTTGTCTACGGTACCATCGCCATCGAAGTCTTGAGGTTCGTCAGAACCATCGCCACAGTCTTCTGTGCCATCGTTCACCTTATCGAATGAAATTTCTGTATCTATGTCACCGCCGACTGTAGAACTACAGTGGAAGGTTCTCTCACCGTGGTCTTCATGGTCACCATGGCTGTGGTGTCTATCGTCAACACCATGTGTCGTTTCATCAGTATCATTATGTTCGTGATGAACATTATCATCTCCATGGTGGTGAACACCTGGCTCATCATCGTGATGGTCTGGGTGATTGTCTCCGTTATCTTCATCTGAGTGATCTTCATCATGGTCATCATCCATGATTTCCATAAAATCAGTAAATTCAGTCATATTGAGACTTCCATCTCCATCGTCATCAAACATTGAAATCATAATCTGGGTTGTAGCAGATTCCATATCGTCATCAATATGTTCAATTTCTTCAATGAATATGGCTAATTCTGACATATTCAATAATCCGTCTCCTGCATCATTGTTACCTCCGTTGTAATAATACATATCAGACTGATTGAATGCCTCATACAACAATCCCATCATGTATTCTTCCATTGCCTCGTCCATAGGGCCATGGCTTCCATTGTGGTCATCATGATCATCATCATGACTTCCATTGTGGTCGTCATGTTCCTCGCTATTCCAACCAGCCCAGAACTCATCCCAGGAAATGTGGTTATCGTTATCTGAATCAAACATCTGTAATGCCATTTCAGGTGTCATTTCATCATCACAACCACTGTGGTCATGTGGATCTTCTGCAGTGCCATTATCACAATGGTCATGGTCGTCGTGATGGTCACCATCTTCATCACCGTGTCCATCATGGCCGTCACCGTGGTCTTCATGGTCACCATCTTCATCACCGTGATCTCCGTGGTCTTCGTGATCTCCATGGTCATGATGAGCGTGTCCTCCTCCCATCTTTAGAACAACCATGTCGAATGCGTGGTCATCTTCTGCTTCGAATTCGATTACAACATCTCCCTTCTCTAGTTCGTATATTACGATTACATAATCAGTTGGACAACCACTTGGGTTAGTGATTGTCTCCATAGGGGAAGCATGTCCGTGACCAGCATGGTCATCGTGTTCATCACCATGTTCATCTGAATGCTCTTCATCATGTTCACCATCTGAGTGATCTTCATCATGTCCCCCGTCTGATTGATCTTCATCATGTTCATCATCCATGTGTGGGTATGACATAGAATAAGTTACATGTTCTGCATGAATCTCAGGCATTGAACCATCATCCATACCTAGAGTAGTGTTTTGGAATGGTCCTTCACTAATATGCTCACACAATTCACTAATTAGAATAGATTCGTAATCTAAAGTAACTTCACCTGTTGGCATAGCATGAGTAGAAATCGATGTTGGGGCAGCAGTACTTAATCCAGTTAGAGTTGCTTCTACCCATGGTTCTAGGCCTAGTCCGTGGTAGAAGAATAAGTCTGCACCTTGTAGTCTTAGCACGTCATCAGGTGTTGGACTGTAGTCGTGTACTGGAACATTTGATGGACTTAACAATTCAACATTTAATGTGTCTCCAGCTACTGCGGACAATAATTGCTCAACGTGGTATGTTGAGGCAATAACTGTACCTAGCGGAGCAGTAGACGTATCATCTACCACTACTTCTTCTTCTTCTAAATCACCTATGCAGCCAGCAAGGCTTGACATAACCATGATCAAGCTTACCATTAACACTCTATACGATGCACTATTCATGGCTCTGCGACTAATATTAACTATATAATAAAAACTATTAATTATATATTTCAAAATTATTATTAGTAATACCTTAGTCCTAAATTCATGAGCCAAATTATATCGTTCAGTTCAGACAGAGAATTTGCTAAAGATCTGGAAAGTTTAGCCTCGAATTCAGGATATAATAATCGAAGCCGTTTTATTCGTGATGCGGTTTTGTATTATTCCGAAATTCAGCAAAGAGGAGAACTAATGAATATGGATAGAGATTTAGTCATTGAAGGTCATTTGATTGTTTATTACGAACATGGGAGTGAACAAAAATTGATGGTAAGTCGTACAGATTCAGTAGAAGTCGCGGCATATTATCATAGCACCAGGCTTGGTCATTCTTGTCATTCATGTGTGGATGTAGTTCATGTCAAGGGAAAGGCATCTGATGTTAGAGTAGTTTACGAACAATTACAGAATACGAATAATGTAGACAAGGTTACGTTTGAAACAGCTCCAATGAGAGATGATTGTTGCTAATCTCAAGACACAATCTTCGAAATCTTGCCTGTGCATCCTTCTTCTGAACATAATCCTGCACATCGCGTACGACCATTACTCATTACGATCAATTTGCCGTCCTTTATTGGGCCATAAATTTTGCACTTCAAACAGAATCCATCATATGACATGATTGCTCGTAAATGCAGAGTCATTTGAATCATACGGAAATATTGCAAAAAATTCCCAAATTTAACTCTCAAGTAGGGGGGTTCAAACCGAAATTAATGTTTTTTTATTATAATTGTAATAAATCGTTATACTGCTCGACACATTATGTTAAATTAATAGAATTTTAGGGAGATAATGGCTGATAATGTACGTTATCAGCCCCCCTGTAATCGAGATATCTAGAAATATACATTTACACACTATAATTGTTATATCATACAAGTAGAATCATTTCTAATACTGGAAAATAACATATAATTGTATAATTCTTCAAATAGAATTGGTTCTATTATTGTAGTTTTACAATTCAGAATGGTGGAATGATATTTTTACAGGGTTGTCTCCTGGCATTTGGCACCATCCATCAGCACTCTTAGTTCGTAAGATATTGATATCTGCGACCCCTCCTTCGACCAACTTACCGACTCCGTGCTCAACATTCAATGTCGAGGCAGAATTTGTGGTTACTGCGATCAGAGCGGCTATTGGAGGAATTCTCATACGATGTACTGCTAGGCTACCTACAAACGGAATTGAGAGACTCCTACAATTTGGATTAAAATCAGTTGCTAAAGACCATTTCCATCCTTGTTCAATACTCTGTGGTAAATCTGTTTGAAATAAATCTCCATGAACATATGGAGTCCCAGGAAGAAATCCAGTATTCACACCCGCATCAGAGGCTTTAGCACGAGCGTCATCGGTTGAATACCCTGCATGATCTGCAGTTCTCGCTCCCAATTCAGCAGCTAAATTTAGCCCTCCCCCATCTGTAAATTCGTCAACATGGAGACGGGTTTCCAATCCTTTTGACATAGATTGGCTACAAATCTCTTCAGT
>PAOK01000033.1 GCA_002708015.1 Methanobacteriota archaeon
TCATCTCCAGGGAATTGGCCAAGATGGGTGTTTCGAGGTCCTTGGGAGCCGCTGCCACCAGTTTGATATGCAGTAGAACAGGTGTTGCTCTGTCCTGCAGATGGGATACCGTATCCAAGAATTGCATAGATTGTCTCGTATACTGTGATATTAGCATCTTCNAACATTGGCTTAATTCCTCGGAAATATCCTCCACTGCTGAAACTACCACCGTAGAATACAGTACATACGTCTGCCCACTCGGAATACATAGATCCAGAGGTATCGATTGGTACAACCATCTCTACCTTTCCTCCTCTTGTATCNTCCCAAACAATCTGAACATAATCATCAGCGTCAACAGCAATGTCTGGGTGTCCCTTGTGTCCAATAACTGGAGTAATCATTGAATCGTCAATTGCTGTAATACCTGCAGTTCCATCAAATTCAATCATAGAATAGTAGATTTGTGGTTGGAAATAGAACTTCTCCAAAGGATCGAATGAATCTTCCCAAACGATATGTGCATTGTCCATTGAATCAACAGCTATAGCTGGCCAATCTCTATCTTGTTGTCGTTGACTTACAATCATATCATTAACAACCGAGATTACGCTTTCGTCNGCTGCAGTACCATCTTGNGGGTGCAGAGANGGGTCTAGAACTGTATATTTGATTGCATGTTGACTTGATTTATCGGTCCAAGTAACGTGAACCCTATCTTCNCTATCAATTGCAATATCTGGATGCCAAGCACGATGGATTCCTGGATTTGAAATCTGTGTGGCATCGATTAATGGGTCTGCTTGACCGTCTCCATCAGTATCTGCTCTAGGATCGAGCATTGTGTAAAACAAATGTTGNGTATTTCTACTCCAAACAAAGTGGATGTTGCCTTCGCTATCTGCTGCCATAGACACCATTCTTTCATTCATAGGACCTCCATCTACAACACGAACTGCGTCTGTAATTACCACCTCGGCAGCTTCTACCTCATCAGAGGGTACAATCAATGTCGTGCTCAAAACCATCAGGATTGTGAGCATTAGGCTATTGGTCTTCATTCTGTAAGTCATGGTATACACCTACGGTTCAACAAGCATACAACCGCATTGACACATACTTAAGCGAAACCTCTAGAGGTCACGTTTCAAGTCATACCCATTCATCAACATCAAAAGAAGACCCAAATGACATTTCATCTTTGATTTCAACTTCTGGTGCTTGTTCAGAATTTGGACCTTGCTGTTTGTTTTCCCAATCGTCTACAGGGCCGGGCTTTCCTTCCCCGACTCCATAATTAAACCTAATTTCATGGATTATTGCAAGTTTACTAAGCCAGATTGTTCTTAATGAATCCATGAATAAATGTTGATTCAGTCCATCGAACCAAACCGGTCGAGAAATATTGAATGCTTGAAGTGGTCCACTATTCTCTGATTTGCGTCCTATGTGTAAAGTCCAATCAAATCCTCCCTTAATCAGTCCAAGTCTGGCTTCATGTAACCATTCTTCCCACGCAACTGGATCAGACTCTGAATGAGACTTCATTTCTTCTTGTTGGCCTGTATCAACTCTTGTTACAGAGCCTACGATAACTAGTGACCTTTTTTTTGGAATTACAACATTAAATAAATGCCCATTCCTAGTAGGTGGATATCTTACATGTAAATGCATTTCAGCACGACTGTCAGATAATGTTTTGAATTCTAGTCCTTCTTCACTAAGCCATTGTTGAATGGATTTGATGGCGTCTCTAGTCTCCATGTGTTATCGGTTGGGGCCAACCTATTTCAGGAATCCGAGAATTGAAGAAATATCTTCAGATATGGATTTAGCCGATTTCGAATTTCTCAATTGTACACGATTGAATAGGTCTACTACATCACATACAGCATCATATCCGAATAAAAATAGAATATTTGCCATATGCATAAGAGGCATTAGAAGTAAAGCAATTACAGGAGTTAAAACAAATACTAAGTCAGGAAAATAACATGTGGATAACCATATGCCTATTGGAATAGTGAAAAATGGCCAAATGACCATCGGGGAGAAAGTTACTGCCAACATGTGGAAGGTACTTCTGGCATCTAATCCTTCATCAGAGTTATTTCCTAACCACCAAGCAAGAATGGCTTGTGGTAATGTCATAATACTAAGTGGTAGCATAGATATCATCAATAATAAACCAAATATTCCTTGTAGTGGAGTAGAGATATTTCCTTTTTTAATTCCCAAACAATCAATTGAACGAGGATCTAAATTTTTCAATCGAATTTCCTTTTCGATCCTTGTAGCTGGCTCCATGATTTCACTTGGTAAAACTCCTGATCGAATTCTGTCCCTAACAGAACGAATACCATGAACTTCATCTTTCCACTTCTTGTGAGGTTGATTTTGACTTGATTTCTCAATGTGAGATATGACAGACCAAGAATGGAATTCTTCCCAATTATCGGCATCTGGGGTCATAACATCTAGAGTGTTTTTGATGCGATTTCTGAGTTCATTTACATTATCTCTTGATGGTTCTGCCCACTTTCCATCCATTAGTGATGACACTACTGATTCATCGACTAAATCAGAAATTTGAATTTCATCTCCATATTCAACATAACAGTCCGTTCTAAATTCCCAGGCAGTACGGAAATGTAGACCAACAGGCCTGATTGATGGTAATTTGTTTCCCGAGGATTGTGCGGCTGCGGCTGCATTTAACGCAATCCGCATTGGCCCTGAACGGAGGGGCATCATCCTAGGTTCAACTTGGCTGGTACCTTCAGGCATGATTACGCAGCCATTACCGCCTGCAATTGTATGTGCCACAGTAAGTAAACTACGTTCATTGATATGTTTAGCAAATTCAGAATCTGTTGTTCCTTCGTCTATTTCTCTTTGACGTAAAACTGGTTGAGAGCCGATTGCTCGTGCCCAACGACCTAGAATAGGGCGAGTCATTAAATCGTGACGTCCGACCATAATGTAGCGCTTCTTTGAAGATTGAACTATTGCCATTGGATCAATTAAACCAGCTGTGTGCCATGCCAAAGCAACTAACCCTCTGTCTTCTTCTACAGTTTCATATCCAGATTGTTCCCTTGTTCTGAATTGTGTATACCAAGATAAACGAAGCATAGATCGAAGGATTTTCCAAGCAAATTTTGAACCTGGGTGTATACCATCATGTCTCCACCTAATTCTGTTCAATAGAGCATTTCGATTCAATCGTTTAGAAGATGCTGAGGATTCAACATCTGGATCATATGGAGCAGATGTNCGTTCTACATCTTGACCGGAAGGAGATTGCATTATTTCGCCACCATTCAATGTAATTGTAGTTTTTGAGAGAGTGCTGCGAGTGCTTCAAAATCTGGTTCAGATTGATGTGGTGTCATTCTCCACATCGGATTAGAACTATTGCCATCAGTCCTAGGAATTACATGGAAATGGACATGCGGTACTTCTTGTCCTGCCAATGGCCCATCATTCAAATTGACGCTGAAATCTGTTGTATTAAACTCAATTGAAAGACGGCGTTGTACTTCTACAACACCATCCATCAAATCCCTTCGACTTTCTGTTGATAATTCTGCAATTCGTCGTGCTTCTTCTTTAGGTACCACTAATGTATGGCCAGGTCTTAGTGGATTAATGTCGAGGAAAGCGTACCATGTACTGCCTTGAGCGACCGCAGACGATGGGATGTCGCCACGAATAATTTTCGTGAAGAGGGTTGGCTCAGTCATCAACCTCCGATAGAGGTTATGCGAATGAATGCGACGGATGGGATAGGTTTGATTCAGAGGAGTGTTTAGGGCTACTCAATGTCGTTGCCTCGTCAAGCCATGCAACAGATGGGTTTTGCCATATGTTGCCTTCTTTGTGATGCTCCAGATGTCGAGGGAAGTAAACGATGTAAAAGTTGTATTACAACTCATAAAAAAGTGCGTGATAGGATTTCAGGAGATGTTTCGACACCAATTGAACAACTTGCAAAGGATTTGATGGCATTCACTACTGAACCACATAGATATGATCACGATCCTATTCATGGACCATTTCTGAAAGAAGCTGGTAGATTATTGGCAGCACATCGGGGACACAGACCGCCCCCCACTGAACAAGAAATTACACAAGCATTTGAAATCGCCAAGAAAACTAGTAGAAGAAACATAATCAGAGAAGTTGCTAATTCAGTATCAGAAGAAGGAGATGTTAGTTCTGCAATAGAATTAGTAGACTCATTTCCTACCCGAAATGATATGCCAGGAGCGCGAACTATTCCTTCGAAAGCTATTCCTGAAACTGATCGTTCGGATAGACCTGGTGAAGATAGAGAATTTATGGATCGATTCAAAGCAGAAGAAGAAATTCGTAAAACAGGAGAAGAATTATCTGAGCCGAAACTTGAGAAGATTATTGGAGAAAGGAAAGCAAAAAGAAGAGAGTTGGACAGTTTGCTTAGTGGTGTTGACGACCTAATTAATGATGAAAATGAATAGGTGCTGAGTAAAACATGAGTGTTCGTGCACAAATTTTGTCAATTTTAATTCGTCCGAATAAATTCGTTTATCGGTTTATACAGCCGTCTGCTACATTTATTCGATTGTTTGTACATCCTCCTTCTTGGTTGGGTGGACATTTACTTCGATCATTCGGAACAAAACATCAGAAGACAGAATTTGGTGGTGTTCCTGGTGTCACTTTTACGCCTAAAAAAATCCATAATGAAAATTCTTTGATTGTTTATTTTCATGGCGGAGGTTATTCTTTTGGATCTTCACTAACTACTCATAGAATCGGTCTATCTAATCTAGCTAAAATAACTGGTAGAGTATGTCATTCCATAGACTATCGATTAGCACCAGAGCACCAATATCCCGCTGCATTAGATGATGCAGTGGCTGCTTGGAAAAATATTGTAGAACAAAATTCAAAATCTGAAATTATATTGATGGGAGATTCTGCTGGAGGGGGTCTTAGTCTAGCACTATTGTTGTATCTTCGAGATAATAATGAGATACTTCCAAATAGATTTGTATTGTTTTCTCCATGGACTAATTTGACATGTAATACAGAGACATACTATTCGAAAGAAAAAGCAGATCCAATGTTCACTAAGCAAATGCCCAAAGATGCTGCTGAACGTTATGTTCCAAAATCTATCGATAAATCAAATCCATATGTTTCTCCATTTTTCGGAGACTTCACTGGACTTCCCAAAGGTTTGATCATTGCTGGAGAGAACGAAATATTACTTGATGATAGTCGAATTGTTGGTGAAAACGCGAAGAAAGATGGTGTTGAAATCGAGGTTCAAATCTGGCCAAAAATTTTTCATGATTGGTGGTTGTTTGGACCACTACTTCCTGAATCGAAAAAATGTCTTCTAGAAGTTCAAAAATGGATACAATCTTGAGTCTAATTTACAGTAGAAAGTGGTTATACAATCCCATTAAAATTAATTGCAAACCATGCATACATTAGTAACCAAATCAATGGAACTATGAACGAAATAATGTAGAATATTACAACAATGGGGGTGAGAATGTTTTTCTCTATTCTCTGTCGAGTTATTCGAAGAAGATAAAACGCATAAATTGGTAGTAGTGGCACTAGACACATGCCACTAAATATGAAAAAATCAAATCCAGGTAGTGTTTCATCAGAAGTACTGTAAATCATTAATACAATTATGACAAATGGAACATATCCTAAAGCAATACTGGGTATCAGCAAAGAGCCTTTCATGGAACTTTGACTATCTCTTTCATCAACCATGATTGTCTCGTCTGATTGGGACATATAGATAAGTTCGAAACTTAGTTAATTGATGTTTTTTTCCACATAATCAACAGCATTACGGAAGAGGATAAGCCCCTCACCATCACCATGTTCAGTAGGTTTCAATTCTCTAGTCCATGTTGCTCCCAACCAAGTAGAATGATTTGCTTCAGGATGAGGCATCAAACCAAACACTCGACCAGTTGGGTCGCAAACTCCTGCAATATTTCTCATACTCGCATTTGGGGAAAGTGGATATTTCAACAATTCATCAGAAGAAGATGGATAGGGGTCATTTGGGTCAACATACTTGACAACAATTTGCCCATTTGCAGCCCAATGATCTAACAGGTTTGGGTCGGTTGTAACGAATTTGCCCTCACCATGCCTAACAGGAACACGGATTCGTTCAATTCCTTTTGTCCAAACACAATGAGAATTTGTATCAAATTCTAAAGTAACCCATCTGTCCTCATAATGGCCTGAATCATTCAATGCCAATGATGCGTTTTGAGTTAAACTAATTTCATCATCCCCGGGTAAAAGTCCCATTTTTACCAATACTTGAAATCCATTACATATTCCGATAGCTAGACCACCGTTTTTGATGAATTCTCGAACTTGTTCTCTCATTCCGAAACGAAGACGNTTCCCCATTAATCGACCGCTACCTAGGTGATCTCCGAATGAAAAACCTCCTGGAACGGCCATAATATGAAAATCACTCAATTTTTTCTCACCGTTTACAAATCTGTTAACATGAATTCTTTCAGATTCAGCGCCCACCATCTCAAAAACTGCAGCCGTTTCTCGATCACAATTAATTCCAAAGCCGGTTAAAATCGCAACTTTAACTACCATTTGGAGCACCTCCATCTAAAGTTCCCTTCCAAGCAGTACGCAACTCATCAATAGATGCTGATAAAATTGAGAATGATTTATCCTTAATAGTCAATTTATCACTATCATTTACTATACCAATTCGGGTGTACGATACATCCGTGAACAAAGATTCGACTTTTTCTGTATTGTCTGGAGAAACGCTGATCATAATNCTGCCCAAGCTTTCACCAAATAATGCGCCCCATTTGTCAAGTTCATCATCAAATCCCCTAAGAGCAGATATCTCAATATCTGCTCCTGAATCAATTCCAATACAAGATTCCGCGATTGCAACAGCAAGTCCTCCATCAGAACAATCGTGGGCACTAGCAACTAAACCTGAGTGGATGGCTTTTGTCAACACCCTATATGTTGCAAGATTTCGTTCTGGTTCAATAGATGGTACTATTCCACCAATGCCACTTTTTCCTCCAGATTCTTCACGGAACATATAGGATATTTCACTAGCTCCTAATTCTTGACGAGATTCTCCAATCAAATATATGACATCATTTTTATTTTTGAAATCTGAAGAAACTGCAAAACGAACATCAGGATGGTCTCCCAATAAACTGAACAACAACGTAGGAGGAACACTGATTTTTTCTCCATCTAATGTAGCATCGTTTTTCATTGAATCTTTTCCAGATATACAAGGTAAAGAATAGGCACGACATACGTCCTCGATAGCTCTGTTTGCACGAACCAATTGTGCTAATTTGAAACGCCCGTCTGGAGTCTTTTCACTTTCCACAGGATCTGGCCAACAAAAATTATCTAATCCAGCAATTCGATCTAAATCTACGCCAACGCAGACTGCATTTCTCAATGCTTCATCAACACTTGCAGCTGCCATAGCATAAGCATCAATATCTGAATATCTGGGTACAATTCCACAAGAAATCACTGCTCCTCGTGTTTCACCAGGAATTGGGGCGATTACTGCTGCATCTCCTGGAGCATCATGATTAACTCCACCAAATGGTTTAATCACAGACTGGGCAA
The DNA here is from genome assembly GCA_002708015.1 of Methanobacteriota archaeon. Taxonomy (GTDB): domain Archaea; phylum Thermoplasmatota; class Poseidoniia; order Poseidoniales; family Thalassarchaeaceae; genus MGIIb-N2. The sequence continues at coordinate 7,654 of PAOK01000033.1, forward strand.
TTACTTCGTGATCATATGATCTAACCCACCATTCTTTACTAGCAATATTTGGTCTCGCCATCAGCCTACAAAGAATGCTTCCCATTTCCTTAGCATCCAATTCTTCATCGTTCGGGAAAATAATAGGTTGATGATTTGGTGAGACCCATTCTGATTCTAATTGCAATTGAGGGCATCCATCATGTAGAAAATCAATTGGTAAATCTGCCACTACATGTTCTCCATTTCGAACTAAAAAGGTGCCAGAATCTGTAAATGTTCCAACAGCAGTTGCTTCAACTTCGTGTAATTTAGCTAGTGCCTCAAACGCATCTGCGTTTTGTTCCGTAACTCCGACTGTCATCCTTTCTTGTGATTCAGAAACCAAAATTTCCCAAGGGCTCAATCCTGCTTGTTTTAGTGGCACTGCTGACAAATCTAAATCTGCTCCTCCAGTTAATTCAGCCATCTCTCCAACACTAGAAGATAGTCCGCCAGCACCATTGTCAGTGATGACTTGGATATATCCTAAATCTCTAGCTTCCAACAACATATCCACCATTTTCTTCTGTGTAATTGGATCTCCAATTTGTACTGCACTGCTAGGACTTTCATCTGTCAATTCTAAACTAGAAAATGTTGCTCCATGTATACCATCGCTACCAACTCTCCCCCCAACCATNTAGACAAGATCTCCNGGTGAAGGNGTTTTGATATGGCTCTCTCTCCCATCAGGAAGATATCGGGGNAATATTCCAACAGTACCACAATAAACCAATGGTTTTCCTATATATCTATCATCAAAAACGATGGCNCCATTGACAGTAGGTATTCCACTCTCATTTCCTCCTGCTCGAACTCCTGCATGAACTCCTCGCATTACTCGAGAAGGATGGAACAATCCTTCTGGTAAGTGTCCGTCATAATCAGGAGGGCCAAAACAAAACACATCTGTATTTGCAATGGGGCGAGCNCCCAATCCTGTTCCTAATATGTCTCGATTCACCCCTACAATTCCAGTCATTGCCCCTCCGAATGGATCTAATGCTGAGGGNGAATTNTGTGTTTCNGCTTTNATACACAAACTCCATTCAGGAGTCCATTCAATTACTCCTGAATTATCATGGAAAAGAGAAAGAAGCCAATCGACTTCTTCTTGCATATCTAATGCTGGTTTCATAATGTATGTCTTGAATAAAGAGTCAATTTCTGAATCTTCACCAGTTTCATGATCGATATGGTGTATCTTCGCTGCGAATATTTTGTGTTTACAATGTTCTGACCAAGATTGAGCGAGGCACTCTAATTCTACATCAGTTGGTGCATTTGGAGAAAGTCCTCTGGTTTTCCTAATTGATTGGATTTTTGGATTACGATAGTGAGTCTGAATTGCTTTCATCTCGTTGAGATTTAGTGCCAGTAGTCCATCTTCACTAATTTTAATTAATTCTTGATCTGTAACTTCTAAATCTATTATTGATGGAGGAGTTTGTTCTAAATTAGGACGTTCTGGAAATTCCAAAGATGGCCAAGGTTCATTGGGACTTGTACGTCTGTCTGTTGATTTAGCAAGTTCAATCAACGGATTGTNAAGTTGCCCCATTAACCATTGTAAATCTATATCTGAAGGAACATCCCAAAAATGGTATCCAATGGTTGTAGAAACTGCCATTTGTTGATGGTTAGGAAATAGTGTTTGTAGTCCATCCAAGGCCGCTTGAGCACGATTATCTGTTACCCCAGGTTTGAAACCAATCAAAATTGAAATATCTGGTAAAGATGTAAATTTTGATGATTCCAGAATTGGGGAATTGACAGTAACTTCTTCTAAGACTGGGTCAGAAAATAATTCTGTAGCTGCTCTATTTTTTTCGTCGTCTGTAAAATGTGCTTTCACCAAATAACCAAGTGTACTTCGTACGGATCCAATTGTCACTGAATTATCGGATTCTAATTGACGTCGGATGGATTCCCCTCTACTATCAATTAGGCCTTCGCCTACATTTGGTAGAATCTCAAAACGATGTAACTCTACCACAACGGCCCATCCTCGGCATGGTGCCTTAGCGGGCCGTCCTTCAACGATGCGGCTGGAAAAATTATCTCAGAAGCCCATGCCGCCCATGCCGCCCATGCCGCCCATGCCGCCCATATCTGGCATTTCTGGACCTGAATCTGGTTTAGGCTCATCTGCAACCAAAGTCTCAGTTGTTAAGACGAGTCCGCCGATTGAACCTGCTGATTGAAGAGCATTTCTTGTCACTTTAACAGGATCGATTACTCCGGCCTCAAGCATATCTACGTACTCATTAGTTCGGGCATTATATCCATAAGATGGTGAATCATTAGAAAGAATATTGTTCACTACAACACTNCCTTCCTGTCCTGCATTCTCACTAATTTGACGAAGGGGGGCAGAGAGAGCATCATATACGGCTCCAACGCCGATTGCTCTATCTCCAGAACTTGATGATTTCAATTCATCCAATACACTTCGTGCCCTTAGTAATGCAACTCCTCCACCAACTACAACTCCTTCGGCCATAGCAGCACGAGTTGCATTGAGAGCATCGTCAACACGGGCTTTCTTCTCTTTCATTTCTGTCTCTGTGGCAGCTCCAATTCGAAGAACGGCGACTCCCCCTGTCATCTTACCAATCCTCTTCTGCATCTTTTCGCTATCCCAGTTTGATGTAGCAGTCTTCTCTTGACTTCGTAGAAGGTCTACTCGCTCTTCAATTGCTGATGGTTCTCCTTCTCCGCCAACAAATGTTGTTTTGTTTTTCCCGAGAATTACTTTTTCAGCCCCACCCAATGACATTGGGCCTTGTGCTTTCACATCAGCACTCCTATCTTTAGCTAGAACCTGGGCACCGGTAAGAATAGCGATGTCTTCCAAAATTTCTCCCTGTTCATCACCAAATCCAGGTGCTTTGATTGCTGCTGCTTTGACAATCTTACTTGCTACATTGAGGACCAAGGTTGCTAATGCCTCTCCTTCAATATCTTTAGCAATAATCAACAATGGACGCTTTTGTTGCATGCTTGCTTCAAGACTTGGTAACAAATCTTGAGCACTATTGATTGTTTGATCTGTAATTAGAATCATTGGATTCTCTAATACTGCTTCTTTACGCTCTCTATCTGTAATGAAATATGGAGAAATATATCCTTTGTCAACTTCCATTCCTTCAACGACTTTCAAGTCAGTTTCAGCTGATTTTGCTTCTTCTACAGTTATGACGCCGTCTTGTCCAACTGCTTCTACTGCTTGAGCAATTAATTCCCCAATATCTGAATCATTGTTTGCAGCAATAGTCGCTACTTGATGAATAGTACTAGATTCTTCTACAGGTACTGCCATTTCTTTGAGGCATTCGACAACTGCTAGAATTGCTTCATCAAAACCTGCTTTTAGTTCAACGGGACTAGCTCCAGCAGTAACATTTCTCAATCCAGTATGACATAATGCCTGAGCTAAAATAGATGCTGTAGATGTTCCGTCTCCCGCATTGTCTTGTGTCTTGCTTGCAACTTCTTGAACTAACTTAGCGCCCATGTTTGCAAATGGATCAGAAAGTTCAATGTCTTTAGCGATTGTTACTCCATCGTTTATAATCGTAGGACTGCCCCATGATTTTTCTAAAACAACAGTTCTAGCAGCAGGGCCAAGAGTGACCTTTACTGCATTTGCAACAGCATCAATTCCTTCCAATAATTTCCTACGTGCGTCTTCACCATACAACATTTGTTTTGCCATTTTTCCACATCCATCAATCGTTAACCTTTGCTTGAAGGTCTTCAGATTTCATGAGTAAGTATTCTAACCCTAGCCATTCGATTTTAGTTCCACTATATTGCCGATAGATTACACGATCTCCGGCAGAAACAAGAGATGATGCATCAGACCCTACAGCAACAACAAGACCTACTGTCATCTTTTCTCTCGCTTCTTCCGGCAGTAACAATCCTGATTGTGTCTTTTCAGGTGCGGCTTCCATTTGTACGAGTACCATATCTCCTAGAGGTTCAATTCCTATGCTCATTTCATCACCTTCTTCTATACAACCTGAGGTTGTCTAATCGGCTACCTTTCTTAAACCTAACATTGATTGA
>PAOK01000034.1 GCA_002708015.1 Methanobacteriota archaeon
CGACGGTTTGAACAACCCCTGACATCACATCGATACATGGACCGGGGCCAGAGGCATGTCAAGGGTCCAATCTTAATTGGCTTCATTTTACTATTTCTTTGCACCGGAACAAGCCTCGCAGAACCTTCCACAAGCGAGATTCCTGAAGGTGAAGGGACATCGATTTTCTTCCCGACTCCTCACAATCTTTTCCTGAATAATGAAAGTTCATTGGATCTAATTTACCCAATAGATTCAGGAGAACCTCCTCAAATTGATTTTAACCGATTAAGTAGCCAATTAGTTACTGTTAATTCCCCACCTGTCGATCATGCTACTAGATTCGAAGGAAACATTACTGTACGTATTTTTGCAGGACTAGATGTCGAAGGAAGTACTTGCCGATTAACAAATCCACTTCCAGGAACTCCTGCAGATGCCGAAACACAATTTACAGTTCGTGTATTAGCTGGGGGAGCAGAAGTATTTCAAAATCAAACAAATAGAGAGGCTCTTGAATTTGATTGGACTGCTCCGTTTGAATTTACAACATCTGCATGGAATCTTAATTTCACATTAAGTCAAGGAGATGTAATCACTTTAGAAATATCAGTGGAACATAATTGTGTAATTGGAGGAGGATTATATTTTGATAGATACGATACTGCATCAAGAATAGAATTGGATGGAGTATTATTCTCCCCTTCTATTGAGGCTAAGGTAGACCAGAATAAAGCCGCCAGAGTTGAATTCATCCCAGGCACTGTTTGGGGAGATGAAACAATTACCAAAACAGTTGTTGAAGTTGCTGGAACATATAATTCATGGCCGGAAACCGTTCATGGAAATTGGCAAGAAGAACAACGATTAAGTCATTTTGAAACACCACATAGTACACGAGTTGGCGAGGGAAATCAAACTGTTTGGGTATGGTCAGTAAATGGAACACTTGAACCCGGAATTCACATGATAGATATCTGTATGTCTTTATCCGATTTAGATCCAAATGAAGATTGCCATATGGTTATCGTTCATCGTTTCATGGTTGAAGAACCTGAAGCATCGCTAGGTAGAGTCGGATATCTTGTAGCTCTAGTCCCGATTACTACCTTAGTATGGTTGGGTTCTTCCCTAAGGATTGGCCCATTACCACTCCCAGCATATGTTGTTCTGTTGATAATGGGATTAGCAGTAATGATCCCTGCTGCAAGCCTACCTGAAATCGATATTGGAGAAGTAAGAGATGAATCCGCGGCGCCTGGATTTAATCTTTTGAGTCACTCAGGAACATCTTACAGCATTAATGACCTTCTAGAAGGAAATGACGCATTAGTTCTAGGAATCTTTGAAACTGATTCACCTAATGCAGAACAACAAAGAAAAGATTTTCTCAATTCCATTGAAACAACAGATTCTATTGCTTTTGCGCAACTTGCTACTGGAGAAGATGTTAGAGCCATAGACATCGATGAACATGCATCAAACGTAAATGGGACTTGGCCAATATTATTGGATGAAAAAGGAGCAGGGATTGCTTCTCAATTTCCAAGTGGAGCAACTGATTCTATCCTCATTATCGATAAGGCAGGATTCGTATCAGAATGGGTTCCGGGTTCAGTAGGAAGTGATTCCATAGTTGAGATGGTTGATTCGGCAGGAGTAGGATCTGGAAGAAGTGCAATTGACCTTTTCTTTGGAGTATTCATTGGCGCGGGGGCTATCCTACCACTGATACTTCTTTCACTCCCTAGAAATAGGGTAGAACCACCAGAAACTGTAATGATTCCAGGTGCAGGAATATTGGGGACCATGGGCGCAAACGCTATTGGTTTCGGCATATTGGCACTACCGATGTCAATTTTTGCACTTATTCTAAGAGGAAGTATGTGGCCATACATTGAGATTATTCTGGCATTTTGGATGATTTCAAGCGCAATACAGATGCTTCGAAAAGGTAGTGTCTTAGAAGTCAACTGGATCACAAAAAGAATTCATTCTAAATTACCAGAAAGTTACCAACAATGGAGAGAATTTGATACGTTTTCTGAAGATGCGTCTATTGGATTCTGGTTTGCATGGATTTCATGGATTGTATACCCATTACTAATCCCTCAAACCGTTGCTGCTCCGATTTGGACAGGATTATTTGGATTATTAATCGGAATAACTTCACTGATATTCCACTTATGTATNGCNGGAATCATTGGCCTTACATTGAGAGCAATTGCTGGAATTGCAGGAAATATTTCTATTAGTTTGGGCCGTTTTAGCGCNGGAGCGAGACCTAGACTATGGGGGGCTACATCNNTGGTTCTAGGNGTATGGATCCTACTCTACCTGATTCTCGGTCAACTCATGGCTCGTTTAGGATGAACTCTTGAAATGGAAAAATACAGACATCGATAAAGGCAAATACTCTANCCGAGNATTATGAGAAGTACTTCTGCATGGTTGGTTGTTTCCATTATATNGATNCTAATTTTTGCTCTAGCCCCTGAACCAATTCTAGAACANCAAAGAGAAGAAAGAACTGTCCCAGATCTTCCAATCCCACCTTCNCCTCCTTGTCCNGAGGGNTCAGAATGTGCTCAAGTTCGCACATGTGATCCNACAAGCGAATTCTCTCCCCCAANTCTAAATCAAGAGTGGAATGTGAATGGCTCATTCCGAATTTTCTCTTCCCCTAATCTTGTAGATCTTAACAAAGATGGAATATTGGATNTTGTTAGTGGAATGGGTGTAGAAGAGGATGATGTTGGCGGAGTAATAGCCTTAGATGGAAAAAATGGATCTCATTTATGGCAATCAAATGCAAGTGGCGAACTGTTTGCNACTGCTCAATTCAAAGACCTGAATAANGATGGCCACGAAGACGTTGTTCTCGGAGGAAGGAGNCATCAACTTTTGGCAGTAGATGGAATTACTGGCGAAACAATTTGGACATTTGACGAGGCAAACAACGGANCAAACAATGATTCAATNAAATGGTTTCAATTCTACACTGGGCAATTTATTCCTGATAGAAATGGTGATGGGATTGAAGATTGGTTGACATCCAATGGAGGAGATCCGTATAAATTACCAGGGGAGCCTCGTTCNAATGGTTTCATGATGATTATATCAGGTGCTACTGGTCAAATTCTATCCTATGCTCCAACGCCCGATAANAGGGAAACATACATGTCACCAATAGTATACCAACCACATCCAGAAATGGATATCGAAATCATCTATGGCACAGGTGGAGAAACTTTCAACGGGAGCCTATGGTCAACTTCTATAGAAGCTATAGAATCAGGAGATATATCTAATTCAATAAGACTAATTGAGCCTAAAGAAGGCGTAGAGAAAGGAGTAATGGCGCCCCCAGTAATTGTTGATATTACGAATGACGGTATTCTNGATATTGTGGCTCCTACATTTGATGGAAGAGTGGTGGCTATTGACGGAAGGAATTACAGTAAGATTTGGACAATAGAGGTAAGAGATCATGCTTTTGATGGAAATTCTCCAGATATTGAGTCATATGCTTCTCCTGCTATTGGATATTTTACNGACGATGCAATTCCTGATGTTTTCGTCCATTTTGTAATCGGTGCTTTCCCTGATTATTCCTCNTCNACAAGTTTGATGATTGACGGAGGAACAGGAGANGTNCTTTGGAAAAATGATTCAACCCATTCTGGATTTACCAGTCCTCTTGCAGCAGATATGAATGGAGATGGTCGAGATGAAATATTGATGATTAGAGGAGGNGGACAAATGTTTGAAGCTATAGGAGAATTTTCATTTTACCATGATATCGAAATCTTGGACTCNTGTACTCTGTCCCATGAACTACTGATTCAGCGTGATCAAATGAGTATTGGAACTCCAACCTTGGCAGATATNGATGGAGATGGACTTTTGGACCTTATCACTACAGATACTTCAGGGTATTCTGGAGCCAGTTACAGTATAATTCGTTGGAGTTTAGGAGTTGAATCTCCAGATTCAATTTCATGGGGTTCATACCTAGGTACGAACAATGATGGTATATTCTAATTTAGAGTGAAGATATCAAATCTTGTAATACCGCAGTAGGATCTTCTGCCTTAGTTACTCCACTGGCTAGCAAAACTCCATGGGCACCCAACTGAAGTGCCATTTCAACGTCTTTCCCAGTTTTTACACCAGCNCCGCATAAAACTCGAACATCAGGATTAGCCAGACGAACTGCTTCAACAGTGTTTGAAACAATTCCTGGGTCAGCAGTTGTGACGCTAATGTCTCCACCAATCAATTCAGGNGGTTCAATCGCAATAAAATCAGGATTTAACACGGCTAATTCAGATGCTTCTTCTACTGTNGCTGCACAAATACAGGTAGTGAAATCNTTAGGCAACATTTCCAAAACTGATTTCACATGATCAAATGAGACTCGACATTCAGAATGATTCAATATCGTGCCACTAGCACCATTGGAAATAGCTGTNAAAGGGGAAAGNTGACCNGTATTTGAACCAAAACCTACTGGATCAAGATGCTGAGTCCAGACACTCAATCCTTGAACATTATTGGAAACAGCAAATAAGTCAAAAGATGAGACTACTGACACCATTTGTATACCAGATCTCTGTGCTGCAAAAATAGCCTTTGCTAACGAAATAGCAGCACTAGATTGAGCGGTTTCATANGTCTTGTGATTGACAACTACTAGGGGCTCCATGCCCACTCCAATACATCTCACGTTTTGAGAACACCGGCCCCATTCTATCCTAAAAATAGCTAAATGAATACGTTCTTTTCGTGCTTAGACCAATTAGGGGCCATTCCTGAAAGCTTAGCTCCCTCAATCATCTCTTTCCCNGCTTTACTATGACCATACATCAATTCTCCAGGACTTACTCGCATATTCCAGTAGATTTCAAAAATCTCAGCACGGATTCTCGGTCTACAGAATATCTTAGGTACCGCATGTAACATTACTGGTTCAATTCTTTCATTAATTCCCTCTTTTGGATCAAACCACCAGGGGAAAAATTTGGAAAGGAACGTATCAACTAATATCTTATCCAAATATTTAGATGAACGTGGAATAACATAGCGAGGTTTGTTGTCTAATGGGCCTAGAACTTCACTTAGAGCATTACANAACATCTCAGACTGTTCTTCATTACATCCTTCAAGATGGACTCTCATCCATCCACCTTTTCTTTCTCCGCCTTTCATAGAAGTATCAGATGGAAGAAGTTCTAACTTAATCATACTCTCAAGAATCACAGATGCTATGGCTTCAATTAACGAACCATCGGTCCATTTTGTCGGGCCTGTTAATGGCCATTCATCCTCTCCTCCTCCTTCTGATTTCAGTTCTATTGCTGATCTTGGAACTGCATCAAATGGCTCACCAATCTTCCATAAATCTCTAGTTTTCGAACGATCTTTTGATCTATCAATCATATCACTATTGAAGACTGCCATTCCTTCACTAATAGCTTCTTCAGGAACCTCAGTAAATGCAGGATGAACATGTCCAACTCCCTTCTCGATTGCAGAATCATCGCAAACTCCATACAACTTCTTATGCTTCTTCTTAAATCGGTCATAATCATCGAAACCCTTTGCAAACTCTTCTGCAACACAAATAATATCCCAATTATTTGCAACTTTTTCTGGCCATTCACTATCGAGTCTAATCGATCTTCCTCTTAATTGATTGATACTCATTTCTGTAGTAACAGAAGTTAAGTCAATCAAGACATTAATCCTTGATGCATCCCATCCCTCACCCAATAAACCGCGAGTCCCAACAATACAGTTTGTTACACCCCTTTGAAAAATATCTGTAATCATTTCAATGTAATTTCTAGGTACCCAGTCTTTCCCTGAGCCCCTAATATCATGATATGGCCCTTCAATTACATCAACTAATTCTATCTTCAAACCCTTTGTATTTATCCAATTTCTACATTCAGAAATGAACTCATCAACTAGGTCGTCATCAACTAAAACTGTACTACCCGTCATCAGTATAGGATTAAGTTGATCAGTATTCTCATCTTGTACTATTGCCCTAAATGCTGCTACTGCTCCTCCGGCTTCCGAATCAAGTACTCCTTCAACTACTGCCATTGAAGATGTCTTCTCAAAATCAGTAACTACAACTGCACGAATCATTGGTCCGAGAGATTGCATTTCAGCAGTTAGAATATTCAATAATGCCTCCAATTTAGCTTCGGAGTAAGCCATAATTCGGCCAACAGGAGATGCAGCTGGACGCACGCCAGTCTCCGTGATCTGTCTACCAAGAAGTCTGAAACGAGAAACTGCCTCTTTGGCCAACTCATGATCTTTAGGACTCTTTGAAAGACGTAAACCTCTACGAACATAACGTTCTACCATAGTCGTATACATTTCTAAATCCGGCACCTGTTCTGCTCGAATGGCTTGAGTCGTACTAGGTACTCCTTCAGGTAATGAGAAACCAATATCCTCGAGATGTCGTCTCGTAGTATTCAGAAATTTATTTCCAGATGAATCATCGGGAACTGTTGGCCATTCCTTAAAATCTACACCTGCTACTTCTTTTGGTTTTTCTATACCTTGTAGTAACCATTCATTCATTGGAGGTATCCTATCAGAATCTTCTGGATCCCTTTCAGATTGTAACAATTCTAATAGTTCCTTAAATTCTTGATCCACCTGTGCAATGTATTTCATTTCGTTGGATGTTGGCCTAACGAACTGAACTAAATCTTGGTATGGAGCAAGGTTTGAGGCTCGAACTAGAGCAGGTATAGGAACATGATAATCGACTTCTCCTAACAAAGAAACATACCTATCTCTCGATTCTAGTTTCGCCTCATCTGGAGGGGTTGCAGTCAAACCTAATATTACTGGATCTCCAAAAAATTCCTTCAATGTAGTCAAAATATCCCCCCAATGATGCAATAAATGATGACATTCGTCGAGAATAATCAAACCTATTCCTGCTTTTTGTAATCTTTTCACATGTCCTTTGGAAGCAGAGTGTAATTCCCACAAAGGATCTCCTGAAGATTCTGTTTCTTCTCTTGCTTTTTTTCTATAGACCGANANNCTGTTAGCAAAATATTCTGGATTTCGTTCACAAAGATCATTTTGCCAATTCTCTGCAATGACTAAATTTTGTGCTTCTCCATCTTCGATTAGTTTGTTAGCCCACAATTCTCGAGCAAGAACATCTATCTCCTGATTTCCACGAATTGGCATTGTCAAAGCTTGATATGTTAACGAAGTAAGTAATCCTGGCCTGAGTGGATCTGTACTAATCTCTTCTTCTTTACCATCTAGATCAAATAAAGAAGTTCTAGCAGCCCATTGAGCCTGGATAGCAGAGTTAGGAGATAGTACTAATGTTCTCTCTCTAATCATATCTGACCAAACATAGAGACCTAATACGGTTTTACCTGAACCAGGGGGAGCAACAATATGAAGTCGTTTTTCACCTTTCTCTAATTGTTCTCTAATCACAGAAGATGCTGCAACTTGTGATGGGCGGAGAGTACCAGCAAAGTGAATATTCCCAAATGACGGGTCTCCCATGTTCTATCGATATAAATCAGACATAAGTGAGTGTCGATGATCATTCTTCGGGGAAACGTCCACCTCTTTGTATATGCCCTGCTGGAATTTTTGAATCAAAATCAACTACTACCTCGATTATTTCTACGTTCGAACCAATTACGGAGTTTGCTCCTATCATACATCCTTGAACTTTAGAATCAGGGCCAACTACACATTGATCTAATATTGCTGAATCCAAAATTTTTGAACTAGAATCAATGGAAACATTTGTTCCAATTGATGATCCACTTACATTTTCACCAATTTCTGAAAGAGTCCAATTTGTACGATCAATAATTCCCGAATTATGTCTTAGATTAGAAATTGATGTCTGAACTGCCTCAATATACGAAGAAGGAGTTCCAGCATCAACAAACCATCCTTCGAAGGGAAATCCACTTAGACGGCCAGATTCAGCAACCTTTGGATACACATCTCTTTCGATACTAAAGGCACCCTTTGGCATCATTTCAAATAATTCAGGCTCGATCAAATATGTTCCTGCATTGATTAAATTTGAGAAGGCCTCTTCAATAGGTGGTTTCTCTTGAAAACGGCGTATTAAACAACTACTAATTTCAAAGTCTGCTACTCCATACCTTGAAGGATCTTCTACTTCCCATAGNGATAAAGTAGCCAAAGAGCCACTATTCTTGTGCTGTTTTAGCATGTCTTCAACAGATAAACTAGTGAGAAGATCACCGTTGATAACACAAAAAGTTCCTCCAGACAAATATTCCATACAGTTTACAATTGCTCCTCCGGTACCAAGAGGCTCTGTCTCTTCAACAATCAAAACTTCATATGGTAAATTGAGTAAAGAAAAATGGTCTCTCATTTTTTCTATTCCATATCCTGCAGCAATCAAAACTCGATCTACTAAATGTTCAGGGAGGACATCAAGAACGTGTTGAATCATTGCTCTATCTAAAATTGGCACCAGTGGTTTAGGCATATGAAGAGTCCAAGGACGAAGACGTGTGCCAAATCCACCAGCTAGTACGACCACGTCCATATGGTTCGGATACAGCCTTCGCTCAAGTGTATTCTCCCTAAATCGGTACTTTTGATACGCGGTCATGGTTAAGGACATGTTTCATCAGAGGGGGGTTGGGGAGAACGATGAACATCCACGAGTACCAAGGTAAGAAACTATTCAGAGATGCGGGAGTTGCCGTTTTAGACGGGAGACATTGCACAACTGTAAACGATGCACTGGAAGCATATGACGCGCTAGGAAATAAAGTTGTAGCCGTCAAAAGTCAGATCCATGCAGGGGGAAGAGGAAAAGGAAATTTATACTCCCCGGAAACTAGAGATTTGGTTATGGAAGGGGGAGTGAAGATTGCATTCTCAAGGGAAGAAGTAGAGACTTATGCAAAAAATATTCTCGGAAATATACTAGTTACTAAACAAACTGGAGATGAGGGGAAACTAGTAAGACACCTATATGTTGAATCAGGATGCGATATTTCCCATGAATACTATCTTGCCATGCTGGTAGATAGAGAAGAAAAATCAGTACTAATTATGGCATCAACAGAAGGAGGAATGGATATTGAAGAAGTTGCAGAAAACAATCCTGATGCAATTCACAAGGTATGGGTCGATGCACATGCTGGACTAATGCCTTTCCAAACTAGAAATTTAGGNGCTTCACTAGGACTTTCAGGCGCTTCTCTCAAATCATTCTCCAAGATGTTGCCTAAATTATATCACGTTTTCATCAGCAATGATTGTTCAATGGTAGAAATTAATCCGTTAGTGAAAACTGCAGATGACCAAATAATTGCTCTTGATGCCAAAGTAGGTTTTGACTCTAATGCCGAATTTAGACATAATGCTTCATGGGATGAAATGAGAGATATGTCAGAAGAGGAAGAAACAGAAATTCGAGCTAGTGAGGCCGGTTTATCATATGTCAAACTAGATGGAAACATAGGATGCTTAGTCAATGGCGCAGGATTAGCCATGGCTACTATGGACGTTATNCAGCTATATGGTGGAGAACCTGCAAATTTCTTAGATGTGGGTGGTGGAGCAAATGAAGAACAGGTTTCTACTGCTTTCAGTATAATTCTAGAAGATCCAAATGTCAAAGGAATATTAGTGAATATCTTTGGTGGAATAATGAGATGCGATATTATTGCACGTGGAGTAATTGCTGCAGTTGAAAATCTTGGACTTGAGGTTCCGTTAGTTGTTAGATTAGCAGGAACAAATGTGGAGCAAGGTAAAGAAATTCTTGGAAGCAGTTCACTGAATATTCATCCTGCTGATGACCTAGCAAGCGGTGCCCAACGAATAGTCGAACTCATTGGAGGTGGAAACTGATGTCTGTCTGGATTAATGAAGATGCAAAGGTAATCGTTCAAGGAATTACAGGGAATCAAGGTCAATTCCATTCAACAAAAATGGCAGAGTACGGAACAAATATTGTTGGAGGTTGTACTCCAGGAAAGGGAGGACAGACTGTTGATTTAGTTGTAAAAGAAGTCCCTGTTTGGGATTCAGTTGAGGATGCAATAATAGAAACAGATGCAGATGCCTCAATAGTATATGTTCCACCTCCATTTGCAGCAGGAGCAATAATGGAAGCCGCTGAAGCTTTTGATAGAATCAAAGGAGAAGGTGTAATCGTTTGTATTACTGAAGGGATCCCNACTTTGGATATGGTCAAGGCGGTTGCTTATGTTTCTGATAGACCAGGTGTTCGATTAATTGGGCCTAACTGTCCAGGAATAATTACACCAGGTGAAAGCGGTGGTGCGAAACTTGGCATCATGCCGGGACATATTCATGCTAAAGGGAGAATAGGGATTGTCTCAAAATCTGGCACACTAACTTACGAAGCAGTTGCTCAAACAATGAGTATTGGAGAAGGCCAGTCTACTTGCATAGGAATTGGCGGAGATCCAGTTAATGGAACTGGATTTATTGATTGTTTAGCCGCATTTGAAGCAGATCCTCAAACCGAAGCAATTGTTATGATTGGAGAAATTGGAGGNACAGCAGAAGAAGAAGCGGCTGCGTGGGCAAAAGAAAATGTCACTAAACCAATNGTTGGTTTCGTCGCAGGCGCTACTGCCCCACCNGGCAAGAGAATGGGGCATGCTGGAGCAATTATTAGTGGAGGGAAAGGTACGGCAGCAGAAAAATTTGCTGCATTTGAAGCCGCTGGAATTCATATCGCTAGAGATCCTTCTGTAATCGGATCAGTCTTGAAANAAGCTCTGCAAGAAGCCGGTCTACTGTGATTAATTTGGAGGGCCTTTTCTCTTAGGTCCTTTAGGACCGCTAGGTGGGCCNCCTTTCTTTGGACCGCTAGGTGGGCCNCCTTTCTTTGGACCNCCAGGGCCCTTGGGGCCACTGGGTGGGCCGCCACGACTAGGACCCTTGGGGCCACTGGGTGGGCCGCCACGACTAGGACCCTTAGGACCAGGAGGACCTCCTCGACTAGGGCCCTTAGGGCCACTTGGGGGGCCACCTCGACTAGGACCGCCAGGAGGACCACCTCGACTAGGACCGCCTAGAGGTCCACCGCCTCGAGGTGATGGTTCAGGTTCATTCTCTTCATCATCATCAAGGAATTCAGCGCCACAAGTTGGACAAATTGAATCGCTCTCGCGGACTAACCCTCCACACGCTCCACACTCAAACATTTCTTCGTCATCATGAACGGCATCTGATTGAGGTTCTTCACCCCAAGAAAATGATATCTCGCCATCTTTACTTCTGAATAAAGCAAGGAATAAATCGACATCGTACCCTTTCAATCGGATTTCGGTATCAATAGCATGTTCAAACGCCCCATGAAGTTCAGGAGGATTATCCAAAACCCTGCCATCATCGATATAAGTTACATTTACTCTAATTTCAGAGCCTTCAGCTTTGACTTGAGGTGTTTCTACGCCNACACCTCTCTTTCGGCCTACTCGACGAACTGCCACTTCGACCATCCTTCTTACTAATGTATCAGAAGGAAGATTCGAAGAAGATGANACTCGAGTTTGTTGAGGNGGATTGAATGGCTCAACCTCGTCTAATGAAGTAGAACTACGATCGATGTTGGGGGCACCCTGAACTGCCCCTACAGCATTAAGAAAGTCTGAGGCGCTTTGTTGATTCATNGAAAGCCAGGCAGAACGGGCATTAGCTTTCTTCTCTCGATCGGCTTCTACCATCGCATCTACAACCATATCTTGTGCTGAACGTGAAGNGTCAACATCAGCAGCAGGTGNAGGAGATTGACCAGTCATATCTGCAGCAAGTGATGAAAGGAAATTTTGTGCACCCAGCTGAGGATCATTTGGANTAGGCTGTAGTTGTTCTTGGCCCATCATCCCTTGAGGATTAATTTGCTGTTGAAATTGAGAAGGCTCAACTGGCATTTCCGAAATTGGTTCATGAGCAGGTGNCGGAATACTCGCAGAAGCGGGGGACATGCCTCCACCGCTAGCGTTCACGCGGGAACCGCACTCAGGACAAAACAGAGAGTCACTGGGAATCTCTTCGCCACAGGACTCGCACTGCATGGCAACCGCTCGACTCGACGAGGAAAGACTTCTTCATTAATTGGTCCCCAAATGAAGTGAATTATGTGAGACAAATCACCCTACACTGTCAATAACAGACGCCACTCCTGANCAATTGAGAGTGAGCCCATGCTGATTGACTCATCTGCGGATACACTCTTGGAAGAAACGTCAAGATCATTCTTTCTTACTCTGAAGGTACTCCCACGTTCCATTAGAAAACAAGTCGGTCTGCTTTATTTGCTTGCAAGAGTTGCAGATACTATTGCAGATTCGAAAACTGGTCAAGTCGATATTCTCTTGAATTCATTAGAATCTTGGGACATAGCCACTAGTCAAGAAAATGGAGAAATGAGCGACCTTACCTTTCTTGCTAATTTACAATCAAATCCTGCAGAGGAACGGTTACTGAAAAATGTGGATGTAGCGTTGAATGCTTTCCAAAAAATCTCTGAAAATGACCAGTTACATATGCGTCGATGTCTAAAAATTATAATCGGTGGACAAACATTAGATTTAGAGAGATTTGGACCTGCTAATGACTCTGATGAAATTTCTGCGCTTGCGAACGACAAAGAACTCGATGATTATGCATACAGAGTAGCAGGCAGTGTAGGTGAATTTTGGACATCTATGACTTTGGCTCATTGCGTTTCAGCAGATGGNCCAGATTCGGAAAAAATGTTTGAACTAGGTATACGATTTGGAAAGGCTCTCCAGATGATAAATATCCTTAGAGACATTCCTGAAGACTTATCTTTTGGTCGATGTTATATTCCTCTCAATCGATTGAAAGAAGTTGGGCTAGATCCAATTGAGTTGAGAGAGATATCAAATCATGAAAAATTTAGTCCAATCTATCAGTCTCTACTAGACATTACTCAAGGCCACCTTGATGCTGCAGAACAATATATTCTAATGTTGCCAGGGACACAAATTCGGCTGAAAATCGCCTGTCTTTTACCAGTATTAATCGGTCAAAAGACTGTGAATTTACTCCGGACGAGTAAAATTCTTGATTCTTCAGAACGAGTTAAAGTATCTAGAAAAANNGTCAANAGACTCATGATTCGTTCNATTTTTTCTACTATGGTTCCTGGAGGGACAAAGAGACTTCTCAGGAAGAACANGNCNAAATAGTCTAATTTGGCAAAACGATAGATTTCAATCGATAATCGCACCCTTTGATATAGGGCAGGAGTCTGTTGGNGTTGATTGAGATGGGGGAGACAGTCCGTCAGGAGGCCTCAAAAACCACCATAGAGACTCCCAAAAATCATGGAAATAAGGATGAGCAAGGGATACGTTCACTGAGATCTGCTGTTGAATTGACATCCGAAGCAGTACGAGCAGTGAGTGTCACAGCATTTGACGCTCTACGAGCTTCTGCAAAATTCATGGGAGTTTCAAAGTCTGGAGAAGAACTGTCAAATCCGTTTGATAGTATAGATGCTCCAGTTTGGTTCGAAAAGGAAATACCTCCTTTCATAGTAAATACCTCTTATGACTATTGTGAAGCCNTGACAATTAGAGAAGCAGCGAACTTCTATCACTCTTTCAAGTATCTTCCAGATGAGCAAAGGAGAGCAATGTGTGCATACTATGCGTTCTGCCGAAGAGCGGATGACATAGCTGATGGAGATTATCGAGACCTATTTCCAGGATCAGATGGAGCAGAAGATCCGGAGGCTCAAGAATATATCAACAGATTAGAAGAAATGATTCAACGTGTTCCAGTAGTGGATAGAAGTAGTTTCATGGATAAAATGGCTCAACTATACTTCTTTAGGAAAAAATTGTCAACTGCATACAATGATTTAGCATCCACAGACCCAATTTTCTTGGCATTGAAAGACACAGTGCAAAGATTTGGAATTCCGAAGATTCACATGGACGATTTAATCACTGGAATGGAAGATGATTTTTTCAGAGACCGTTACGAATCATTTGATGATTTATACAAATATTGCTACAGAGTCGCTTCTACTGTAGGACTAGTATGTATTGAAATATATGGATATGAGGACTCAGCAGCGAGAGAACATGCAGAAGCATGGGGCGTTTTCATGCAATTGGTCAACATATTGAGAGATGTTCAAGAAGATGCAGAACGAGGTCGCATCTACTTACCTACAGAAGATTTGGCAAGACACGGAATTAGCCCTGAAGATGTTCTTGAAGGGCGATTAAAAGGACATCCAGGATGGAATCCGTTTGTCACTGAATTCATTGAACGCATTGAAGTATACAGAGACCGAGCTTTAGGTCTTCTCCCAATGCTGAAACCTAAGATGAGGTATAGCCCTGCAATTATGATGGGACTTTATCGATCAATCCTAAAGAAGATAAATCGAGTGAATGGAGATGTTTTCACTGAAAGAATCCGGTTAAACAAAGCAGAGAAAATCACACTTGCATTGAGTCTATACATCCGCCATAGATTCTTGACGTTCTTTTGAACATCTAAGCCCTAATTTGGCAGGTAATTACCAATAGTGAAGACATAGGAGATGGGAAAATGCGGGTTGCAGTTCTACTAGAAGATAGATGTGCCCCAAACATGCCNGCTTTCGCTTATCTACAGAAATACGCAGGAATGTGTGGTAGCGAATGTATTCAAGTTGTAGACAAAAAATGTAAGATTCTTGAAACTGCATGTCCGGTCTGCCTGAATAGAGCAAAGCATTGTCCCGGCGATGCTGTGATTTTGATCAACCTTCCAGAAGAACTCGATCGCGATATGACACATTGTTTCGGAGAAAATGGTTTCAGAGTTTTTCGACTTCCAACACCACGCGAAGAAGCAGTAATAGGAATTCTGGGACAAAATGGAATGGGGAAATCGACCGCAATACAGATTCTTTCAGGAGCTCTGAAACCAAATTTAGGAGATTGGGGTCAAGAAAAAGAATGGNATGAAATTATCGAAAGTTATCCAAAGGGAGAACTCAGAGATTACTTAGAANAAGTGGCAGAATCAGGAGTGAAGGTTGCAGTAAAACCGCAATACGTCGATAAACTTCCCAAGATTTTCGACGGTTTTGTTCGAGAACTTTTAGACAGAGTAGATGAACGTAACGAGGTAGACAAATGGGCAGAAGAAATGGGAATTGTACATTTAATGGATCGAAAATTAGCAGCTTTGTCAGGAGGAGAACTTCAGCGTGTTGCGATTTGTGCGACCTTACTAAAAGAAGCCGACGTATACTTTTTTGATGAAGCAACATCTTATCTCGACATTTATGAAAGAATGAGAGTTACAAGAATAATTCAATCACTAGCAGAAATGGGTAGAAGAGTACTAGTTGTTGAACACGATTTAGCAATTCTTGATATTCTATGTGATCAAGTTCACATTGTTTACGGAGAAAGAGCAGGTTACGGAATTTTTACGCCGTCAAGAGCTACTAGAGTTGCTATTAATGCATACTTAGACGGCCATCTTGTAGAACAAAATATGAGAATAAGAGATAAACCGATCACATTCCAGACTGGAAGGATCCGATCAGAAGAAATTGGAGATCCGATTCTACAATGGGGAGATTTGGTCAAAACTCTTGGAGAATTCACGCTAAATACTGAAAAGGGAACTGTTCATTCTGCCGAAGTTGTGGGCGTAGTTGGACCTAATGCAACTGGAAAAACCACCATGGTCAAAATGCTTGCAGGAGAAATTGAAGCAGACGGTGGGTGGACTACTATGGATGCGAAGGTTTCCTACAAACCTCAACATGTAAAACCAAATTTTGATGGGACNGTACGTGAATGGCTAGATACTGAATTGGGAAGAGCTTGGCATTCGGGAGAATTCCAAACAAAGGTTGTGAGGCCTCTTAACGTTCATCAACTACTAGAACTACAAGCAAGAAAATTATCAGGCGGAGAATTACAAGCAGTATGGATTGTACTTTGCTTAGGTAGAGATGCCGACATTTACCTTCTTGACGAACCATCCGCACATCTAGATGCAAATGCGAGAATGGAAGCAGCTAAAGCAATTCGAAGAACAATGCTATCCAAAGAAAAAGCAGCAATGGTCATTGATCACGATATCTATTTCATCGATATTGTCAGTGATTCATTACTTGTCTTCGAGGGAGAAGGAGGGGTCGAAGGAAATGCGATAGGACCTCTTCCACTAAGAAACGGAATGAATCGATTTCTCAAAAATGTAGGAATAACNTTCAGAAGAGATGAAGATTCAAAGAGGCCTAGAATTAACAAACAAGATAGTAGAAAAGATAGAGAACAAAAGTCATCTGGAGAATACTTTTACTCCTCATAAGGTGGAAAAAATGCCTGTAAATCGACCACCTTTTGGAGGAGCAGGTAGACGAAGAAGGAATAGATTGAGTGGGAGCTCACTGGTTACTTGGGAAAGATGTCCACGTTCGTGGATGGCAAAGAGAAGAATCGGATTGAGAGGGGCAATTCGACCGAGTATGATTCTAGGTATTTTGCTTGAGGATGCAGTAGTTGGAATACTAATGGAAAGCCCTCCGCATGATGGCTCTTCACCCCCTGGAGTAGCTTCATTCCTGAAACATATGGAAGTAGATGAAACAAAGGAAGTTGATACAGAAAAAATTGATTCTTTGCATGGTGTAGAACTATGGCTGACATCNCTAATTCCCGCAGTTGCGAAGAATGTATACAGTAATTTTTTGATTCAATGGCAAAATACTCCTTGGAAAATGGATGGNAAGGGTCCAGATGATATTCAAATTTCAATAATTGAAAAGCAAATCAAATCAGGACTAAAGATGCAAATTTCTGAAGCATCGAAATGTCTAGACGCAGGAGGAGGGCCACATTTAGAAAAATTCAGGAAAGATGGCGATCCATTCAGACCAGTTGCGCCAAGATGGCAGTCACTTCCTAGCGANACCTCAAATTCAGGGTTTCGTAAATCAGGAGAGAANGTATCTTGGTGGGANGCATGGGAAATTTCGAGACCATGGATGAAAGATCCTNGGATATCTTCAGCCCAACGAATACATCACCCTGAGGGATGGGCGTCTGGAGAAATGGATGTAGTCCACAGGTGGAGAGAACATGCCACTATTGTAGACATTAAATCNGGATCNGGTANAGGAAAACCACAACCAAACTTAGAGTCTCAAATTAATTTCTATCGTTGGCTGTGGCACCAAACTCGTCCATCTAATGAACAAAAAGTAGAATCATTAGCAGGTTGGTTCCTTCTTGATGGTTATGTTCACGAAATTAGTGCTCTACCAGACTCAAATATGAACTCTGAAAAAGAACGACTTTTACAAATTAGGAATGAAATGAAAAAGGTGGAAGAGCAAGATTGGACTTGGCTATCACCGGAAGGAACTAATGAAGAACATCCNCTTTATTGCCCTCATTGTAAAGGACTGGAGATTTGTGGATATTCTACTGATCCAGAAGATAGAGCTATTCGACAATTTCTTCCATCAATCGAATTTACTATCCCAAATAATGTATTGCCAATAAAAGATATACCNTCTAGGCTATCAATACGCGGNTCTATAGATAATTTATGGCAAGAAATAGAGAATTCATATGGAGAATTAGTTAGAGTTTCAAGTCTTAGAGNAGGTAATACAAAAATTACAATTGAAGAAACAGAGGAAGGCGTGGTAGACCCTAAAAANTGGACCGGAGAAATNGGGATAATCAATACTAACCCCGGTATTTTCAGAGGNACNCCCCATATTTTCCTAGATAGTAGGTCTCANATGATAGATTATAACGAAAAGGAAAATTGGACACGTCTAGGATTAATCCCCACCAAAGCAAGTGTTTCAGGACAAGTTGTATCAATGGGCAATAATCAGGGAATTTCTAGTAATGGACGACCGTGGACAATTCGAACAATTCACCTTTGGGATGGGACAGGAGTAATCGAAGTCGCAGCATTCGGCTCAAATCGTTCAAGAACATTTGAATCTCTAAAAATCGGAGACCAATTAATTGTCCATCATGGAGAATTGGGATGGAGAGANGGGAATCCTCAGATTCAAATCAATAAACAAACTGGTATCGAATTAATCAAATCTGATAGTTGAGTTCAATACCCCCCGTGATTAATCAGTTGTATGCCGGTTACTAGGCTAGCACCTGAAGATATCGTGGTTCAAGGATGGGATCGCTTATCTGCATCAAAAATTGGTGCTTGGAAAAGTTGTCCTNGACAATACTGGATGCANTATCATCTGAAGATNAGAGAACCATTACCTTCTGTAATAGTAAGAGGAAATGCAGTAGAATCTTGTGTATCTAGNGTTTTGAGAGAAAGTCCTGCATTGATCAGTGCTCAATCTCCTGATAGAATTCTCGTTTCACCATTAGACGAACAGGGGAATTTGNTTGAAGGAGAAGATGGTTGGATAGGACCATCATTAGAAATAATNCCNGAAAATGAGCGCCCTATTGATCTAGATAGTCTATCGAGATGGGCTCATTCTAGGATTGATGCNCATGTAGAAAGATGTACAAATGATGCATTGATGGAATGGCTATTGAGTCCACATAGAATAGGAGATGAAAATGATCTAAATCGTGAAGAGATTATAGAAATGGCNCACCGAGGAATAGATCTTCATCTCGAAGAAGTGAAAAATTGTCATTCAAATCTGGATAAAGAAGAATTACAAAAATGGAGAAACGGGGGTCAAAGAGATACCTTTCCGGCTCCTGATGGGTTTGCAAATTCTGGAGAACATATACCTCCAGAAATTAGTACAGGTTCAATGACATGGAGCGAAGCTTGGGCAATAGCGAGACCATGGTTTGTCGATCCGGATGCCCCCTCTTTTTCCATGCAAACAATACATCCAGAACAGTGGTTTCAAGGGGAATATGATTTAGTTTATCGATGGAATGGAAAAATTCGAATTATTGATCTGAAGGCATCTATCGGCAATAATGATCGATCTAGACTTTATTCAGAACAATTACGACTATACTCATGGCTATGGTGGGAAACGCATGGTAGAGAAGATATTGTTNATGGTCTTGAAATCTGGTATTTAGGCCCAGGTAAAAGAAAAATTGTAGATGCGCCAGATGAAAANGAATTAATTCTCATCAGTAAACAGATGGAAGAAATATACCAAACTCTTGGTAGTGTCAAATCTGAAGAAGATGCCCCTCTAAATCCAAGTCCAGTTTATTATTTTGAAGAAGGTGGAATCCAGAAAGGAACTTCTGAAGATCNTTTTGAACGATGTAAAACATGTCCATATGTCGCATTATGTCCTCAAGGTGGGCATGATGCATCTTTACCAAATAACAAAACTGCTCAGGTGAAAGGACGTGATTTACTCTTGACTCCTGTAGTCGATGTTGTGACTCGAGTAGATCTGGAGGGAGAGATTTTCACAGTCCCCAGAGAGCCAAAATTACAAGATGGAGGCGTTATTTTTCAATTTGAACTTAGACAGGGGCTAGACAATGTTACTGTGAAAAATGCATGGAATACTGCTCCAAAGAATGTCACTAGATCTTTGCGTAAGGGCGTAAAGGTCAGAATACGAGGAGGCCTACCTAGTCTGTGGCGAGGAAAAACAGAAATTTCAATCGATCAATATTCAAGTGTTGAGCGTTCTGAAGGACCAGAGCCATCAGATATAGAAATCATTGAGATTCATCCTAGAGTCAATGTTGTTGGAAGAGTTTGGTCAGTAGAATCTCAAAAAGGACCCATGATTAATGGAACNTATTCAGATAGATGGTCAATCACGATGATAGACAAGACTGGAGTAATCAACGTAGTTGGATTCAAAATGAATGTTCCAGATACAGCTTCAGGAGTTAATAGAGGCGATATAATCGCAATAATAAACGCTGAACCAGGAGAGTTCGCACGAAGAAAACAAGTCAAATGTATTCCAGGAACTAGTATCTTAAGATTGCAAGATAACGAAAACNTACCTAACTGGAAATTGTGAATTTATTCGCCTCACAAGTAGGTAAAGAAGTATAGAACCGAAAACAAAAATTACGGATTTTATCATTGAATCATTCCCTTCCCAAATCAAGAATTCATATGTTGTAGGAGAACCATCAATTACAACTCGATACCAATCAATAAACAAGTACACAATAGCAATAAGGGCCCCAAGGAAACCATGCCACACTCTTATTTGAATATCAGAATATCGTAAATAAATTAGCAATATGGCTTGAGGTATGATATGNCTCCATGTAAGTGCGACAATCCAGTATGTACTAATTAATGGAAAATATACTCTAGCAAATGCAACCCAAAAAGCAACCATTGTCCCTAGTGCAAGATATATTGCGGCTCCGAGTGAAGCACTCGCAAACTTCTCAAGATTCCATGCCGGATATCTCTCATGTAAATATCCAATTAGCAAAGTAATTATTGCTAATTCGATAGACCATTGAGTAGCGTAGAGGTATAGATATCGAGGNCCATTAAGAAAAACAGGTAAAGCCATACTTGGAATTAACAAGAAAATCGANGCGAGACGGAAGCGTTGTANCGATTCCATCNGAGATAAGCAATATCTGCTAATNATTAGACTTGACGCCNAATNAAAATATCACATTCACCANCTTTTCTGAACTCNCNCCCTCTATTCCGANAATCCATATGCAAAATCAGATCNTTTCCAATGCCTACCTCAAAACAGGGTAGTAAGGAGATNNNTNNATGAGAAAATTAAGNCCNTGGTGGAGAGGTACTCTAGGACCAAANCGCATAAGAATACCATATTCGATTACATTCATGTCTCGAAAAAGACGGATGAAATATCAAACAAAGATGGAGAAGGCCAGAAAACCATGCATATGGAGATGCATATGTGGTCGTTGGAATGTAACTCAAACAAGAGTTAGGGAAGGTAATCGAAGAGGGACTTGGAGATTCAAATGTACATGTGGAAAAAAGAACAATATGGACTCTGAAACTTCACAATGGGTAGAAAATCAAATTGAAGCATGGACAATTGTATCTGATTTCCGTTCCATTGAAGAATAAGCGNCNATACCCAATANCCGATGGAAGTGGANNGTATAGCNNCATCGAGCATGCTCGAAACAGANACNTACGTCAATATTGCAGGATATCGNTTCATTGATCTTCCTGACAGAGATGAATTGAGAGNNCCNTTCTTGGAAATCTGTCTANAACTTGAACTAAAAGGTACAGTATTACTTAGNCCAAATGGAATAAATTTCTTTGTAGCNGGAACTCATGAANCTGTAGANCAGTNTGTNTCATTTTTAGAGNCAGATGAGCGCTTTCAAGACATTNCTCTACATATCTCATACTCNGAATANCAACCATTCAAGAGAATGCTNGTTCGTCTGAAGAATGAAATTATCTCNTTAGGNATGGATGANATAAAACCTGCTGAACGTAAAGGACANTACATTCAACCGAANGAATTCAAAAAATGGTTGGATGAAGGAAAAGAAGTANTGATATTAGATACACGAAATGACTACGAATTACGAGTAGGTACTTTCGAAAATGCTATCGATCTNGATATCAAATCATTCCGTGAATTTCCCCAGGCTACTAAGAAATTAGAACAAGACAAAACAACACCTGTAGTCATGTTCTGTACTGGGGGGATTAGATGTGAGAAAGCAAGTGTGGTGATGGAAAACCAAGGTTGGGAAAATGTGTATCAGATTAAAGGAGGAATTCTTGGCTACTTCAAAGAATGTGGGGGGGCACATTGGAATGGAGATTGCTTCGTATTCGATAAACGAGTATCCGTAAATACAGAATTAGAAGAAAGTGACCATGTCCTTTGTTTTGAATGTCGAAATCCACTTTCAGTAGAGGAACAAAAGTCAGAAGATTACGTGATTGAACAGTATTGCCCCTACTGTATAGATAAGAAAAAATAGCGAACCCTTCATTTCTATACCGCTCCCCTCTCTATCCATGTTAACGCAGAGCGCGAGTATCAGAGCAACGCTATCGATTCTAATTCTATTGTTTGCATCTTTTGCTCCTATTGCATTTCAGTATGAAGAAATAAATGAACTGGAATCACAAGATAACAGATATGATTCATCAGTAACAGATCGTAAAGCATGGGAATGGCTGAACGTTGGAGGTTCATCAGAAGACGATTATATCGGAGAAATGGTTGTGCTTCCTGATGGAGACGTAATCATCTCTGGATCTTTCAAGTCATCAATTGTGATTGATTCTTGTACTGGTAACATGGCTCCAAATTATTGGTCGGGATCGAACGCAGTATTTGTTGCAAAAATAAACAAAAATGGGACATGTGATTGGATAAATACAGTTTCAGGAAATCAACATACACCTAGAATAACTGGTAGTATATACTCACAGATTTCAATTGAAGTTGATTCGAATGAGAGTACCTATCTGTATGCAGCTGCGGGAACTGGAACATACTATTTCGATAATATCTCATTGTCAGTTGTGAATGGTTATGTTGGCAAATTATTACCTAATGGAGTATGGGAATGGGCATCTAGATTGGATGCCACCTATAACGCTGGAACAAATATTGCCTTGAAATCAAATGGTGAATTATTAGTTTCTAATGACCATAAAATCTTGAGTTTTGATCAATCTGGTCTAACTCAGACTGAATTTACTTTCAATCCTTCAAATGGCATTTTCCAGATTGAAGATTTAGAGTTGGATTATTCAGATAATATATTCCTAGGAGGGTACTTTTCTGGTTCTCTTTCAATCAGTCTCAATGGCACAAATACAAATTTTTATTCAGGTACAGCGCGGTTGTTTGCTCTTAAAATTGATTCAAATGGAGTCTACGAGTGGTTCTCTACGGCATCATTTCCCACCAGTAGCTCAAGGATTAATAGCATATCACTAGATGGAAATGGAAGTGTTTACGCGGCAGGAAATTTCTATGGATATCTGGAATTAGGGGGCTCTTCAATCAGTACTGGAGGCACCCAACATGGATTCGTTGCCGAATTAAATTCAACAGGAGATTGGGTAAATGCATTGGAAATTAATTCAGGAAGTAGTTCAATTGCACATGATGTTCTTGCAACTTCGGATGGAGGATTTTTAGTTACTGGCGAATTTGAAGGAACAATTTCCATGGGCCAGGTATCACTCAATCCGTCAGGAGGAGGAAGTGAAGTATTTCTTCTGAAATTCAGCCAGTCTACATCTTCTGAATGGGGTCTTTCAGGTGGAAGTTACGACAATGCTCGAGGTTCCCATATCGGAAATGATAGTGCTGGAAATATCTACCTTGGTGGGGAATCCAATGGAAATTTAGTATTTGGATATGAATCTTCTGGGGGTATTGGGAACATTGATGTATTCTTAACTAAACTATCTCCCGATTATGATAGAGATGGAAACCCAGACGTCAATGATGATGATACTGACAATGACTTTGTGTTAGATATTTTTGATCATTGTCGTTTCTCTCCTCTTGGTTTCCAATCTATTACTTTGTTCGATCATGATGGGGACGGATGTGAGGATTCTTCAGAGGATTCTGATGATGATAGTGATGGTATGGAGGATTACCTGGACTCGTGTTCTAAAGGCCTAACTGGATGGTATTCAAATGCAACAAATGATTTGGATTCTGATGGTTGTATGGATGCTCTAGAAGATCTTGATGATGATAGTGATGGATTTGAGGACTACGAAGANTTATGCCCAC
The DNA here is from genome assembly GCA_002708015.1 of Methanobacteriota archaeon. Taxonomy (GTDB): domain Archaea; phylum Thermoplasmatota; class Poseidoniia; order Poseidoniales; family Thalassarchaeaceae; genus MGIIb-N2. The sequence goes on from PAOK01000034.1 coordinate 23,762, forward strand.
GAGAATCAGGAAATTCGAGCTATCCGTATGAGAACGGTTGCATAGATACTGATGGAGATTCTAGGCCAGATATTAGGGATCCNTTTCCTAACGATAATCAAGAATGGAACGATCAAGATCTTGATGGAGTAGGAGATAATGCTGATGCATTCGATCTTGATCCTACTCAGAGCTCTGATCGAGATGGGGATGGACATGGAGACAATCCATTNGGTTCNGANGGNGANCANTTNCCNGATGACCCTANTAGATGGAAAGATTCTGACGGNGATGGNGTTGCAGATGAAGANGANGCATTTCCAAATGANGACTCNCANCACACNGATACAGATGGGGANGGGTTTGGAGATNATCCTNTGGNAGATAGAGGAGATGAATTCNCAGATGATCCTAATGAATGGGAAGATTCNGATAGAGATGGANTAGGNAACAATGCAGACNATTTCCCNTTNGATCCATCACAACAAGTGGATTCAGATAATGATGGATTTGGAGACAATCCNAGAGGAANTGGAGCGGATAAATTCCCAAATGATTCAACCCAATGGTCTGACATTGATGGAGATGGATANGGNGATAATCTNACAGGTTCNAACCCTGATCNATTCCCTACAGATCCTACTCAACATTCNGATAGAGATGGNGATGGATGGGGNGATAACTTAGGTGGAAGATTAGCTGATTTNTTCCCNGATAANCCTACTCAATGGGAAGATGCTGATGGAGACGGACTAGGAGATAATCAATCAGGAACTGACCCTGATCTTCATCTGTTCGATTTTGATAATGATGGATTCATAGACGCCATTGACATCCTTCCAAAATTTGCAAGTCCGGGCGATCTTGACGCTGATGGTTGTATGGATGAAGGATTGAACCCAGATGTATTTCCGGAAGACCCAACAGAATGTTTTGATTTCGATAATGATGGATTGGGAGATAATGAAGACATCGACGATGATGGAGATGGTTGGTCTGATGCAAATGAAATTCGGGAAGGGACGAATCACAGAGATGCATCAAGTATGCCTATTGACCCATTCGAAATTGTAATCCCTGGAACAACAGTTGGTCTCGGAGCATGGGATCTGATTGGAATGTTTGGGGGAATTCCATTGTTCATTTGGATTGCATTTGGATTTGTTACTCGAAACAAAAGAACTGCTAGATTTGAAAAAAGACTACGGAATGCTACATCACGTGATCAATTAGAAGAAATTGCATTAGATAGTGAATATGCCCTAATGCTTAGACTAATTGGCCCTCATCAAGGAATTCGATTAGAAAGACTAAGAGTAGAACTCGATGACATGTTTGAAGCAAAAAATCAACTACTTTCGTCAATGGAATCTATGCCTGAAAATCAAACCCATTTGGTTGGAGAAAACATGCTAAAATCAAGAGGATTAGATTTTAATCAAGAAGCAACACCTTCCAAAGAGATTGATGCAGATACTTTGTTTGATGGATACGAATGGCTAACTAGGGATGGGATTCAATATTACAGGAAACCTGACTCAAATGATGGATGGAAGATCAGGGAAGAATAATACATCATTTGATGGATGATTAGAGACTGGGAATTATGTGCGTACCCTATTGTTATCCCTTTTGGTAATAATTTTCCTCGCTCCATTAGTTACAGCTGAAGAGTATGAAGTATACGGGAAAGTGTACACTCAAGACAATATGCCATTAACAAATGAGCCGATTGTTATCCAATGTTCAGGGAATGACGTTTGTGATCTTAATTCAAACTTACAAACAATTACCGATTATTACGGATTTTACAGTATTACATTGGAGGTATTTCCTGAAGACGATGGAGAAAATATATCATTATTAGTAGCAGGACAATTTGCAGAATTAACTATTGATTGGAATTCTTCTTCAAATTCGGATACAAGAAATCAAGAATTCGATATTTACCTAACACAAGACCCACGAGTCTCTACTACAATAGGTGGATTCACTTGCGGTGGATGTTGTCTATTGCTAATTCTATTTTTTGCAGGATTACGGTCTCTAAAAAAATTGATGACTCAAGAAGGAAGAGATGAATTTCTAGGTCGGAAATTAATGCCTATAGCCGATTGTCCAGTTTGCGGAGAGAAAATGCCCCGCCATTTAGTTCTACGCCACTTGATTGTTGACCATGAGATAGAACCATATGAGGCAGGATCTATAGCTGGAAAACAGTTCAATAAAATTCATAGCGAAGAATGAATTTAAAACAACTGAAAGGAAATATCATCAATGAAGAAGGTATTCATGATTCTTGTTCCATAAACATAGAATCAAGAAGTGGGGGGAGTAAGTAGACTAACGGAAAGGCTAGGAGGATTCCACAGCATATGAAAACAGAAACTATCTGCTGTAATTGCATATACAATCCGAATCATTGGCATATTACAGTTCTATTGATTGGTTAAGCGCCGAGAGAGGGATTTGAACCCCCGCGTCCAAGGGACAGTGGATTTCGAATCCACCGCAATACCGGGCTATGCGATCTCGGCAGGAATCTAGCCACCTGCCTTCCCATGATAAGTCTCACTAGGCACAGTATTAGTGGTAAAGACTGAATTGTGGTAGTACTTGGCATATTCATGATGGTTCGAATCGAGGTTGAGGGAGTAATTCACGATGTTGAGGTAGAAGAAGGAATTACAATTGACAAAATTCTAGACAAAATCGGTGTTCTCCCAAGCACTGTACTTGTTACTCATGAAGATAGAATAGTTCCTCATTCGACTAAAATCAATTCGGATGTTGAATTAGGTACAATCATAGTTTCATCAGGTGGATGATTAAACATAAAATTCGGGAGATGGTTCGGACGGATTCAACAATGAGTCGAGTTCGGTCTGGTCAAGAGCAATCTCTCTTCGTATGCGTTCTGCGGTACTCTCAGTAGTGTCAATGCTAATTTCTAATGCAATTCCGAGTTTCTCTTCCACCCAAGATGCTAATCGTTGCCCAGCAATCACATCTACAGTAGACCCTAATGTTTCAGCAACTGCACAAGCAGCCGGAACTGACCTTAGCGGAGCCATCCCGGCTAGTAATCCTGCCATACCTATCATTCCTGCTTCAGGTGCAGTTGTTGAAGCAATTACCCCTCTTTCTGCAAAGGCATCACGAGTGTCGACATCTGAACAAACTAAATGAATAGAATGTTCTTCAACATCGGCTTGAAGTCCAACCAGAATCAAGAGCAGTTCAGCGTC
>PAOK01000035.1 GCA_002708015.1 Methanobacteriota archaeon
GTTTCGATGGTTCTTAGTGCAGGTTTGTTTGCAAAAATGTTTGATTCAGGCTATCCAACAGTACTATCTCAATTAGGATTTATCCTAGGTTTACTAGTAGTTTTGAATAATGACAAAAGATCTCCTAAACAAGATTCAGTAGCGATTATCTCAGTTGCATTTGCAGGAGTAATTCACCCAAGTGGTGCAATATATCTTATTCTTTTAATCGTAGGAAGAATGCTTGTTAGAACCAATTTCAATGATGAGAATTCAGAAAGAAATAATGTAATTATTGGTTCAAGTTTGTTGATTGGAGTTTCTCTATTTATTGCTGCAGGGATTTTTGCACCTCGAGTACAAGATGATGCTATTCTAGCAGAATATGGGTGGCAAGGGGGTTTAGATCTAATCAAATGGAATGGTCCGCTAATCTTTTTGGCAATTTGGGGTGCATGGAGAAGTAGAAATTCATTAGAAGGAAAAATCATGATAATGTGGTTCTCATTGATTTGGATTCTTAGTTTAGTCCATCTAATGGAAGGGATAATTGGGATAGGATTTCTAACTCTAATTTCTTACATCTTATACAGTATGTCAATGCATGGATTCCATATCCCTCTAGCATCTTTAGGAGCCTTAGGATTAGCACCATATATCCAATTAAGGATGATGAAAAAGAAGGAAAGAATTTTTGAAAATGATGATGAATCTCAAGAACATTTTCACACGCCTCCTAAGAAAATCTCAGAATATTTCTTACAATTCTCTTTCGCGATTTGTGCTTCATTGTTATTGTTAACTATTGGCTGGTTCACGACATTACATCAACATTCAGAACTTTGGGTTCGAACAGATGGTGATCGTATAATCCATGAATCATTGGATCTTCCAGATGATGCGATAGTATTCATTGAAAATAGACCATGGGGTTACTTGCTGGATGTGAATGGTGAATTAAAAAGAACTGCATTTCCAAATTTAGGAATTTTAGAAGTAGAANATAANATACAATATCAAACATATAATGCAATACTAAATGATGATATTCCTCGGTTGAAAAATTTAGGAATNACACATGCAATATCAAGTCCAAGAGGAGAANTAGGTTTTCTNCTTGCTTCTTCAGATCATTGGTCTATTATTTCTGAACATGAAGGCAGTAGAATATGGCAATTTCAAGAAATACCTACTGAGGAATCTACAAGAGAAATTATGATATTTGGAATAGAAGAGAAATTTTGTCAATTAGCATGTGATTGGAGAACTTCTCCATGGACTGGATTATATGAATGGTCAAATTCTCCAGTACCTGAAAATCGTTCATTCTTGAGCGATGGTTCGATTTCAATGGATGTTGAAACGTCNAGAGGAATGAGATCTTCCATGGTTAGAGTATCCGCATTGATTGAAGNNCCTCCTGATCAAACTGTTTCAATAACTGCTTCTAGCGGAGGAAACTCTACAACAATTGAAAGAAATACTGAAGGTTCAGTTCAAATGATCACTACTCTAGTAAATGTTGGTGACAATGGACTTGTGACTATCGGAATAAATGCAGATACAGATAATAAAAATTGGATTAATCCTACTGCTTTATCGGGGAGAGGTGATAGGCTAATTGATTCAAATGGAGTTTGGATACATTGGTTTGAGATTTCAGAAATTTGAGGTACGAACATGAAAAAACGTGGAATCACAATTTTGCTTCCGACACTTGATGAAGCAAAGGCTTTGCAAAATGTGGTAAATAGGATTCCTTTTGAAGAAATTTCAGCAGAGGGATGGAACGTTAGAATTGTTGTTGTTGATGGAGGTTCTACTGATGGAACAATAGAATTAGCAAGTCAATTAAATTGTGAAATTATTGAACAACATGGNGGATCAGGTAAAGGAAGAGGGTTGAGAGAAGCATTTGCAAATTTCATGAATTCAGATGATTCAGCATTAGTTATGATGGACGCTGATGGCACATATCGTCCTGAAGAGATTCCTCAATTTATACAAAAGTTAGAACAAGAAAATGCAGATATTGTTATTGGTTCTAGAATGAAAGGCAAGATAGAGAATGGAGCAATGACGAGAAGGAATTGGGTAGGCAATCATATTCTCACTTGGTTGGCTGTTTTCTTACATCGAGCATATATCTCTGATCTATGTACAGGATTTTGGCTTCTAACTAGAGATTCGATAGATCAGATGAAACTCAACTCAACCGGTTTTGAAATAGAAGCAGAAATGTATGCATCAGCAGCATATAATCAACTGAAAATTCATGAAATTCCAATCCATTATGATATCAGAATTGGCCGTTCAAAACTAGGTTCTATAGGGGATGGGATTCGAATTGCAATGAAGATTATTAAAAGAAAATTTGTTAGAAAACCAATTTCATAATAATTCTCGTAAACGCTCTATGAAATTTTCAGATGGTTTCCAATCTATTTGATTATTGAGAAATTCAAAAGAACCTAAACTATGCAGTATGTCTCCCTCTCTAGCAGATTCAAAATTAACTTCAATCTCTGAATTTCTAAACGAAGAAAATGAATCAATTATTTCTAACAATGTGATTGAATTTCCCGAACAAACATTGAATTTCTTTCCAGAAACTTTGGAATTAGTTCCATTGATCTCAAGATCTTTTAAACATTGAATAAATGCTGAAACTACATCATTAACATGAATGAAATCGCGAGATTGATGACCATCTCCAAATATTCTCAACGGCAGATTTTTATTGATATTATCAGAGAAAATTGTCAGAACTCCACTGTAAGGTGAATCTCTTTTCTGACCTACTCCGAACACATTAAACAATCTAAGGGCACACACAGGATGTTCGAGAAATGAAAGAAGTGATTCTTCCGCTTTTTGTTTATCTAAACCATAGTTTCCAATAGGTTTTGTCGGTGATTTTTCCGTCAAAGGTAATTCGTTTGGGACCCCATATAATGCTGAAGTAGATGCTTGAATTATTGTTGAAACTCCTAATCTAAAAGCATCTTTGAATAGTTCTTGAGCGGCTAAATAATTCACTCGAGAACTCAATTCAGGTTTACTTTCACATAGAGGGACAGAAGCAATAGCTGCTAAATTGATTACTGATTTTATCTCATGAAGTGCTTCTTCTCTCACAGAAGATTCAGACATATCTCCTTCTATTACCGTTAACAATGGATGAGNAGGTAATTGAGTACCTGATGAAAAATCATCCAAAACTTTGACTTTTCTACCTTGAGAAAGAAGAGCAGAAGTTAGATGATGACCAATGAAACCAGCACCTCCAGTGACTAGAACGGTGTCTGATTCCATGTTACTCTGTTAGAGGGGCTTGATATAATCTAAATCCAATTCCAAGATAATGGGCGACGATTCAATAGCAAAGATGGACCAGCACGATCCATTATGCTAGGTCCTAAGTTGGGATGTATCATCCTCGGTTCAGGAGGTTTGGTATCNCAAAGATTCCAACAAAGGCTTTGTCATCACCCATTTTTTGAGTTGAGAGGAGTTGTTGGTTCTCCTAATTCTGTTGGGAAAAATCTCTTAGATCTTCCATGGCATCTTGATGAAAAAAGACCTTCATTACCAGATATTACAATTATTGGAATGAAAGAAGGTAGAGAATTTGTCATGAAAAATGATATTCAGATAGTTTTCAGCGCACTGCCCTCTGAAATTGCAGCCCAATCTGAGCCTTTATTTGTAAAATCTGGTTGTATGGTGTATTCTAATGCATCATATCATAGGATGCTAAATGAGGTCCCATTAGTTATTCCAGAAGTAAATTCAAATCATCTAGAAATTCTAGATTCTTCTGAACTTGGAATTGTATGTTCCACTAACTGTACCGTAATGCCAGTTGCATTATCCATAAAACCAATCTATGATTTGTTAGATATCAAAAATATCTCTATTCAAACAGAGCAATCGGTTTCNGGAGGAGGGTTAGAATTATTGATCTCTACTCGATTGGGTAATACACCATCTGCAATAATTCCTGGAGAAGCCGAAAAAATTGAAGAGGAATTAATTCGTTTACTATCTAATATTGAAGAAAATGAAGAAATAAGGCCAGAATTTGGTATAAATGTATCTTGTGAACGGGTCAATCGAGATTTTGGACATATTGTGCATATCAAAATTGAAACAAATTCAAATGTAAANAAAGAGCATATTATTGAACATTGGATGAATGCTTCTTCGAGTATTTGTAATAATTTACCTTCTTACCCAAAACCACATATCATTGTCAAAAAATCAATTGATCTAGACAACGATCGATGGGCAGGATCTACAAACAAGAATTTAGATCCAGCAGAAAATCTTCATGCAGGAATGGCAATAGTTACTACAATTCCTGAAATCTCTGGAAATATTGTAAAGTGGTCAGCATTCTCTGAAAATACAATTAGAGGTGCAGCAGGTGGATGTATACTTCTCGCTGAATTAGATTCTATGAGACGAGGGATAATTCCATTATCATCTTCGGGTGAGGGCTATAACCCACTTTGATGTCCACACTGTATGGCTGCTCCAAAAATGACTAGAGGGTCGTTTCGAGGACTAGCAGGATCTATGGAGAAGAAAGAGCGAACACGATTGCTTCTCATCATGCCAAGATCTTTCCGTCCAGAATATGAATTAATTATAGAAGGACTAGAAATTAATGATGATGTTTTCTCTACTTATCTTCGGCCCCGTTCTAATCTTGAAGAAATAAAAGATGCAGGATTTGATTCATTTTATCATTCTATACATTTGATTGATATTGCAATGAAAGATCTTGGGATTTGGATGAAGCCTTTGGTCTCTAACCATTGGAATCGCTCTGAAATAGAAGTTAGTCCCGCTTCAAATTGTGACTTTTCTACAATCACTTGGACCTGTTTTAAACATCCAGATGCTTCTGATTCATCCACCATTTTACTACCATTTGACCCCCTTGATTTTCAAGGAAAATGCTTCACACATCTTTCTTCTAAGGAGGAAATTAATGAAACATTGGATACTGAGCCGACTATTGAAGAAGAAATTCAAAATGAAGAAATTGAAGTAGGTGATGATGCAGTGGATGAAATAATTGAAATCGTAGCAGAAGAAAATACTGAATCACCTCTAAAAGTAGAAGTTAGACAAACAATTGAGATGCTAAAGGCCGATGGATTAGATATGACTGGAATTATGGAACATCCAAAATTCTTAGATGTNTCTGAAAGAGCATCTGGTGCAGGTATTGACGTTTGGACTATGGTAGTTGGAATGTTTCAGTAACAAAGATTCAAACGCAAGGAAGAGATAGTGAGTTTATGGTGTACTGCACAGAGTGTGGAAGAGAACAGGCCGATATGGCCAAGTTCTGTCGATACTGTGGGGAACGTATGCCAGGATTAGATTTGGCCGTAAAACTCAAGCAGGANGCNGCAGCTATCCAACAGGCGAAATCAGGTAGTAGAAATCCTCCTCAAACCCNTTCTAATCCGCAACAACCTGTTAACGATCCTTTTCGCACTGGAAGTCGTCTGGGNGGCGCTTGATTCATTCGTCATAACCTCTACCAAAGGTCATGAGGCTTCGGCATCTTGCAATGACTCTGTCAAATTTGCCTTCTCATCCATTCAGGGAACCCGCACTTGAACAATATGGAACTGATGGCGAAACTGCTGCAAGATGGCTATATTCAATTAATTCTGAAGAACCTTTTGAAGATACGNATGGGATAATAGATTTGGGAGCAGGTAATGGTATTCTCGGTATAGGAGCTCTTCTTCTTGGAGCCCCAAATGCTATTTTCGTTGAAATTGATGAAGAAGTTTGCAAATCACTTCAAGATGCAATAGCGTCATTAAATTTAGGAGAAAGATGTAGAATTCTAAATGGAGATGTTCGATCAATTAATGATGATGAAATTCGTCGTGATATTGTTGTAATGAATCCTCCATGGGGAAGACAAACACCTCGCGCTGATCGTCCATTTCTTGACACAGCCGTGAGATGTGCTAACGAATCTATTCATCTGTTACACGGTAGAGGAGCTAGACATATCGAATCATGGGCAGAATCCTCAGGATGGTTTGCAAAAAGATGGATGGAAGTAGATCTTCCTATGCCTCCAATATACTCCCATCATACAAAGAAAAGAAGTACGACTGAGGCGGCTATGTGGTGGATTAAGCGATCGGCTAATTGATAGGGAACCATTCAGTCGCTGGTACCATGAGCCCCTCAGATGGTTCGTTTGTTACCCCAGGAACAAGCCTTTCCTTGAGCGATGACATAGTTACAGGATCAGGCATTGGGCGACATCAAAATCAGTGGGTTGCTCTACGTTCTGGAACACTAAGTATTGGTGAAGAAGTTGTGGATGTAATCGCTTCAGTTTCTACACCTACAATTCCTCAAGAAGGAGAAGTAATCATTGGACGTGTTTCTCGTCTTCATTCAAAAACTGCAGAAATAGAAATTCTACATATTGAAGGCCGAGAAGATGCTAACAGAACTCAAGATGCCCTTCATAGAACTGCAGATATTTTTGTCTCGGAAATTGTTGACAGATTCATGCCCTCTCCTGGAGACGGAATGAGAAGTAGAGACATAGTTAGAGCAAGAGTAATTCAATCAGAACCTATGGTAAAGGCATCTTGTAAAGGGGACCCAGCTTTAGGCGTCCTTCACTCCATTTGTCCAGTCTGTGGAGTTTTTCTAAATGTGAGTGATACAACTCCAGATCAAAATGTAATGTGTGATCGTTGTGACTACACAGGATATCGGGCCCTATCGAATGGTTACGGACATGGACACGTAATCCCTGAAGATGTCGATCTTTCTCCTCTTAATCGTGGAGGAGAAAGGTGGACTGAAGAAATGGATGGGCGATTAGGACATGATGGAGCTCGCCCTTATCTTTCACCTATGGCAGATTTCCGTCGTGGAGAAAACCACAAAATGCCTAACAGTCAAATTAGAAAGCCAACCGGCAGAGATGGACGGCCTAGAAGAGAAATGCATGCTGCAACATGTACGCTTTGTGGAGTTGCTACCAAAGTACCATTCCAACCAACTCCTGGTAAGCCTATACGATGTAGAGATTGTATGGATAAGGTCAAATCTGGCGAAGTTTCTCAAGAAGAATTCGCAAAAGAAAGAGAAGTAATCAACAAAATGAAACATGAAGCAGAGAAGGCAGCAGGACTCAAAGTGTTCGTAGGGGGTTTACCTCACAGTGCAACTGAAGAAGAAATCAGAGAAGTTGTTGAACCTCATGGTTCTCTAAAAAAGATAGATATTGTAACAGATCGAGAAGGTTCACCCAAAGGATTTGGATTCATTGTTTTTGATGACCCTGACCAAGGAAGAGCTGCGATTAAAGCAATGAAAGATATCAAATTGGGTGGAAGGAGACTCCGATTCGAAGAAGCAAACTCTGGTGGAGGAGGAAGAAAAGGAGGCCGTGGAAACGGCAAAGGTCGTGGAGACCGTAGGCGTCGAAACTGAATTTACGCTTAGTATGATATTCTAATACCTCTAAGAGAGATTGAGTGGGACGAATGACTTGGTTGGTCATTGATGGATATGAAGATGAACCAGCAGCATTCGGTGTACCACCCTATGTAGGGTTTCACATCCGTTATGTCTGTGGATTACTAAGTTCAAAAAACATCGAATATGAATTCATNACAATCGATCAATGGAGATTNGGAGAAAGACCACAGTGTATCAAAGAAGGANAGTTGCAAGGNATTGCATTAATTGCNGGNGCNGTAGTACCTGGGAAATACCTCAGAGGNACACCAATTTCTTTGAAGGAAACAGATTCNATGATTCGATCATTNCCNAGAGAAATACCGATTNTTNCAGGTGGNTGGGCAATTAGAGGATGGAGACAACAAGGATGGANTCCATTNAGAAAGGGATTATTTCTTGCTGTTCAAGATACAGACGCAACATTGAATCATTATCTTGAAAATGGAGAATGGGTCCACAAAAGGAGAACTGCTGAACAATGGTCAAAATGGGCGAGAGAAGGTGCGTCAAGTTTAGCCGTAAAGCATCATCCAGATATTGGCACTCAAGAAAAACCAGGGCCACTTACCTATGAAGTTGAAGTTTACCAAGGCTGTGTACGATACAAAAGAGGTTGTAAATTTTGTATCGAACCCAAAAAAGGAGTACCTCTCTGGAGAACTCCTGAAGATGTAATTGAAGAAATTAGGATTGCCGCAGATAANGGAGTTNGNCATNTTCGACTTGGTGGTATGACTGACGTTTTCACTTACATGGCAGAAGGAGTTGTTGAACTAGAATATCCAATTCCTAATCCTGAACCGATAGCNAAACTTCTTCATGGTATTAGAGAAGATGAACGAATCAAAACTCTTCATGTAGATAANGGAAATCCAAGTATAATTGCAGAAAATTTAGAACCTTCAGAAGAAATAACAAAAACACTTGTNGAAACTCTTTCTGANGGTGCAGTTCTATCATTCGGACTAGAATCAGCTGATCCTCAAGTACATGTTGAGAATTGGCTAAATTGTGACTCTAAACAATTACATACAGCAATTGATTTGATCAATAAATATGGAAAAGAAAGGGGCAATAGAGGTCTTCCTAAGCTTCTTCCAGGACTGAATTTTATTGCAGGTCTAAGAGGTGAAACTGATGAGTCATACAGATATAATCAAGATCTTTTAAAATCTCTAAAACGTTCAGGATTATGGGTTCGAAGAATAAATATTAGACAGGTTGAAGGAAAAGGATTTCAGGATGTGAATGAAAAACCGTTTAAGAAATTCAAGCAATGGGTTAGAGAAGAAATTGATACACCATTGCTCCAAGAAATGTTCCCAATTGGTCAGAGACTAAATGACCTGTATTGGGAAGCACATGATGGAAGAATAAGGCTACCTCGACACATCACAAATGAGATTCATCAGAACCCATCAATTTATGGAAAACCAGGATTGACAATGGGGAGGCAAATTGGAGCATATCCGATTCTGATGGGAGTAAATTACCATATTCCTCTGGAGACAAGTAGTGACGTAATTGTAACCGGGCATGGTTCTAGAAGTCTCACTGGTATCGAAATAGGACTCGATCCAAATGTAATGACTGAACGTCAATTTAGATCTATTCCTGGAATAGGTGACAAAGCTGCATGGAAGATTGTATCAACAAGAGCCAATAGACTGTCAAAGAATTCAGATTCTCCCGCATTTGAAAATATTCATGATGTATTTGATGCAGCAGATATTCAAATGCCAGAAATAGCAAAATTGGTAATGGTGGTGAAAAATTGAGTATTGTAGAACAATTATTAGAAAATGCAGATACTCTAAGGATTGAGGCGAATGAAATCATACCTCGATTAATCAAAAGTTCTTCAAAAATTGAATTCGCATATAATCCTCTAGAATACGCATGGAGTCCTCATTCAGAATATATCCGAAGACACGGAGGNATGGGTGCAAAGATTCTACTCGTTGGGATGAATCCNGGACATGGGATGGGAAATACAGGTATTCCCTTTGGTTGTCCGAAAATGGTTCGTGAGGTTTTAAAAATNACAGGATTAGAAGTTGAATNACCAGNAAATACTCACCCTAAACGTNCAGTAATCGGATTAGAACATCCAAAACCAGAAGTTTCAGGAACTAGAATATGGGGGGTATTATCTGAAATGTATGGTNCAGAAAATGCTGCTGGGGGAGAAGTCTTCATTGTAAACCACTGCCCTCTATGGATGTTTGATGAAAAAGGAAGAAACATTACGCCTGACAAATTGACAGGNGCTGTTTCTACTCAATTNGCAGAAATTTGTGATAAACATCTGANAAATGTTGTAGAAATTTTACAAATTGAACGAGTAATTGGAGTTGGAAGATACGCTCAAAAGCGNATAAATGAGATTTTCATTAATGNNGATAGTGTNNAACTCGATGGNATNCCTCATCCAAGTCCTGCGAATCCATTTGCTAATCGAAANGGTGGNGAAGATTGGAGAAAGGCATTCAAAAATGCTCTAAATCAATCATGAGCGTTGACGAATTAATCGCAAACCAATTACACTCAAAATCGTTAGAACAACAAGATTAGTCCANTCAAAAACAAACTGCTGTTCTAGAGGAGTAGTCTCAGTAGATTGCTGTCCAGGGCCTCCTCCACCTCCTCCGCATCCGTCTGGNGGAGGACCGATGCCTGGACCCCAGGTTTCACCATATCCTGCACATGGATCGCTACCATCTCCTCCATCTCCTCCATCAGAAACTTCTCCATGATAACAAATTAAGAAATATGGAAAGCCCATTTCTCCGATTCCATTTTCTATAGTAGAATGATAATGATAAATTCCCTGAGGGAAATCAGGTGTTGGTCCAAAATGGCCATTACAAACATCCAAATGTCCCAAACCAGATACATATTCATAATCATCTATTCCATTGTATCCATTCTGACCGGATTTCAAACGGTATGACGATTTCATCTCTACAATTTGTCCTGTTCCATCATCTCCATATACTCCATAAATTGGATACCCATCAAAAGCAATTCCTATTACGTCTGATGCTTCACCTGTATTTGTTGAAGAAGGGAAAGAATAGTCTCTCCATCCTTCTCCAGCCGTTTCATTAGGATGCCAATGAACACAGTTTCCATCTGCATGGTAGTGGTAAACTCCACCTGGACCAGAATGCCCATGACAAAGACCTAGCCAGATATGTTGTCTATCTTCTTCGTAAACTCCTTCATTCGAAGCAACTGCATCTCCTCCAGGTCCATCCTCGGGACCAAAGATTGGTACTCCATTGATTGCAATTGCAATATCTCCTCTATCAGCTGCACACTGATAATCCCCATTTGCTTCGGGACAATTAGCAGAATTATGTCCACCTGTGGTATCATTGGTGGGAGAACGTGGAACTACCCATGTATATGACTGAGCAGAAGTACAACATCCGGGACCAGACTCAAGATCATGATTTGGAATTCCATTGGAACTAATTGTCACAGTATCATTTTCAAGTGTGATGGTTACTGAACAGATATGATTGTCATCACCGGAGGTATTGTAATCATCAACTCCTACCCCAGTACCATTTTGACAAAGAAATTTATCCACCCAAAACAGACCTAAATCTGATGGATCGTATACAGTGCCATCTACGGCATCGCAATCATCTGGAAGTCCATCACCATCTGAATCAAGACTATCGTCAAAACCAGGACATTGGTCATTTTCATCATCGACTCCATCGCCATCATCATCATCATCACAACCATCTGGAATACCGTCGTTATCCCAATCTGTATTATCGTCATGTCCTTCACAAATATCTGAAACATCATCTACACCATCTCCATCAGAATCAGGTAATGCATCATCAAAAACAACATCAATTGAAATAGCATCTTCAAAGATTATCTCACTTATTCCTACTGCTTGCTGTACTCCATCAACAGTGATTGTAACATTCTCTATGTCATGGAACAATGGATCAAATGTTGAATCACCTGATTCAGAAATATTCCATACTGCAAAGAAAAGGGATAGATTTACTGTTATCGGCTCATATGTCTCTATGTGTAATTTTCCAGTGTCATCGTGAGTATGCAATAGATGCATTGCATTTGGGCAGACAGAAGTATCAATTCCCATATTATTTGGAATTGGAATCTCAGTGCCTCGAACTGTTAACTTTATCCAAGGATGAATATGCATAGCTAAATTAGAATGCCCACCTAAACATTGTTCTGCTAAGGGTATAGGTTCATCATCATCCAATGTTTCATTTGATTCATTAGAAGAATTATTATTTTCAACTACTGAATCAGAAGATGAATTTCTTAAAAATTCAACTACTTGATCAAAGGTTTCATCACTACTGTAAGGTAGATGATGGTCTGCAGAACTACTTACTAGATGTATTGAAGAAGAAAAATTACCTGCTAATTCTGCTGATCCATAAGCAAAAACATCTCGCTCACCTTCAAAAATTAACGCAGGTATGTCAAATGGAGCATTTTCTTCAACTGTATCCATCAAACCATGATGCAATGTTTCCATGTATCCATTAAACAACAAAACTTTGTCAAAAGAAGAGTCAGAATTTGCAAGATAAATCGGAATCATAGCGGCACCTTGAGAATAACCTAGAATGGCATTAAATGGACCATTATTTTCTACAAAGTTATCTAGATAATTAATTGAAGAATCTGCCCAATCTCTATCTTCTGTGTAGCTATCTTTTCCACCTGGAACATCATTAATCCAAACTCCACCTTGTTCAGGAGATTGAGCAAAAATAAATTCAAATTCAGGAAGGGCATTACGTAAGTCTTGCATCCCTTGTTGATTTTGGAATGAAGATGATGATTCTCCTCCACCATGCAAAGCTAAAACCTTGAGATTGGAAGTATTGTTTGTCTGAGAATCTGTAATGTCAGAATCATCTGATTTATCATCAAATTCATTTGTTTCATCATCATCCAAATTCTCACCCGAATTTGAATCATTTTCTATATCATCAGAAGTAGAATCTTCATTAGACAATAAATAGACTGCTCCCCCTCCTGCAAATAGACCTAACAAGAAAATGATACCTATGATAAGAGCAGTCGTATTGTTGGACATGAGTCACAATGATACTCAATAGCATATAATGAATAGAGTGAAAATGATCATAATTTCTAAAATAATTTCATTTTAAATCAATCGCATCCTTCATGAGTAGACCCCCCCGTCGCTCAAGAGTGAGTAACATGTGGAACCCACCTCCAGAAGCACTGAAACCCGTACCCCTTGATCGAGATTGGTCTAAACCTGATGACAAATATGGAGATCCAAAGACTCTCTATGATATGGTACGGAAATCTGTCGACCTTTGGGGTGCAGACACCGTCCAGTGTACTTATGTTCCTAGTGAAGGAATGGAAAGAGTGCCGATTACTAGAGGGCAATTTCATGACAATGTACAAGCTCTTGCTGCTGGAATGAGAGCTGCAGGAGTGAAAGAAGATGACAGAGTACTACAAATCGTTGATACTAGCCCTCAATTCGCAATGNTTTTCTATGCTGCTAATATGATAGGTGCAGCAGCATCTGCAGTATATACGAACATGAAAATGAAAGAATCCGTCTATTGTTATGATTTGGCTACTCCTTCAATTCTNTTCGTTGCAAATTCATCACTGCTTACCAGTTTCGCTGAAAATAAAGGTGATTCTGAATGGCCAANTGGTGGAGTTGTNATTCTCGATAATGAAATGCCTGAAACANTNCCNGAAGGNGTTAANGTCAGCACATGGATGGANTTCATCAATGCNGGTCGTGCTGCAGAACCAGTAAATGACCCATGTATGGATCATACCAAACTAGCAAGTCTAATCTTTACATCTGGTACTAGTGGGGTCCCTAAAGCAGTAATGCTGTCTAACTGGAATGTATTGCATAATATTCTAGCTATACAAGGTAGAGCTCCACTATGGCCAGGTAGGAGAACTGCATGTTTCTTACCATTCGCACATTCTCTTGCTCAAGCAGGAGATATGAGTGCAATGATTTACTTTGGATGTGAAGTCCACTTTGTATCTGATTTACTGAATCTCGTAAATGAAGTACAAGTCATTAAGCCGCATATTATGTTGTGTGTTCCACGAGTTCTGAATCGATTCCATAGTAGAATAATGGCCGGAATTGAAGAAGGTTCTGGACTGAAAAAGAAGTTAGCAAAATCAGCATTGGCTACGGCTAAGAAGCGCACTCTTGCTGCACCTACTGAAATGATTGCAGTACCTCCTAAGGGAATGAAAGATAAGATTCTAACCAAACTGGCAATAACAAAAATTCGAGAACGGCTTGGAGGTGAGCTTGATTTAATGATAAGTGGTGGAGCACCTTTAGATCCAGAAATCGCACTTTTCGTAAACTGTCTTGGAATAAGTGTACTAGAAGGATATGGACTTTCAGAAACCGCGCCATTGGTTACACTGAACGGATGGGAAGATGATTATGCTTCAATGTCTGGAACAGTTGGACGAGCAATTCCTGGAGTTGAAGTTATCATTGACCAAGATGCATGGGACGATCCAGATTCAGAAGATGGCGAAATCGTAGTCAGAGGTCCAAACGTAATGATGGGATATTGGAATAATCTTGAAGCAACAAATGAGGTAATCATGGAAGATGGGACCTTTAGAACTGGAGATTTGGGAAGATTAGTTGATGGATTCCTAAAAATTACTGGAAGAGTCAAGGAACAATTCAAGTTACAAAATGGAAAGTACGTAGCTCCTTCCCCATTAGAAGAGCAGTTGAAACTCTCTCCATTAATCGAGCAAGCATCAATTGATGGAAGAGGAAAAGTTTCAACATACGTGATTATTCAACCAAACGAACAAGCGATGATGCAGGCAATGACTGCTGACGGAATGTCAAAGAATGATTTTGAAGCAGCGTGTTCAGACCCTACTGTTGGAGAATGGATGCTTGGAAAACTCAGCTCTGAAATCATGGAACCTCAGAAATGGAAAGGATTTGAGAAGCCAAAGACCATC
>PAOK01000036.1 GCA_002708015.1 Methanobacteriota archaeon
CAACCCCCTACAGAGTAAAATAAATTGTCAATTTTCGAGGTGAAGTCATGATTTCAATTACTGAAAAAGCAAAAGAAATGTTACTTCAATTTCAACAGAAGGCTGACGATGATATCAACCGAGTTCTCAGAGTTGAGATTATTGGAAGGGGCGAGAAAGGATTTCGATATGATCTAAATTTAGTTGATATTGAAGAAAAAGAAGCATCAGATATCGTTTGCGAAGTAGACGAAATGACAGTTTTGATTGCAGAAAGGAGCTCTCAATATATGGATGGTGCAACTTTAGATTTCGTAGAGACTCTGATGGGGGGAGGGTTTCAGTTTGAGAACCCTAATCCAATGTGGGTTGATGATTTATCAGTTGCAGTTGCTGAAGTGATTCAAACAGATGTTTCTCCGATGGTTGCTTCTCACGGAGGCACTGTTGAATTGCTTGGAGTTGATGGAGATAAAGCAGTGATTGCTTTTGGGGGAGGTTGCCAAGGTTGCGGAATGGTAGATGTTACTCTAAAGCAAGGCATTGAAGTTGCAATCAGGAACAAAGTCCCATCTATTACGTCAATTGTAGATGCTACTGATCATGAAGCAGGAACAAATCCATTTTACTGATTCTATACTTTCTTTACAGGACCTTGAATCGTTTCAGTATTATTTGTTAAACGGTTAATTGCAATTAGTGCTGAATTTCTTCCAGACAAAATTGCTCCTTCTACGCTACCATGTAACATATGATCTCCACATTCGATTGTATCTTCTCCATTTCTTGGAAGGTTGGTCAGCCTTTTTCCAGAACTAGAGATGGGGAGAGCATGAGTAATATGTTGAATTGCAAGTGTCTTCCAAGTTGAAACTGTACCATCTCCAAACCATTGTCCTAGATCATTTCTCACAGCTTGTTCAACCGATTCCCTCGTCTCAAATCCCATCTCCTTTGCTCTGTCTCCAACGACTGTTGCAGTTACTAAACTCCGTCCGGAAGGTGCATAAGATGGTTGAACATCAGAAGGCACAGCCACATGCGATACAATAGAAGAAGAATCAATCAGATTGGAATTGAGTAAGATATGTTTCGAACGCATAGGTGATGAAGGAGCATCAAAGTGAATTGTCCAAACGTGTTTTCCATCTTCGTCCGTAGGTTCGGAAAATGCTTTGATAACAAGGTCAAAACGATGAGCTTCTCCTCTAAATCGAAGAGCTTTCTCTTCAATCCGGCTAATTTCTACACCTAATCTAATGTTATCTTGTCCAACCTCTTTAGCAATTGACAAAGGAACAGAGCGTATACCGTCTTTTGGTAAAACCATTTTTCCTTTAGCCATCATTCTAAAGATAAAACGAAATAATCGTTCAGATGTTTGTAATTTCGATTCAAGGAAAATACCTCCAAATAGTGGTAAAAAAAATCGATTTATTGCATTATCACTTAGTTTTCTTCTTTGAAGAAAATCAAGGGTAGTTTCGTCACTCCCATCAAATAATTGATCAATTTTACCTCTTGTAATTGATAATCTCATTAAACCAATTCTCAATAAATCTTTGATTGATAAAAATCCATTTAGTGAACTCAAAACACCTCTTATAGGATCTCTCCAAGGGTCTGCCATCAATTTCATACGGGCTTTTCCATTTTTGAGTAGAACTACTCTTGCTCCTGCTTTGAATGGTTTACAATCTAATGATTTGTAATCGATTTGTTTGGAAGTTTCTGGATATGCTGTTTGTAATACATGAAATCCGTGGTCTAAAAGAAATCCATCAATTTCTGATGTTCGCATTCGTCCTCCTACTTCTGATTGTTTATCGAAGACAGTGACATTAAATCCATTATTTATCAGAATTTTTGCACATTCAAGACCGGAGATTCCTGCTCCAACAATTGCGATTTTTTTCTCATTATTACGAGAATCCATCACCATCACTGATTGACTCCAATACCTAATCCTATTCTAAATTCTTCTAAGTATGGGCCCATAGACTGTATTAACATAACATCTGGATGAGTTCTGATAACTAGTCCATCTAGGTACATCAAAGCTCGAATAATTGGAAAAGCCTCTTCTCCAAAATCTGCCTTTGCCTTCTCTACCGCAGTACGAACAGTCTTCATCATGATTTGAGTTAAACTCTGTTCACCAACAGGTTTCTTTTCAAAGTCTTGATAGATTTCTCCCATTCTAGAATAGTACTTCTCTAGTTTTACGGACTCTAGATTTGCATTTGACATTTTTAGAAGTGCATTGAATGCTTCAGTAAGTTGTTTTTTTGATAGATGCTCAAAGAATGTAAACAGAGTTCTGTTTACATGTTGAGGTGCATGACAAATCGCTCCGTTATCAATGAACACAAATTTACCATCTTCATCAATTATACAATTTCCTGGATGAAGATCTCCATGAAAAGTCCCTATTCCGAAAAGAAAAGCCCCATGAATTCTAAATAATTGTAGTAGTGTTTCCCAGTCTAAGTTTCCTGCATCAATCCCTTCTTCAAGTGATTCACCCTTGATATATTCTGATACTAGAACGTGTTCATTTGAGATATCAGGATAGTATTTTGGAAACCTAAGAAGAGGCATTGGAAAAGTATCCTTTATCTGATTTTGAATATTTCTTAATTCATCTGCACCAGCAATTTCGTTTCTCAGATCTAGTTCTCTTGTGGTATAATCAGCAACGTGATTCAACAATGCGATAGGATTCCCTACCTTACGTAATTTAGGTGAGAAAAACAAGAACATTCTCAACCATCTACGCATCCGATTTACATCACGTCTGAATTCTTTTTCATTTTGTGATTTGATGATTTTTACTACAACTTCATCTCCATTTTTCAACTGTCCTCTGTGGACTTGACCTACAGATGCAGCTGCNAAAGGTTCTTCATCAATCCAAGAAAATTGTTCTCTAAATCCCTTTGGACCTCTTGAATCAATATTTGCAAAGACATCTTCTGAAGGTATTGTCGCTGCATGTTGATACAGAGATTGTAATTGTTGACATTTTTCTACGGAAAGAATATCCGATCTCAATGCAAAAATTTGAGCCAGTTTTACTGACAGTAATCCTTGGCGTTGTATCCAATCTAAATCTGCAGGACCTTTTTTGAGAATCTGCCTCATAAAACGAAGGAAAGTTAGCAGTCTCATAATACTCTGACATCAATAGAGGATATGAATGAATGTTCAAGTCTTGACTACCATGGAAATTTCCATGACCAAATTATCAGGTCATTAATGATGCACTGAATCGATAAAGCAAATGCTCCGAATAATAACCAACTTGCTCTAGGGATATCGTCTTGATATGCTGAGAATGCAAGTAATCCTAGCATGACATTCCCAATTCCTGCTAGAAGAAGTGTGCCTACAACNAGAAAAGGAGTAAAATCGCTAGGATTCCTGAGATGTAGTCCCGTGCTCTCAATCCATAGAGCAGATGGGATTAGAAATATTGCAAAAGAAAGTAAGAGACGATTAGTTCCCTTATTATCTGATTCGCCCCAAGGCCATCGTAAATTTGCAACATCTCCTGCCTCCATCTGGAATAGAGCAATCCACCAATAAATTAGATATCCTATTGCGGCAACAAACATGAAAATGACACTAAATCGTTGTAGGTTACCTGTAACTCCTCCCCAGAGATCTGATGGCTGAGATAGTCTAGAAACTCCCCAAACGTATGATGCTAGAACCAATCCGCCAACAACGACGGTAAAAACTCTTAATTGATCTCGACTAATCTCCATCCTATCACAACTATTCTTTCATTAGAAGGTGATATTGCCAGATATCATCTAAATCTCCACTTCCTGGAATTTTCTTTATTTCAACATCCCCTTCTTCAGGATATCTTGCCATCAATGCACCTTCAATAATTCCATCATCGAGTTCCCAGAGAGGAAGAACATCTCGATTTCCTTGGTCTGGTTTTTCATTTAGCCCTACACAAACATGGAATGTAGGCTCTAGTGCATATGTCAGCGTTCCTAATCCTGCAGCTTCCCACAAGTCCATTAATTCGTTCAAAAATTCAATATTATCTTCAATCCCTCGAAGAGAAAATGCTAGTTCTTCACCAACTCTTCTACCAACCTGTCTCATCATTATTTCCAAATCAAAACCAAGAATTGTGAGACTTGATAGACTATTTTCACCAAGTTGTCTTCTGGCAGAATTTACCTCTCTTCCCGCCTTAAGCATAGCATCAGGATCGAATGGAGTATCTTCTTCAGGCAGTTCTAAATCAACACCTAAAGCGGTTCTCAATTTTTCGAGAAAAGAGCCCTGTCCTATTTCTATTCGTAGAGGATCTACAATCTGTTGTTCTGTGAACCTCTTTTCGGCCTGATCAAATGGAATAGCCTCCGGCCACACTGCATCGATTAGATTGGCCTGTGAGATTGCGAATTGTTTCGAAACCACTGATAGAGCAGCATCTTCTTTACCTCTCCCAACAGGATTTGACTCTATGTTTAGCATTTGTAAAACTTCTTCGTTATCCATCAATGCACCTTGAGATTCAACATCATCAGAATGCCGTACCTTTACATTCTCGTGAAGATCCCTGAAAAATCGGATAGTCCTTCGGTGTAATTTAGCTAAAATCTGAATCTTAACTCCCCTTTCTGCTGCCGAATTTATTGCTGCTAATGCTGGCCCTCTATGCAAGTGTAGAATACCATATTCTCCTAGCATTAGTACAACTCTTTCATTTGCTTCGTTAGCAAATTGTTCAATACGTTTGTGAATGTGTATACGTTCTTTNAGAACAGCAAATTTTGGTTCATCAAACCCTGCTGATTTTGTTTTATCTGCAACTTCTTGGTTCCATGATGTNCCGCTAAGTAATGTTTCATATCCTTCTTCAACTTGTCTGAGTTGTTCCTTTCTCATTCCAATCAGTCGTTCTACTGCTTCGTTGATAGGTGGCGAAGAAAATTTCATTGGNCTATCAGCAGTNGTNGTNACNAATCCAATTTCTTGNAGTCTAGAAAGAGANTTNTANGCATCAAGCCTTGTNGTTCCCAATTCTGTNGCTAATTCAGAAGCTTTNANNTTAGGCTTNGANGATAAAATTAGNACAGATTGNACCTCTCTTTCATTNAGTCCTGCAAAGGACAGAACTTGATCCCANCCCATCAGAATCCTTCTCCATCAGTAACTTCACTNAGAACAGANAGAATCTTTGCTACGTGATTTCTAGGTCTAAATAACCAGTCATAGACATAATGGATTTTCCTGTCNGGTCCAACGACNAATGAAGANTTNGCAGGAAATTTNCCTAGATGAACAGGAACACCATATCTCTTCGCTACTTGTCTTTCTGGGTCTCCTAGAATTGGGTAAGGCAAATCTAAAGATTCTTTGAATTCTTTATGGTCGTTTTTCGGATCTTGGCTAATACCAATAATCTCACACCCTACTGACTTAAACAATTCATATTGTTCTTTGAAGTTTAAACAACCTCGCTTACATGTTGGTGCACCGTTAACCGAATAGAAGAATATTACTTTCCAACTATTATCAAAATCACTTAGATTAATCATTTCTCCGTTCGATGACTCTAGGGAAAAATCTGGGGCATCTTTTCCAACTAAGGATTTTGTAGTAATTTGAGTCATGTTTGTTCCTCATTAAATATCTAATAAATGTCCCATCCTCTGTGCTTTTGTGGTTAGGTAATCAATATTATGTGGACCTACTCCATTAACATGTTCCACACGTTCAACCTCAATTCCGTTAGAAGTCATTGCAGATTCCTTCAGAGGGTTGTTAGTCAACAGACGAATTTTTTCGATCCCCATCTGTTGTAACATCTTAGCGGCCACAGTATAATCTCTAGCGTCTGCTGGATGTCCAAGCAGTACATTGGCATCTAGCGTGTCGTAACCTCTGTCTTGTAAGGCATAAGCTTGTATCTTTGCAGACAATCCAATGCCTCTTCCTTCTTGACGAAGATAGAGAATGAGTCCTACGCCTTCGTCTTGAATTTCATTCAAAGCTCTCTTTAGTTGCGGACCGCAATCACATTTCAGTGAACCAAGAGCATCTCCTGTCAAGCACTCAGAGTGGATACGCACCAGGGGGGCCTCTTCATCCCACGGTTGACCAGAGTAAATCGCGCAGTGATCCTCAGAACTCAGTTCAGGGAATGAGCGAACACGAAAGTTCCCGTGTTCTGTAGGGAGGAATGCATCTGGGCGCGGAATCCTCACATTCTCTAGCGGTATAGTNACATATTCGTTCGACTCAGTTAGAACCATGTTNACCTGTNATAGTTTGTACTTATGAAGAACTGTTCCGTTCCATTGTAACTTTTTTTTCNTACAGTTGAACACCCATTCATATATGCCGGAACCACAAANNAACCCGATGCGGTCCAATCTTTGTGATCTAGGTGTTGCTGCCTGTGTCGTAAATAACGGCCGCATATTGTTGATCAAGGAGTCGAAAGGCCCCCATTCTTCTAAGTGGGGTGTTCCCAAAGGATTTGTCGAGTCTGGAGAATTACCAGCTCAGGCTGCGTTACGTGAACTATTCGAAGAGTGTGGNATTTCCGGAGAAATAATTGGTATTACTGCTATCCGAGAGAGAGTCAAAAGTGATCAGACTGGTGTTTTTGTAGCTTACTTAGTAACTCCCAATACATTGGAAATTACGTTAAATTCCGAAGAAGTTAGTGACTTTGGATGGTTTTCTCTTGAAGAATTAGATTCTGTTGAATGGTTAAGTAACACTATGCATTCTATCTCTATAGCTTCAATCAATCATTATTCATCTATGGATATGGTAGATTACTCAGAAGAGAAGAATGAACCATATCTTGTTCATTTTGTGCAGAAAAAGGTTGAAATTCCGGAGTTGTCTATATGAAAATCAATAACTCTGCAATTCTATCTAGAACTAGGGTTCTNGTTGATTGTCCAGTTAATGAGCAGGGTGAATTCGTATTATATTGGATGACAGCGCAACGGAGATTACGTTGGAATCATGCTTTAGAACATGCTGCAGATGTTGCAGAAAAATTAGAAAAACCATTGATAGTTATTGAACCGTTTAGTATAGATCACTCATTTGCAAGTGACAGATTAGTTACCTTTGTAGCTCAAGGTATGCTTGATAATCGTGATGCATTTGAAGGAACTGGAGTACGTTACATACCGTGGATTGAAACCCATCGTGAGAGAGGAAACGGCTTATTGAGACGTATTTCCAAGAGAGCTTGCCTTGTTGTAATTGATGATTTTCCAACTGGTCACCCTCGTCACGTGATGGAGCGTGCTGAAAAAATTCTTGATACTCGTTTGCATGCAGTAGATGGTTGTGGAGTAATTCCTATGTCATGGACTGATAAGGCTCCTCCGTTAGCTCATACCTTCCGAAGAGTGGTTCAGAGAAGAGTCATAGAAGCGATTTCTAATTCTCCTAAACCTAATCCGCTCGAATCTAGAAGTAGTAGTCTCTGGATGCCCGAAAATGAATACTCNATCCTTTTAGAAGAATTGAGATTTTCAATGACTCCTCTAGAATGGTTGTGGAGAGTTTCTGAAGGTGGAGTAACGGGTAAGTCTGCGTTAGAACCTCTTCCGATTGACCATCTGGTACCTTCAGTAGAATCAGCAAGAGGTGGCTCTAAAGAAGCAAATAAGTTACTTGAAATATTTGTAAATCAAAGATTAGAAAGATATTCTGACGGACGAAATAATCCATCAGAACCGATGACTAGTCGTTTATCCCCTTGGCTTCATTTTGGACATATTTCCGCATTAGAAGTAGTTGATAGAGTACTCAAAAAAGGAAACTGGGATCCAACCATGACTCCTGGTAAAGTTACAGGTTCTAGGAATGGATGGTGGGGATTAAGTGAAGCATCAGAAGCNTTCCTAGATCAGATAATCACATGGCGTGATCTTGGTTTTCACTTTGCATATCACAGACCAGATCATGCAACATTTAATTCACTCCCAGAATGGGCTCAAATGACNTTAACTGAACATGCTAATGACCCGCGTCCATCNTATGTTTTTGATGAATTAGAAAACGCTGAAACTCATGATGAAATTTGGAATGCAGCTCAAAGAGAATTACGTGAGACAGGAGTAATTCACAATTATTTGCGAATGTTATGGGGGAAGAGAATTTTGGAATGGGCACCAGATCCAGTTACAGCATCAGATTGGATGGTTAGACTAAATGATCGATGGGCTCTAGACGGCAGAGATCCTAACTCATACACTGGAATATTCTGGGTATTAGGACGACATGATCGTGCTTGGGGACCAGAACGCCCAGTCTTTGGAAAAGTTAGATTCATGTCGAGTGCAAATACAGCAAGAAAACTTGATCTTAAAGGATATTTGAATCAATTTGGAACAGGTGAATTTGATACAATTGAGGGATGATATTTGGTAAACTACCTACATGAAACTCGAATTGAAGCACCTCGAAAAGTGGTTTGGGAATGGCATACTAGAGATGGTGCATTTGACAGATTAGCCCCNCCTTGGGAAAACATAGAAACNATTTCTGCACCACCTGATTTATCACCTGGTGGAACCAGAGTAATGAAGATGAAAATGGGCCCAATAAAGATGAAATGGATTGCTGAACATACAGATATGATTGAAGAAGAATTATTTGCNGATAGAATGGTTCGAGGCCCGTTTAAGAGATGGTGGCACACTCACCGTTTTATCAAAGAAAAACCGGATGTTACCGTTATACGTGACGAAGTAAGTTATGTAATACCAGTAGGNTTTCTAGGTAGGTTATTTGGCGGACGATATGTTCGTAAAAATATAGAAAATATGTTTACTTCAAGAGCAATTAGTCTGAAGAGAGATATTATGAGACATCAATCATTTTCTGAATTTCCCAAAAAACGAATATTGGTTAGTGGAGCTAGTGGATTGATTGGGTCTCAATTAATTCCGTTTCTCGATACAGGTGGTCATGAAGTGATTCAACTAGTTAGAAGAAAACCGTTAGATGAAAATCAACGATTTTGGGATCCTGAGAACGGGGAATTAGATCCTTCATTGTTTGATGGAATTGATGCAGTCATTCATTTGGGAGGTGTAGGAATTGGAGATAAGAGATGGTCTAAAAAACGTAAACAGGCAATTGTTGAATCACGCCAAAAATCTGTTACATTACTCTCTGAAACCATGGCTTCTTTAGAGGAAAAACCTGAGGTATTTGTCGTTGCTAGTGCAATTGGAATTTACGGAGACAGAGGTGATGAAGAAATTGATGAAAATAGTAGTCATGGNACAGGGTTCCTTACAGATACAGCAAAAATATGGGAATCTTCTGCGGATGCAGCTAGAGAGGCAGGAATTAGAACCATCCATCTTCGCACCGGAATAGTATTATCTCCTAAAGGAGGAGCTTTAGGAAGAATGCTTTTTCCATTCAAAATGGGAGCTGGTGGTCCTATTGGTTCAGGGAAACAATGGATGTCATGGATTTCAATGGATGATCATATTGCAGCGGTTCAGCACCTAATGATGACAAAAAATTGCGAAGGAATGTATAATCTGACTGCACCTAATCCAGTTCGTCAGAAAACCTTTGCTAAAACGTTGGGCCGAGTTCTTAGGAGACCCGCTTTCGCTCCTCTTCCAGGTTTTGTTGTTAGGATTATGTTCGGTGAACTTGCACGTCCTTTGTTACTGGAAGGACAGAAAGTCCTTCCACGGCGTCTACTTGATTCAGGTTTTGAGTTCGAACATTCAAATTTAGAAGATGCTTTCCGAGATTGTCTTGGAAAATGGAAACCGCAATAATTTCTGGACAAGCCTAAGAAACAGAAATGCTAGCGGGTGACATGCGCGAGCATCCATCTGACCGAGTTGATTTGAGAAGCGACACAGTCACTCAACCTACTGATGAAATGCGAAAAGCGATGTCTTCCGCTCCAGTTGGAGATGATGTCTTAGGCGATGATCCTACAGTTATTGAATTAGAAAATCGTATTTCATCGATGCTTGGAAAAGAAGCATCACTCTTCGTACCCAGTGGGACAATGTCGAATGCAATTGCAATTCGTACTCACACAAATCCTGGCGATGAAATAGTTACCGAGGCAACTAGCCACATTTACATCTACGAAGGAGGAGGTTTTGCAGCATTATCAGGGTGTTCGGTTTCTTTAGTTCCTGGAAAGCGTGGAATTATGACACCTGAAGATGTTAAGAAAGGAATTCGTAAAGCAGATGGTAGTCTTGCACATTTTCCTAATGGGTCTCTAGTTTGTGTTGAGAACACTTCTAACAGGGGTGGTGGAACTTGTTATCCTCAAGAAACACTTGATGCAATTGCTAAAGTTGCTCATGACAATGATTGTGCTGCTCATATTGATGGGGCTCGTTTATTCAATGCATCTGTTGCTTCCGAAACATCTCTTGCACGTATTGTTCGCGATTATGACTCAATTTCTATTTGTTTATCTAAAGGTCTAGGCGCTCCAGTTGGTAGTGTATTGGTAGGCTCATCAGAGTTCATCGCTTTAGCTCATCGTTGGCGCAAGATGTTTGGAGGGGGGATGCGTCAGGCTGGAATCATTGCAGCAGGCGGAATATTTGCATTAGAAAATCACATTGAAAGAATGGCAGATGACCATGCTCGCGCCCGAAAACTCGCTCAAGAAATAGGGAATATGGATGGATTCAATGTTGATATCTCAACTGTTGAAACAAATATGGTATACATTACAACAGATACTTTAGCCTCTAATGTAATAGAATCACTATCACAAAAGGGAATTGATGCATTGGATTTGGGTTCGAATATGATCAGATTGGTAACCCATCTACATATTACCGATGAAGATATTGAAAGAACAATAGATGCATTTGCAACCTTGTAATTATTTGATTCATAAGGAGTCAGTTTATTGTTTAACTATGACAACTACCTCGAGAGTAAACGATGAAGATAAAGATCGGTTATGTGTTGCGTGTGAAATTGAACCTCTGAATCATAATTCAGACTCATGGTGTTCTAGATGTAAATGGATGATCCATCCTCATTGTTCTGGAATAATTCCTTTACATGAATCATCAAGAGAAGATAAAGAAATTGTAAATCATATATTGCAAAATCATTCAACAAGATCTACCATAGGTAGAATCCGAGAATGGCATAAAAGGTTAGATAGAGAAGATTCTGAATGGCTTTTTGTTTCTCAAGAATCTCATCTTCAGNCTATTGTTGANGATCAAAAAGCAAATGAAATAAGAACTCGAATCNTNGATCAAATCAAGTCAACTGAAANTCAGGATATNAAGNAGAGGCTAATGAATCGAGGCTTCCCTCTNCCTGGTGGTTGCTGGTTGCAAATCAGTTCGTGTTCTTCTTTGCCTCCATCCATCACTATTGACGGAATAATAAACACAGGTGTTCGCATTCCTGATTCTCAACTAATCGAATTGATTTCAAAAATGGAAGATTGGGAATTAAAAGCAGTAAATTGGCATCGTTTAGCTCAATTACTTGCTCAATTAGGAGAGACTCTGAGGGATCGATGGAAGACCTCTCTTCAGAGAGAACGTCAAGTTCATCCTAGATGGAGACATCATTTCCGTATTGCTCGACGTCGAAACAGAAGTGATTTCAAAACGATTGCTGCTGTAATTTCTAAGGTTCTCAGACGTTGGACTTTATTTTCAGATAAATCCAATGTTAAAATCATTAATAGTTCATTTGAAGATCAACAAAATAGTCTTGAAACGCTGCCATTTTATCTGGATAGTTTACCAGAGAATGAAATNTTTTCAATGCCTTGGCTNAGAAGATGGAGAGAAATAACAAATNATTGGTCNAATCCAGAATTGNTAAANCATGAATATAATTCTCTCATNACNGTCAGAAATGGAAGATTATTTCTCAGAGTTGAGGATGATGACGGAAAAATAAAATTACGACGAATTCCATCAGATATCCATATTATTTCTGCAATAATTTCTGCTCAATTATCTCCTCCAGGAACCTCAATTCATGACACTCTTCAACTGTTATTGAGTAATTGGGGAAACGAAGAAGTAACTCCCAAAATTCCTAATGATGCAGATCGTAAAGCTGCAAGATTGTTAAGAGATATAGAACATCAAACAGAAAACATCAACTTTTCTGANAATGAACGCAGTTTACTGATTCAGGGTACCACAGGTACTGAATATCGAATAAAAATTAATCGAACTGCAAAAAATTTAGNTGGAGATAAATTTCAACTCAGTGCTAGAACGAATTCCTCTGAACCTTGGGGCAAAATTTGTACTCATGCTGGTGATGAATTACGAGATTTACCAATAGGAGATCAAATTGTCACTTTAGCTTTAATTTGTTCAAACGATCGTGAAAATAATACTGCAATTGCTACAATCCACAACTTTCTAGTTAGTCATGGAAAAATTCCTAGAAATCCAGAAATATATCAAGATCATTTTCAGCCACCAATTCCTTTACGTGAAAGGGTTAGAGACTATTTTGAAGCAAGAGATATACATGATAACAATATTAGAAGAAGACATCAAAACCCTCCTTATGTTAATTGGGGAAGATTAGTTGAAAATGAATGGGATAATCAACAAGGCGAATTCCGTTTTGAACGAGAACATCAATTTCCCATAAATGATGATACTTTAGGAGATGGAGGAAATAGAAATAGGATTCCAAATATATTGATCAATGCATTGGTTGCATTCAATGCAGCTCCAATAGGGGCACTAGCACGCTTGCCAAATGCTCCAGGTGGTATATTTGGATTATTGACTATAGAAAACCAACTCCTAACTCAACAAGAAGTAGAGGTTTTACAGTCGATTGCACGAATACATGGTTGGGTATCTAACGAAAATAATCTTGAAATTCTGAGACTTGAAGAAAATCAACAAATTTGGGTTAAGGAAAGACATTTGAATCTAAATGAAGAGGTTCGAAATCAAATGTATGAGTTATTGGCTCCAATTCAGGAAGAAATTGATCCAAATGGAAGACCATGGTGGGCACGAATAGAAGATAGAGTCAGATATTTTCGACAACTTCGACATAATCTATTTTGGAATTTCCAGAACGAAGAGAGGTAACATTGACGAATAACCACGTCCTCACAGGAGTATGAAGAGGGCATTCTTGCTAATTTTACTCATATGTTTTTCTGGATTAGTTAAAGCAGAGAGCGAATCAGCGACTACAGATGGTTTACCTATCATTTCTGAACCAGATATAATGGAAAAGAAAGGGACCTTCGGTGGCATAGGTATCAATATTGGACATGGTAATTTATCTAATGCATCTTTTGATGTTCCTTCTGAATCTTGGCCAGTCATTGCGGAAGTCTATACTGCTACNTGGTGTGAGAATTGTNTAGATTCTGAGCATGCAGTAAGTGANNTAGCTACTAATCGTTCGATTGAGAGTTTNCATTACCATCGNGAATACTCAGAAATNAGAGANCCATTCGGNACTGAGGTTGGCGANGACCGATGGATTGAACGATTTGGCCCAACCAATAGTCGTGCTACAGGTGGGCTTGAACGTTTACCNCCTGCNGTAGTATTCAANGGNGAATGGCTTCATTCTGGTTCTGTTGCTAAAGGTAGTGGNACGTTATCNGATGATTACTCGCTTAGCGTAGATTTGGGCTCATCTCTCTCNCTTGAAGGNATGACTGCCTCTTTGTCTTGGNNAAATTGGGATGATANCAACGGCACAGTANTTTGGNGTCTTTCNACTCCGGGCTCACTAACNATGGAGGATATCTGGAATGATGAGTGTTCTANTCCAACGACTGCTTCTATCACACCAATTCTCTACGTGGTTGAAGAAATTGCTCGAGATGAGAATGGNTCTAATGGCCTAGAATATTATCCTCATGTAATTAGAGATATACATATTCTCTCAGAAGATGGAGCATCAAATATTGCTCTTCCTGAAGTATGGGATGACGAAGATTTACGTCTGGTTCTTGCCTTTGATTGGGAGATGAATTTTATTGAGTTAGATTGTAGTGAGAATGAGTCAGGTTTTTTACCTTCAATCAGTGCAGTATCTACTCTTCTAATCCTTTCATTGGCTTCAATTGTGATTAGAAAGAAGTAACCTCAAAACTTCGGGTTTATCTACCATCGAAGAACAAGTAGAACGTTGGTGATGCTATGGAGATAACCTTGGAACAAATTCCTAGGGGGCCTCTACCTGAATGGATATTGCAACATGCAATTCAGCAAACAGTAGATCCAAGACCAATTTCAGAGGGTGGCCCTTCGCGTATTCTTTTCATACATTCATCTGCCCTATCTCGTGATAAATTTCTCAATAAAATCTCTTCATCGACGGGAATTGTNGATAGAAGTTCACATNTGACNTTAANTGGATTATGTACTAAGATTTATGCNGATTTNAGAGAACCTAGAATGCTTCCTGATGGNCCATCTCTTGAACTTGCTATNCATTCAATNATGNAACGAAAAGCATCNCAACTTGAATTTCCNTTATTACATCCTATTGAAGATAGAAAATGGCCTATTTCTAAAACTAGAACTCTATTGAGATTAAACTCAACGTTGAGAAGAAATAATGCNCCAATNGATACTTTGNTAGAACATCTTCAAGGTGTCCAATCTAGTATAGATGAAATTGAGNAAGTCCTTGCAGGNGCTTATTCTTCTCGATTCTATTCTCGATTAATAGATGGATTAGAAAATTTAGANAGATCAATTTTCACTTTCGATCTAGTTGACGGAATTATCTTAATGGACCATTCGCCAAACANCGANCCAATTTACTTGAAAATTTTAGAATGTATNTCATTNCGAATTCCTATTCACCAACTTTGNTATCATGGGTCNCATCGGTTGGGNTATCATGGATTNTTNATNGATGATATTCATCCAGTTAAATCATCAGNAGACTTACCNTCATGGNTCCCATCTCATGANCCAAAAAAAGGACGAAAAATCTCCAAATATTCATCGAATCCATATTAGAGAAGCNTCATCATCAGCAAGGGTAACANCTCGAATAATCAAAAAATATCTGGATTCAGGAATTGATGATATTTTATTGATTCACCCTTCAGGAAATAACCTTCCTGCNGAATGGAAAAATGAATTAGCGTCACTTGGTATTCCAGTGTCTAAGAGCAAATCACAGCTTAGAAGTAGCCCATTTGTTCATTGGATTTACTCAGCAATCCAGATTGCTCATTCTGAAGAGTGCTTCTCTCTTGAGTCCCTTCTTTCGTTTGCTGTTCAACGTACTATCTGCCTCTTTGAATTAGAAAAAGTACCCAATCATCCAACTGAAACTCATATTCGACCAATTCCGGATCGTGAAGTATTGGAATTATTGGCTCGTGACCGTCGATTAATAGGGGGAAAGGGCGTTCTACATGACTGGCTTCGTGCATTTTCATCAGATGCTTCTGAATCTAGAAATCCTTTAGCATTTGAACAGACACAGTGGTGGTTTCTTTGCACAATTGGTGCACTTTCTCCAATTTTGAATAATCAAGATATTAATTTCTTAAAAGATGAATCCTTCTGGAAAGGATGTTTTACAGGTCAAGAATTACCATTTGAAATACATGACTCATCTCCTGATTTATGGCTAAACAATGTAATTTCAATGATGAATAATGAAAATGTTTCTAATAATTTTGATGGTGAAAGAGCTGATGGTTTAGTGGGATTACAGATATTAATGTCTGAATTATCAAATTTAAGA
Organism: Methanobacteriota archaeon; assembly: GCA_002708015.1. Taxonomy (GTDB): domain Archaea; phylum Thermoplasmatota; class Poseidoniia; order Poseidoniales; family Thalassarchaeaceae; genus MGIIb-N2. Next base: position 15,733 of record PAOK01000036.1, read on the forward strand.
TCTTATGAGAAATCTATGGGCATTTCTCGGCCTGAAAGTACAGAAATCTGGTGTGACCAAGTTCAAGCTGTAATTGATTCTGGGGTTTTACCTGAAGTCTCATCACCATTTTCTCCTGTTTTAATCAGAACACCAGACGAAGTATTAGGATGTGAAGCAAAGCGCGTAATTCTTGTGGAGCCAACTGCTGATTATTGGGATCTAAGAGTTACTTTGCCACCTTTATTGCAAGAGGAAGAAAGACAAAGATTGGGAATATTACGTCCAGATGGCCCCATTCGCCATACGCGTCATTTGTTACAGTCGATTTACTATTCAGGAGAAGAAGTAGTAGTAATCGATCCTACAATTTTAGATGAATCCTCTCCACCAGTTGCTCCATATGTAGAATATTGGAGAGAACATTCTAATCCTGAATTCCTACCTTCATTTCTTTCTTCTCAAGATTTCTCAGATGATTTAGGTTGGAGTCAAATAAATCATAATGACAACTTGTTGATTGTAGCTGAAGATCGAAATGTTGAACCATATTCTGATGGCTCTTCAACAATAGTTGTAGAGAATGGACATGGTGTTTCATGGAGAAGTAAACGTTCTTCTGAAGGAAATTTATTACTAAAAAGACAACAAATTACTACTCTTCCATTATCATATACTTCTGCCCTGGTAACTCTAGAATCTCAATATTTTGCAGATAGAATCCAGAGACAACCTTCCTTACTTTCAGGTTCAGAAGCTTATCATTCAGAAGCAAAAATTCGAGATTCAGTGGTTAGTACTAAACCATTGACAATTATTCCAAAATCTAAACATCTTGCCGAAGATTTGCCTCTTCCAGTTGAAAATCCTTCTTGGCCAGTTATTGGAGGTTTATGGAATGAAAAAGAGACTATGTCAATAGATCCTAGACCACTTTTTCCTTCTGAAATCGAAATTAAAGCAGTAGATTTTCGTCATGGTCATTCTCAGGGCAATGAATGGAAAGTCCCAGATGTATGGTCTCCTTCTAGGATTCAATCTTGGATTGAATGTGGAAGAAAGGGCTGGCTACGTCAGGCCTTGTATGCTGATTCAGATGATATTCCTGATGAAGAACTTGATAAAAGAACACGGGGAGTTTTAATCCACGAAGTTACCGAAGGAATGATTGAGAAAACTCTCGGAATGTCTCGTTCAGTAGAACGAACATCGTTCATACCTAGATCTGTTGCTACNAGTGGAACTGATGGAAATGAATTAATGACTAATATGGCAACATTACTCGATGAACATGCACCTTGGCTTTCTAGATCTGATGTAGTAACAGATGAAAGATTACGTGATCTTGTTGGAATGGATGAGGAATTGTGGAGAAATTGGTTATCTAAGCGTCAGAAAATTCCTCCATCAGGAAGATTTGCAGAAATTATTGCAGCAGAATTTCAGATTCCTGATTCAGTTCCGATTTGTATGGAATACAAGATTGGAAAGAATGTGGGTAACGGCGAAGGTACTGTTATTGGAACTGATAAGTCGGGTAATGAAATTAAAGTTCGAGGATCCATAGATAGAGTGGATTTAGTTCCATTTGGTAAGAATGGAGAATTGGTAGATGAATCCGGTAGTCTAGAAGTTGCCCCATTGTATCCCGACGGAAAATGGAAACCCAGACGTTTGGTTTTGATTCGTGACATTAAGACAGCATCAAAAGATAGAGGGGCAGATAAACATCTTAGCGCGTTATTGGAAGATGTTCAACTGGCTATTTATGCCAGAGCATGGGAAATAGAACATCAAGGAGATTTAGTTATTGGAGTAGGGGTAAGCGATATTGGATTAGAAACAATACATCATATTGAAGTTGATCCTGAGTGGATTTCAACATTAGATGAATTAGAAATTGGAGAAAAAACGAGTATTCTAACAGGTTTATTTAGACCATTTACTAGTGCCTCTACTTCCCCTGATCAATCAGGATTTAGGGCATGGTTGGACCATCGTTTGAATACAGTTTTCAAAGCAGTCAATGCAGCTAGAAATCGTCAAGTTGCACCTAACCCATCATCGATTTGTTCATATTGTTCAGTTTCAGATATCTGTGGCCTTTCAGGCATTGGAGGTGAGGATAAATGGGTTTGAATCATGCACAAAGACTTGCATTAAATCTAGATTCTCATCTAGTAATTGATGCAGGTGCAGGTACTGGAAAGACTAAGACAATAGTTGATCGAGTAATAGAACACTATCTAACTCCAATTCAAAGAGCATCAGTAATTTTACCACGTCCATATCGCCCCGGAAGATTGGCCGGTGGAATGATAGTAGATGGGAATGCTCATCGTATAGATCTAAATGAATGGAGTGGACTTCTACCAACTGAAGTAATTGTATTGACATTCACCAATGCTGCTGCTGAAGAACTCAAACATAGAATTAGAATTGCCTTAGGAGAATTAAGAGAAGGAACAACATCTGGAAAAGATGANGATGGTGCTGATTCTAGAATAATTGTTCAAGGCCTTCCTGATCAATTTCGTATGCTTCTAGAAGATGCACCAATCGGTACAATTGATTCATTTTTCACCCGCCTAGTATCTCCTCATCGTGCTTTATTGGGGCTTGATGTGACTGATGAACAGGTTTCAGAAACGCAACGTGTTTCACTAGAAACATTAGCAGTAAACACTGCTTGGCGTCTTCCTTACAACAATAACAGAAGGGGTGAAGCTGTAGATGCAGGTATTCCTTCAGAAATATTAGATCAATTCTTTGAAGCGAGAAGAAGAGTCTCTCAAACAGTAGGATCTACTTACACNTGTAGAAGAATTTTGAAAGGAATGCTAAGTCGATCGGTATTTTTAGATGGTGCTGTAGAGCAATTATATGATCCATCCATTGATTCAGTNTCTCCGGATCTAATTCGTAGAGAAATTACATCTTGGTTAGATGAGGATCATATTTTTCAGACTTTGAATCGACTGCAAACTCCTTTAGCAGAATGGTTGGAATTAATCGAAAACGCAGGAGCAATAGAAGATACTGACTCAGGTACAAGGCTTGCAGCTTTAGATCACGCACTTTCTCTTCCTCCTCCTGCTGACAGTTGGGAGGCATTGGTAAGAATATTCCATCTTTTNAGAATTACATCTTCACAAACAGGTGCTAGAGCAGATGGAGGTAATGGATTAACAGGTTCTCCATCACTTCTACCTAGAGGATATTTACCACCCAATACTGATGCTTGGGAAAGAGGCCATTCTGGTTATCCAGAAATTAGTGAAGAACTGAAATCTCTAGCAACTAAAGCGAAGGATGAATGGTCAAAACAAGATCATCTTTTCGAAAGAAAAATAGCATTTATNGTAGGTTTACTCGATGANTCAATTCCGACCCATATGCCCTCAAATTATCCAATTCGTCCTCAAATTATTGATATTCCAACTTCATACTCTGGAAGAAATATTTCAGATGGACGTCGATTTGATCTTGTTCAAGAAGCAACTATGTTGAATGATCTATGGATAGTCCATCGTGCAACTGCGGGTATTCTTCGTAAACTTAAATCAACCAGAGGACTACATGATTTTGAGGATATNTCTGAATTGGCAGGGGACCTACTTTTGTCTCGATGTCCACAAATATGTCGCACATTCTATTCAGAACCGATAATTCAATCTCTAGATCAAATCGATATACATCGTCCGTGGTCAGATACTCATTTAGATCGTTCTCTAGAACTAGCTCAAGAAGCCATAGAAGATCCCACTTCATTGGGATATGCAAACACTTCTGAGGCGGAAAAAGCCCTAGTCGATTTGATTGAGCGTGTTGATTTGTTGAAACGAATACGACGAAGATATCTAGCGATGATTCTTGATGAAGCACAAGATATCAATCCTCGTCAATGGAGGCTTCTCTCTAGATTGTGGGGTCCTAGATTAAGAGAAGAATCAGATTTAATTCCAGACCAGAATCTAGAATGGGAACCTACGGTTTGTTATGTTGGAGANATTAAGCAGAGTATTTACTTGTTNAGACAAGCNCAAGTTTCAACATTCCATCGATTTGCAGACCATCTTCGGCGNATAAATAACCATGAATTATCTACTCTTGATATTTTCAAGGAACCTAATCCTCTGAGAACAACGGAATGGAGTAGAGATCCCAGAGCATTACATGATTCGTTTGTTCGTGCATCTATGCATAGTTCTGAAAATAGAAAGTTATTGAATCCAGAAGTTAGATTTGATGGTACTGATGGTGTGCATCAAATATCTTCTGAGGAAATATCACTTCGTAGATCTGGCCATGTGAGATTATCAATTAATTATCGAACATCTGGTGGTTTACTTCGCGTAATGGATCGTTGGTGGAAAGATGTATTCCACTCCAGACATCAAACTTTCTCAAATGCTGATTGGTATGCCGAAGATCAACAATTAACCCCTTGCCCCGAAAAGGAAAATAATCCTGGAATACTTGAGTGGCTACTTCCAATTGGACCTTTAGGTATTAACCAAGTTCCNAGCGATCCTACTCANCCGATAGATCTATTTTTACACGGTAAAGCAAACAAAAAAGAATTGGAATCCTCATTGATTGTGGAACGAATAAGAGCATTGGTAGATGGTTCTGATTGTAAGATTGGGCACNCTTCTGGGAATCAACAACATATCATCGAAAGTACCGCTGTTGATCCTAGTGACATAATGGTACTATTACCAAGTCGTAAGCATTATCTTGAATCAATATTGAATGGATTGAGTGCATTAGGGATNCCTGTACAAGCGGATAAGGAGGGAGCACTATTTTCACGTCCTTCTGTTCGTCCATTATTGGGCCTTGTACAATTATGTGCACGACCTCACCACCGTCATCATGCATCTTGGGTAGCAAGATCGGTATTGGTAGGATTGAATGATGATGAACTAGATCGTTTCATCAGAAATTCTCCTAAAGATTCNAATTTAATTGAAAGGATGGTTGATTTTGCCCACACTGAACAACAATCCTCCTTAATTCAAGGATGGTGTAATCGTGTAAATTCTGGGAGAATAATTGAATTATTGGATTGGACGATTGACCACAGTGATTTATTGCTTGCTTATCCGATGGATTCAGATAGAATTGACGCTGAGAATTTTGTTGATTTTATTCGGAATACGCTACAAGAAAGTGGAGGAGATATTGTTCTATTAGCAGATCGTCTTGCAAGGATAGAACGTGATGGAGATGGTGCTGCAGCCAAAGATATGTCTTCCTCAGGTGGAGTTCGAATAATGACAATACATAAGTCAAAAGGACTACAATCAAAGGTTGTAATTTTAGCAGGGATATTTGGGCAATCTCAAACTCGCTTGATCCATGAAAATCAAGATAGATTGATTGTAACTCCTCAGATGTTTGGTGTACACCCCAAACCATGGTTAGATCAGAAAGATCCTATTTCATCTGTATGGAATTATATCAAAATATTACATGAATCACAAGTTCAAGCCGAGGCTAGAAGATTATTGTATGTAGCAGCTACNAGGGCTGAAGAAAGATTGATTATTTCTGGTGCNCCNAACGGTACTTTATTTGNCGATTCAGGAATTNAATTAGAGGTTGAACATGGTTCAACCCCCTCATTTGGNTCTATGTTATTGGAGTCTATGCGNCAATCTTCAACAATAAAGAATGTGAATTCTCCTTGGCTTATTGGTAATGAAAAATTAGGCGTTGAATTAACTTCAACTCCAAAGAAGTATCAACTTACAATAGATCCAGTATTTGTNTCTATGAATAGTAGAATTGGAGTTGACAAAGGAATNGGCATTAGGATTTATCATTCTCCTGAATGCTTTGAAGATAGAACAATTCCTAAAACAGTATTTCGTTCAATGTTTGATCTNAGTGAAACCTTGAATGATATCAAGGAAAATGGTCCTTCTAGTACTACTTTGAAACCTAGAGAAATTATACTGAAATCTAATATTTCACCAAGTAGTCTTGATATTGCCAATNCTTGTATGCGTAAATATTGGTTAGAGAATCGAATTGGTTTGAAACAAGNAATNNACNTATTAGGAAATGATCNAGAAATTGAAGAAAATATTTTGCCAGCGGCAAATGTACTCGGAACTATTGTACATCGATTGGTAGAAATTGGAGTTCCAAGTCCTAAACGTTCGCAAGATTCTCTTCCACTACCCATTGAATGGACAAAGAATCTAGGCTCAAGTTGGCAAGGTAATTCCTTGGAAAAGGCGATGGATGAAGTCTTCCAAGAATTCCTTACGTCTAATGTCAATATNGATCAAACAAAGAAGTTAGTAACTACAATGATTTCAAATCTTGACAATTCTGAATTGGGTCAATTTCTGAATAAATTTGAAGGAAAGATGGGTACACTAGANGGTGTAAGAACTGAATTACCATTTGGTATGGAATTGGATGTTAATAGTACACCGCTTGAGATATCCCAAGACACTCCTAGAGGAACACATATTTTTGCAATTGCAGAAAAGAAAGTTGCTCGTTTAAGTGGACTTATTGATTTAGTAATTGCATTTCAATGCCCCGAAAATAAGTCAAAAATAATGCCTATAGATCTAAAGACAGAAGATGCAAAAATTCTTTTGAAATCTAACGAAGAAAATCAAGGAACGTTGTTAGAAATAATGCCTGATGGTGAAATTTCAGATGCCGAGAAGTCAATAATTATGAAACATCGTCATCAGCTTTTCATTTATCATTATGCATTAGAATTACAGGAGTCAATTAGGGCTAGTAATGGATTGCAAAGAAGAATTGTTGAAAATCCTGCGATTTGGGTTGGTGTTTCTGGTCGATTGGTTCAGATGAGTGATGAAATCATGTCTCTTGTAGAATCTGAATTACATCCATTATTGAATGAAATGATTGCTATTGATTATGGAATCAAAAAAGATCCTTCATCCTTTATTTGCTCTAACACAAGCCATCATTGTTGTCAATTTTGATGTTTCAATCATCGATATGAACATTTACTACATACTCCTCGTCTGTTTATGGCAAGGTTTGATTTATCCTTAGTAATTGGATTATCATTATTGATCTATGCTGGTTTCTGTATGGTCAAAGGTGGCACACATGTACGAGGAAAAGGATGGGTTTCGAAGTATACCCATCCTATTTCTTANCGANTAAATCAAATTCTTTTCTTTCTTCTTGGTTTTTCTATGATTNTCTCAAATTTCATATTTGTTGAATAAAGAATATCGGAATGCTCAATGTGCTAATTGGTTTGGCTATCTACATGGATGATTCCCAAGTGGACTCTATGTTGGATTATATTCGGACGAATTGGGCAGATTCTGTTCTTCCATCTTTATGTGATTTTATTCGNATTCCTGCCCAGTCTCCCAGTTTTGATCCTGATTGGGAGGCTAGAGGCGAACTTGATCAAGCGATTGAATTATTTTGTTCATGGTTGGATACTCTTGGTATTGAAGATATGACATATGAGACTCATCGTTTACCTGGNCGAACTCCAATTTTACTTGTAGATGTACCAGGCACTGGTTCAGGAGATGTATTATTTTACAGCCACTTGGACAAACAACCTCCAGTAACTGATTTGTGGTCTGAAGGTAAACATCCATTTGATCCGGTTTTTGAATCTCCTTATCTATTTGGAAGAGGAAGTGTAGATGATGGATATGGGGGCTATCTCTGTGCATTAGCAGTTCAGACTTTACGTTCTCATGATATCCCTCATCCTCGTTGTCGTTTTTTGATNGANACATGTGAAGAATCTGGATCTTTTGACCTGCCTCCTTACTTGGATTCTCTTTCTGATAAAATTGGTACTCCCGATCTTGTCGTGGTCCTNGANTCTGGGGCTGGTGATTATGAAAATATATGGGTCACTGAATCTTTACGAGGATTAGTAGCTGGAACTCTAAAGGTTGAAGTTAGTAGTGAAGGAGTTCATTCAGGTTTTGCTGGGGGAATAATTCCCGAGACTTTTAGAATTGCNAGAAATTTGATTTCAAGAGTTGAAAACTCAACTACTGGGGAAATATTAGTTCCAGAACTTCATGTCGAGATTGATGAATCTTTACGGAATCGCGCAGAAAGAATTGTTGAGGTATTNGGTGATTCGGTATGGAACGGATTTCCTATGTTAGAGGGNGTAGAACCTCAAGTTATAGATCCAGTNGAGGTAGTTTTGAATGGAAATTGGAGACCAGCTCTTGCCGTAATAGGTGCAAATGGTTTTCCTTCTACNGCAGATGCTGGAAATGTTTTGAGGCCGTTTTCTGAATTTTCNCTTTCTTTCCGTATCCCNCCAGGTGTAGATTCAGAGATTGCATTACAGGCNGTTAAGAACATTCTAGAATCAAATCCTCCTCATGGTGCTAANGTTACTTTTTCTCCTGTTGTTGGTGCAGATGGATTCCGAGCACCTCCACTTCATCCTTCGATAGATTCTGCCCTAAANCGTGCTGCTCAGCATTTGTATGGGGAAAATTGGATGCCATTATTTGAGGGNGGTACNATTCCTTTTCTTTCAATGATGCAAAATCGNTTTCCTAANGCTGCATTTCTGGTTACTGGTTCGATGGGTCCAGATGGTAATGCACACGGCCCTGATGAGAAATTACANGTCCCNGCATCCGAGAATTTGACTTTGGCTATTTCTCTTGCTCTNAATGCCCTGAGTANGGGCTGAGTTGTAAGAACAGAGCCCAATAGAGCCGCCGGGGTTATATCGGAAGGTGTTTTGCAACGACTGATGGACCCGCTTAGTGACGATGAGGTAGAGGAGCAAGATAGCCCTGAACAGCGTGTACGCCGACTTGAAACTCGCCTCGCTGAAGAGACACAAAGATTGGAACGATTGTATGAAGCATATCGCAAGGCTGAGGGAGATATTGCAGATAAACAGGCTCTAATCGACGTATTAGAAAAGGAGGCTTTAGATCGAGAGATTGAACGTGAAGGCCTCGAACATCTTCTATCTGAGAAAGACAATAAAATTCGAGAACTTGAATTGGACGGAGCTAAATCATCCAAGAGAGTCGAACATTTGGAACCTGAATTAGAGAAAATGGAAGAAAAATACTCTAAAGAACGTGCTATGTTAGGTCGCGTTTACGAGATTACAGAAGAACTCGATGAACAACTTCAAACAGCACAATCAGAATTGGAGGCTCGTGATGATTGGTATGTACAACACATGAAGGTCTTCGAAGATCTAAANCAGGCAATTAAAGACAGATATGAGATGATCGAATCAGCAGTTGAAAAGGCGGCAGAATTCCAGAAGGCTCAAGAGAGTTTCAAGCAAAGAATGGAAGAGGCAATTTCTACTGCACAGAAGACTGGAGATACTATTCCAGTTGGACCGGTAGAAGTTTCAGTTGATGCTGGACCAGACGGTGTCTTAGGAACCGAAGATGATGAAATTCAAGTGAATCCAGCGGGAACTGCGGAACAGGAAGAAGAGTGAGTTTTTGATGGGCATTGCCCAACCAGGTCAAGGGCCTTCAATTCTTGTTTCTGCGATGTCTATTGGTATGTTTTCTATTTCGTTTACAGTATCCGACCCCGGAGGATTCGTAACTCTCGCAGGCGTAATTCTAGCCTGTCTTGCCACATTCATAATTTTCTTTCATCGAGATCCTGAAAGACATATCCCTTCAGATAAGGAATTAGTAGTCTCTCCTGCTGATGGAAGAGTCATGTTTGTAGTTCGAGAACGATCTACTGGCCGTCGGCCTACAAATNAAGAGAGAAAAACTGGAGAAATTGAAACACATTCTCTGATGGGGGATTGGTTTCCTCAAGCACCTACGAATCCTTTGAGTTTTGAAACAGAACAGAGATGGGAACCAGTTCAACCAGGCGAAGAACTTCCAAACGATGTATTTCGAATTGCAATCTATATGTCTCCTCTCGACGTACATGTTCAACGTAGTCCTATTTCTTCACAGATTGTTGCAATGGAACACCGTACAGGAAAGGGCCGAACTAGAGGTCCATTCCNAAAGGCATCAAAAAAAGAGAGTGAAGCAAATGAGCGCGTTAGAACAGTCTTCCAATCTGATGATGGAGTTTCTATTGAAGTCACTCAAATTGCAGGTGCAGTAGCTCGAACAATCATACCCTTTTCCTTTATTTCTGATAACCTTCAGCGTGGGCAGAGATTCGGCATGATTCGTTTAGGTAGTCGTGTAGATATTCGAGTTCCAGCAGAAGGGTCTCAACCTTTGGTGGAATCAAATCTAATGGTTCTTGCAGGAACAACTCCATTATTCAGAAGAGAGTAATTACGGATAGAACAGGAAAGACAATCCAATGATGACATAGGTTGCTAGNAGCATTGCTCCTTCCATCCAATTAGATTGCCCATCTCTTGCTATACTGTTTGCTAACAAAACAGCAAGCATACAAGCAGCAGTTTCCAATAATCCGAATTCAAAACTTAAATCAACACCTATTAACCAAGCAACTAGAATTACTAAAGGTGCAACAAATGCTGCAATTTGTACTGATGATCCAACTGCAATTCCGATAGACAAGTCCATTCGATTTTTCCCTGCTACAACAACTGCAGTGAAATGTTCTGCAGCATTACCAAACAAAGGTAGAAGAATTACTCCAATAAAAACTGCNGATAGGCCAATTGCTTCACCTGCNGATTCTACAGAATGAACCATAATTTCAGCCATTAATGAAACAAAAATTGTTGCAAGTAACAGTAATATTCCTGCATCTTTGAGTTCCATAGTTGGTTCTTCATGACCATGAGAACTTCCAGACATCATATCTGAATGAGTCTTCAACTGGAAAAATAATAGTAATCCATAAGATGCAATTAAAACGATTGCAGTTAATCTAGAAACCATTAGTACTCCCTGTATAATTTCAGATTCCTCAATTCCACTCGCTGTAAGAGCAATATGGAACACAGTAGGTAGAATCAAGCATATTGTTGAGAGAAGAAGTAGAGTTGTATTGATACTAACAGCTTGGGGATTGAATTTCTGTTCTTTATGACGTAGTCCACCCCATAGGAATGAGAGACCCATTACTAACAGTAAGTTTCCAAGAATACTGCCAATCAAACTAGTTTTTACTAATGTAACCATGGCATTTCCAAGTTGTAAATCATTATCTGAAAATGCCTTTGCTGCAGCAAAAACAGCTACTATTGCAATAATTATTTCAGCAGCATTTCCAAACGTAGCATTTAGCAATCCACCCACCGATTCAGACGTTCTTGTTGCAATTTCTTCTGTTGCCTTCCCCATCAAGAATGCCAATGGCATAATTCCAATCATAGATGAAATAAATTGTATCGATTCATCAAGATGTGCTAGTTTTGCATATCCAGCGATTGGAACTGCAATTAGAAGCCAATTCAGAATAGAGTTCCTTGGGTCGCATGCCGAAATAATGGAAGAGATGGTTCCACGTGTGCCATTTTCTGATTCATTGCCGTCTTCAGGGTCTTCGGACATACCCCAACCAAGTAAAGACGGAGCGTCAAGATTGCGATTCTCGGAGCCTTCATGTTTAGTGTAGTAGAGCGACAGGTATGTTCCCCAGTACCTCTATTGCTCTTTCNGGTTCTCCAGGGTCTGGAAAATCGAGTATTGCTGAACTAGCAAAATCGAGTGGTTGGGAAGTTATTTCAGTTGAGAAACTAGCAGAGAAACACGGTTTGCTTGGAGAATTCGATAAAAATGATCAAGCAAAAGAAATTGACATAGAGAAACTTCGAAAAAGTCTTGGTCGAATAAATGGTCCATTGATTATTGACGGTCATCTTAGTCATTATTTGGAAGTAGATGCAATTGTTATTCTTAGATGCAAACCATCAATTCTTCGTGAAAGACTTCAGCAACGAGGATATCCTGAATGGAAGATAGAGTCGAATGTTGAATGGGAAATTATCGGNAGTTCTTGGTCNGATATTGAAAATGAAAATGTTGCNGAATTTGAAACNTCATCTNCCGANNNANACANNGTTTGGTCNNCTATTCAAGATTGGATNAATGAAGGCCATCCTTCAAGAAAACCATTTGTTGATTGGATGAATGATTAACTCATTGCAGATCGTAGTTTTATNGNGTAATCTANTCCNGAAATAACGGTNAATGTAGTTGCTANCATCATTGCCCAATAGCAAATNTCTGAATACAACATTTCTTGCATNGAAACNCCATGTATTGCCATGCCTGCNAGAATCATAATAATTGCAATAGTTTGTGACATAGTNTTCCCTTTGCCNAATTTACTNGCTGAAAANTCNATTTGNTGAACTTCAGCATACCCTCTTAGNCCNGTGANNAATGTTTCNCGNCAAATGATTAGNATAACAGCCCAATANGGAACTAGAGAAGAAGTCCAAGCAGATACACTTAGCAAAATCAGTACACTTTGAATAAGAATCTTGTCAATTAATGGATCCATCATTCTACCAAAAATGGTAACACTGTCTAATTTTCTAGCTAAATATCCATCNANTGCATCTGTNGCCATTCCAATACTGAANATNNCTAAAACTATCCACCAGAACCAAGGNTCNGGAAAANTTNCNTCATTGCCCCAACAAACAAAAATNANAATCAGGATAGGAACTGCACCTAATCTAGACATNCTTACGATNTTTGGCCATGGGCTNACCTNNCTAACCTCGTCCATGAAGCGGTTTAGAATAACTTNTGCAAGGTTCTTCCGGCGACTTCAATGGTGTAAAGAACCGGTTTCTAAGATATTTTCTNGGCGTCAAGTTCATGTNAGTTAGAGTACCATCGNTAGTATGGGTNCAGCCATGTCTACGAAGTCTCGTTCCAGTTTCACGCTTGTATTCATNCTTTTATTCAGNATGATTTCGTTCTCTCCNGTGTCTGCAGATGACCANTANGATTACAACGATATTGGNGANCCGAATGACGTTCAGGCTCAAGAAATGCAGGCAGTTTGGGATTCAACATATGAGTATACTANNATTACNTGGAGGAACATAGGAGGAGACGGTGGAACNGAAGGAGGAATTTCTTCCAGTACAATNCAAAATCTTCCATTAGTAAAATATCGTGTTTANCGNGCATCNCAACCGATTAATGCATCAGATATTACAGATGGAAACTANACTCATTTTAGNGAAGTAAATGCATGTCTTCCTGAACAAGANGCNTTTTCTTGTTTAGATCAGGAAAGAAGTGCTACTTNCNTNACNTCTCATACTTCTAGTGGNTCCTACTACTATGCTGTNTCTACNGTTCTTTCTAACGGTNTAGAACATGGATTAGTTNAAATGAATATTTCTCAAAATTATGTTCCTGTNNTAGAAGANTCGAATCCAATATCNACTCCCTTCAANCTNAGNGCAANTTATGATGGTGCAGCNTCAGAGACNGTTCTAGAATGGGATAATACTGTTCCAGTATTNTTCCCAGGNCAATTAACNGAAACTGGATTAAANGCATANACAATTNAGAATCTATGAACATCCAGTNCCTGCAACNAGAGAAAATTGGGCNGATCTAAATCCTTCNTTAGTTGCTATGGATTTNCCAGCAGGTACNAACACCCATCGTCTTGCAGTTCCAGATGGTACTGACAGAGAGGTATACTATACTGCTACACTCATTGACAATGGATATGAAGATTTTAGGATGTTAACTTCNAACTCACTAAGTGAACCTGTTCGTGAAGACAATCGAGCACCAGTGCCAGCAATTGAAGTCGCAGCCTCCTTTACTGCGGATCCATCCACAGGTTTTGGGACATCCAGAGTTGTCTGGACAGACGACCCTCTTGAAGATGGAAATGAAACATATCGAATTTGGAGGAGTTCTACACCTTTTGGTCAGAACGTATCCGGAGCGACTCTTGTCGGCACATCTCCTGCTGGAGTTGAAATGTTTGATGTCCTAGTAGATCAGGGTACTTTAGGAGAATCATATTATGCTGTTACAGTTTCTGATTGGGTAAACAATCACGATGGTTTAGTATCCTCAGGGTCTACCTCTACATTGATTTTTGAGGATACTTTCAACCCTTGGATCGCCGAGCCAACTGCTGTTTCTGCATCTTTTATGAATGGTGTAACATCTATTACGTGGAATGATCAAATGGGTGCCGAAGGAGAAGTTTACCACGTATATCGTTCTGTAGGTACTCGATTGACTTCTGCTTCGAATCTTACTCTTGAAGCGGAATTAGTTGCAACTGTTCCGGATGGCGTTCAAAGCGCATCATATTCTGTCAATTCTGGAGTTGTACAGTCATCTTACTATTGTGTAACTACTGAAGCAAGATACGGATATGTGAATGGAACTTACGAAGATACACGTTTCGTTCAAAATTGTTCGGAACCAACTTTAGAGGACACTAGAATGCCAAATCCTGCATTTGTATCTGAACCTCAATTAGAAGTAATGTCTTCTCAAAAGTATGTTCTGATAAGTTGGATAAATAATATCGATGAATCTGATGAGACTTACTCGATATGGGCTCATCCAGGGAACCCTTGGGGAGATGATGACTGGGAAGAAGAAGATGTACTTACAGACGACATAGGAAATGATCCTAATTGGGTTCAATTAATGGATAATATCGAGGAACCTGAAGAATCTACTACTATTTATCGAAATATCAACATCGATGTTGGACTCGACCAATATCGTTGGTATGCAGTTACTACAACAGATCTTTATGGTAATGAAAATCTAGCATTATCTTCCCCAGGAAATGTTTGGAGAGTTCATGAGGACACTACTGCTCCAACAGCTGAAATCACTATTGAAGGTGAAGATGAAGATGGTGAGGAATTTATTGCTAGGGCATTAACACGTGGCGATTATGAACTTTTATTCAAGGTTGATGAGATGTTATCTGAAGACCCAGTGATCAATGTAACTACAACAGATTATGACGAAATTGAAGGAACAGGATTTGCGTTTACTGAACAAGGAGGAATGGTAAGAGCCGAACCAGTCCCAGGAAGAGAACTGACCTATCGTTTGAGAATGACTTTGCCATCTGGACTAGAAAATGCTGAATTGTATGTAGAATATACTTTGGTAGATCAAGCAGGTAATACAGAAACCTCTACTGTTGTTGGTTGGCCAATAGATGTTCAAGATCCAGATATCCAGATGTACTCTCCTGGTACCTCTAGTACGTACTTGTATGGAGAATACGTTAGAGTGCATGGAAGTGTTAGTGACGATGTAGGTGTAGATTATGTTAGAATTAAGTTTGAAAAAGGCCTTGCTACTTCTACTATTCAACGAACTGAATGGTTCAATGTAACAGACATTACTGCCCTTGATGATGATGGGAAGGTATTTGTTTTTGAGTATGTAGATCCTGCTGCTTCTTGGCCTGTAAAAGGACCTCAAAAGCTCATTGTTGAAGCAGGAGATGCAGCAGGAAACGTTCGACAAATTTCCATAATTTTTACTGTTGATTTGTGCCAACGTTCAGTTAGTGGTTTTACTATTTGTGCAACATCTGTTGATGACCTCAGTCCTCCAGATATAGATAATGATGGAGTTCGTGATGACATGGACATGTGCATTGAACCAACGTTAGAAGAAGTTGATCCATCTACTGGTTGTTCTACTCCAGGAATGTTTTCTGGAACATACATTTTGGTTTATGCAATGGGTGGTCTAAATCTAGTTTTACTAATTGCAGCTATATTGGCAGCATCAATGGCTAATGCAAATCCAAGTAAGAAACGACGTGGTGATGAAGAAGATATGATGGATGAGGATGATTGGATGGCTGACTTCATGAGTGGAGGAGCCGGTTCTCCAGATGATGTGCGTGCTGATATGGAATCACTGAATACTTCAAAAGAAGATAAGAAAGAAGAAAAGAAGGTAGAGGAAGAAGAAGATATTTTCCAAGAAAAGGTATCCCGACCTAAACGTCGCACTAAGAAGAAATCCGAAGAAAATGACGATGACGATGATGATGATGACGATGATGGCGGATCCCGACCTCGTGTACGTCGTCGAACTGTACGCCGTCGAACTTAGGCGGTTTTCGATGTTCGGGATGGACGATCCTTCAAAGGTCGTTGACCAGATTAGAAGTTATATNGCCGAAAGTCGGTTAGAATTAGCAGAAGTTATGGCTCAAGAATTATCAACACATCTTCTTAATTCGAAGAGAGACAAAGANTTGGACCAAGTTCTTGTCTTGGTACTNAGAGAATGGACATTGGTTCTTTTCATGAGGGAACAGTGGAAAGACGCTCATTCTGCTGCTGTTAGATTAGCCAAGGCGCGTAAGATTCAGATGCGTAGAATTCGTTCATCNGGAGATATTGAAGCATTTTCAAACGGCATACAATTAGAGGTCGAAGATCTCATTATTCATGGTAGAATTGAATCATCTCGTGGGCGATTAAGTGCATCAAGAAAGAAATTTTCNNCAGCAATTAAATTAGACCCTTATCATATCGAGGCTCGAGTTTCTAAAATTGGATCAAGGTGGCGGATTAAAGGTAATTTGAAAGGAGCAAAATCTGATGTTTTAGATTTGATTAAAACATTGGAAAAAAGTGATGGTGTTGAGAGACTTGGAGGAGTATTAGGAATGCGAGTATCTAATTCTCCATTTGTTTCTACAGATCGAATTCTAGAGATTCTTAATGGATGTACTGACCCNTCACTAGGTTTACCTGATATCGTAATTAAAAAATCACAAGAATTGAAACAAAAAATCANCACCGAAATTTCAGCAATCGAGTCAGGGGAAAGAGAATCAAATGCTAGACTTGCTGCGGCTATTGATTCATTGACACCTTCTGTAGATTATCATTCATATTCTGCAAATTAGTTAGCAGGGCCCTTGTATTCTAACCATTTNCTACANGATGGACACCATGTCCATTTCCCNCCGTTTGCTACAGCTTCTTGNATTGGNCCATCGCAATGNGGNCACANTTCTTGANTTNCTTNNTCTTGAGANTNNTTATCATTTAAACGNNTAANNATTACAACTCCAATNANNCCAAGNAGGGCAATAGTTCCTAGAATNAANACNACTAACAATGTAGAATTAGTTNNNTCTGANTCGGCTAAATCNTCTTCNGTAGANGGNGAANTATCNGAAGGTNGTTCAATAATTTCTANAGGACATGAGCAATCTANTGGATCTACNNTAGANCCATCCCAACANAGAACNGTAGGGCAAANAACATCATNNGTCTCATTNGATGTATCTGAATTATTTTCATTTTCTNTTTCTTCCTCNGNNGCNTCACACACTAATGGATCNNTNGAATCNTGATCGTAAGGCAATCCNGTACTACTTTCTGGNACACANCCATCATTATCTGGATCTCCNTGAGCTAGAAAATCAAATGGGAATAAATCTCCTGATTCTATTCTCAAACCTGTANNTGGGTCTATTGANAATGTATAATTGTCTCCAAATCCATCTCCATCTAGATCAATACATTGAGAGAAATCATTTGGAAAAGCATCACCGGCTGCAGGTGTTCGATAGCCATCATTATCTGTAACATATGTGTAATTATCACCACATCCATCTCCATCTCGATCTGTTGATTGTGAACTATCGTTAGGAAAAGCATCACCTGAGTCTATTCTCAAACCATTACTTCCTACAGTGAATGAATGTGTGTCTCCTACTCCATCTCCATCTGTATCTCTAGACTGAAATGGATTATCACTAAACGCATCTGCTACTCCTATAGGATGAGCAAACCAACTTTCATCTGGATCTGATACACCATCTCCATCAGAATCTATACAGCCAAAACGATCGATATTGGATTCACCAAAAATTGTAGGACAATCATCCCCTTCATTTCCATCTGGATTATCTCCAAACCCATCATCATCCGAATCAGCCCATTGAGTTTGATCATTGGGAAATAGATCCTCTTCATCCGGCACTCCATCTTGATCCAGATCAGAAACAAATCTGGTAATAGTTCCTGTATGATTTACAATTATCAATGCACCTTCATTATCAACTGCTATCCCTCTAGGGATTCCTGTTATTGAAAATGATGTGATTATACTTTCATTTATTGGGTCAATAAATTCTATCATTCCAGATGAAGATGTAGATGAATCACCTGTTCCCACGAAAATACTGCCATCTTCGATGTCAATACCTAATGAGAAAACTTCGGCATTTACTGGAATTGAACGAATAATTTCTTGTTGAATTGGATCATACATTTTCAACATTGAGTCCCATCCTCCCGTTACTAGAAAACCTACTTCTTCTAACCAATAATTCACTCCTGTATAATTTTCATGAGCATATACAATGCCTTCGTCGGTCCATGTCATTGGATCTGAACCACTTGTTGACCACAATCTAACCCCTCCTTCTTGGCCTATTGAACTCATTCTTTCTCCAGATGGATCGAATGCAATTGTCCAATGGACATCTGAATATCTCCATTCACGAATTATTTGACCTGCTTGAGAAATAACAGAGACAACCCCATCTGCACTGGTGTTGTTCGGATCTTCTCCGTAAGTTGCAATAATTTGGTCGTACATATTTATTCTAGCTCGTCCAAAAACCGAAACAGTGGTCATAGCATTAAGATCAATAGTCCAGATATTCTTATTTTGTTCATCACAGGCAACAATTGTTCCATCACTATATCCAATGATTACATTTTCATCGTTAGTCCAATCCACACTTTTTGCAAATGGAATTGAGTCAGTGGGTTCACCAAATTGAGGATGACTACATTGCCGATTCCTAGTCCCAGAATCCAGATCCCATACTGTTACTACCCCTCCTGAATCNGCCATTGCTANTAGATCNCTATTCGGAGCCAATGANATNTCACGAGTTAANCTTGTNCCNANTCTNCTATGGAANGNAATNCCNGAAGCGTCTTCACTCCAAATTTCGATGGTNCCATCTCTTCCCGAAGAAGCAGTTAGTCCAGAAACACTNGCTGATACATCNAANACATCAGCAGGTATNCCNTCACCCGCATTCACAAAACTATGCCANCCTACATCATTGAGGATTGTACCNACTTGATCNANNAACATCATTCTTCCAGGATCATGTAGTCCAACCAATAATTTGTCTCCATTTTGANTCCANGATATAGATGAAANATTNTGNGGAATTGGTGAATACCAATCTACNTGNCCATCAATGTGNTTGAAATGAGTNACAACTCCTTCATTTGGTCNATTCCANCCAACNGTNTATCCTAGTCCANTTACNTCCCAATCAATTGCCCAAGCAGTAGCTTCAGNACCNCCNATTGCNCTTTCCCATAANGGNTCAAGATCNGGAATTGAATNAGCNGCAACCTTATCTTGATTTAGATTATTTTGAAAATTTCTGAGAGTNGTNGCAACNACACTTCCNTTAGGAGATANAGAACAATCAGTTGGCATATGTGTAGTGTAGATACTATTNGGATTTCCATTTCCGCCNAGAAGATAGCTAGTTTCTACAGTAACAATTTCTCCNGGAATATTTGGATTNTCAATACCTCCACAAATTACTACNCTACTTCCATCNTCTGACAAATCCATNCCCCANAANAATCCATTTTCAGAACCTGTNAACCCTTTAGCCCANGTCATTTGATGNGCATTTGTTGAATTTAATGGCCAANTTTCTCCNGTATCAATNACNTCGAAAACGACCAAATCNTCATCNGAATCTGCAATCATTAGATGTTCNGAATCAAGCCACATAACGTCTACTAGNGGATCTGGATGTGGAGAATAGAAAACTAANCTCCCATCACTAATATTCCAAACAGANACNCTCTTTTCATTGATATCTACTCCTGCAATTTTNGNACCATCNGGGGAAAAGTCGATTGCCCAAAGAGCTCCNGTTGTNTCTGGTTTCCAGTAATCTGCNTGAAANCCNTCACCACCNGGNGGNTCTATTGTTTGAGTCCATTGAAAATTTTGAACNTAATGTTGATTTTCATCTTCTAATATTTGTANNTTCAGGANTTANAAAACCCATNAATGAACANGCAATCATCATCANNGTCATTGANATTGCNGATGCCATTGGCAGAGCCTTGCCCATGAATCTCCAGAGCAGCCGCAACGCTTGACTCTTTGGCTCCGAAATAGTTGAATCACTTTCTAATCGTCATTATCGAGCTCTGTATTTACGATATGGTTATGATGGCTACGAACACGCTGCATCTATGCGACATATCATCGATCGTGTTTTAGAGTTGCAAGATTCAGATTCTGAACCACCGAATAACCCTGCTCCTCAAGATGGAGATTTAGCTGAATTATTGAAGACTTTACAGCCTAGAATTAGAGTATATGGATGTGGAGGTTGTGGAAATAATACCGTTTCTCGTCTAACTCAAGAAGGCTTGTTAGATGACCAATATACTGTTGGTTGGGCCATCAATACAGATGCTCAGCATTTACTCCGAATTCAGAGTGAACACAAGATGCTGATTGGAAGAACAGCAAGAGGAAGAGGTGCTGGAGGAGACCCTGAGATGGGTGAAAGAGCAGCATATGAATCTGAAAGACAGTTAACAGAATCTGTAAATGATTGTGACTTGGCTTTCGTGACTGCTGGTTTAGGCGGAGGCACTGGAACAGGTAGTGCTCATGTCATAGCTCGTTTAGCTAAAGCAGCAGGAGCTCTCACAATTGGTGTAGTTACTTATCCGTTTAATTCTGAAGGAACACAAAGACGTCAGAACGCAGAATGGGGACTTGAAAGATTGAGAGAAGTGTGTGACACAGTAGTAGTTCTGCCTAATGATAGATTATTGGAAGTAGAAGGAGTTCGAGATCTTCCAATTGCAGCAGCATTTCGTGTTGCAGACGAACTACTGATGAGATCAATCGCAGGAGTAACCGAATTGATTGCTAAAGAAGGACTAGTAAATCTTGATTTCGAAGATCTTCGTTCAGTAATGGTCAATGGAGGCGGTACTGCAATGATAGGTTATGGGGAAGGAAGAGGCCAAGATAGAGCAGAATACGCTACTTGTCAAGCATTAGAATCACCATTATTGGATATTGATGTATCAGATGCACGGGGTGCACTAGTGAATGTTGTAGGCGGAAAGAGCCTGACATTAGGTGAAGCAGAAATGTGTGGGCAAATTATTCGAGAAAGAATCAATCCTAATGCTAGAATTATTTGGGGCGCTACTGTTGATGACTCTCTTGGAGAAGAATTACGTGTGTTGATTGTCTTGACAGGAGTACGAAGTGATCATATTCATGGAACATCCTTGCAGACCCGTTCTAGAAGTATCAGGTCACGTTCAACAACCTTTGTTCGTTGAATCAAACAGTTCCGTCGTGCTTAAGTGGGGCACGGAAGTCGCATCGAAGGCTGAGGGTGTACCATGGCGGATGAAATGGATAGCAAAGGCTCTGTCGAACAGCGGGCGCAAGCCATGCAAGATGACATTGAGCGTTGGTTCCGTCGACGGCAGCGTGGAGATTGGGCGCGTATTTTGCGCATGGCTCGTAAACCCTCGAAAGCTGAGTTCCGTCAAACCGTAATTGTTTGTGGTATTGGTATGTTTGTTCTAGGAGCAATCGGCTTCGGAGTTCTTTGGTTAATGGACAACCTTCTCCCATCCTTCTTTTCATGGCTTACAACGCCAACAGATGTTCAATTCAGTAATCCATAGGTGATTTAGATGTCAAATGCATTCATAGTTTATGTTCGTAATGAAGAGCAAGTACTTCTCATGAAGCGTGCAGATAGTGTCAGTGAATTCCCTCTAGCATGGGATGGGATTTTTGGAGTAGGTGACGCAAATGATTTGGATGTAGTTTTCCAGAGAATAAAAGAGGCTACTGGAATTGAATCTGACAAGATTACTCATATTAGAACTGGAGAACCTAGAGGTTTAGCCTTTGGAAATGTTTTGAATGAAGTCACACCTGTTTTAGTTGCTACTACAGATACACATGTCGTCCCCGCTGCTCTTTATTCAGAATGTGAATGGATAGATGCCGGTGATATGAGAACAAAGGATTACTCTATTCCATCATTGGTTGAGATGTATGGAGATGTAGGAAGTTATCTCTATATTTTGAAGACTTCAATTGGTCAAGAAGCGAATGTTGCGAATGAAATTCGCGCTCGTCTTTCTGGCTCTGGATCTCTAGTAGATATTGTTGACGAGATATATGCTGTTTTACAATCAGATCATATGAGAGGTTACATCTTTGTTGAGGCATCTGCTCAACACCATGTTGAGAAAGTTATTGGAAGAGCTGGAAATCGAACAACTCCATTGAAAAATTGCCGTAAAGTACTGGAAGGAGAAGCNCCATTCAGAGATATATTCCCTCACTTAGAACCTAAGGCTGCCACTGCAGGAATATCTGAGGGAGATATCGTAGAAGTTCGTCTTGGAGCATTCAAGGGACAACGTGCACGTGTAACNAATATTGCAGATACTAAAGAAGAAATTACTGTCGAGTTATTCGATGCGCCAGTTCCAATTCCNCTAACTGTTCGTGCAGACCAAATTAGAGTAACTCAGAGAGTGGAGTAGTTTCGCACCGATTAAATATAGGAAGAAAGTCGCCGCGCTGTAAAGGAGAGGAATCACATGTCTGCCCGCAACGAAACACCTCATGTCATCAACCAGACATTAGGNGTTGCAAAATGCAATGGTAGCTGGGAAGCCTCTACAGAGAATCTGACTATGGACCAAGTAAAGCAGATTGCTAATAAGCAAGAAGATCGTCTTACTGGTGCAACACTTTTCGCTCGTTGCCGTGAGGTNATGGGTACATGCGTTGCTATGCGTGTCAGAGTAGAAGGACTTGAGCCAAAAGAGGCATTGAAACAGATGAAGGAGGGAGCGTTCGAAGCGCACTTTTCCTAATCTGTCACGCAGCGCGGGAGAGGACTTGTCCTCGTAGACCGCGGAGGTGATGAAAAATGAAAGAAAAAATTCAGGAAGCAATNCAACAGGCTCTCGANGAGGCTCCNGAGCGAAAATTCGTNGAGACNTTAGAGTTCTCTTTTACNATNAAGGATGTNGATTTGAAGAATCCANCAAATAGGATTCAAGAAGANATTCGTCTTCCTCATGGNCGTGGNAAAGATATCTCTATNGCTATGTTTGCATCAGGAGANATGGCTGTGAAAGCAAAGGATGCNGGTGTTGANGTTNTNGATCCATCTACAATNGAAGACCTTGGTGGCAATCGNCAACAAGCACGAAAAATAGCAAAGAAGTATGATTTCTTTCTTTCNGAAGTTCCTCACATGGGTAANATCGGACGATTCCTTGGNCAGGTATTAGGTCCNCGNGGTAAGATGCCTCGTCCAGTTCCTCCAGTAATGGANATAGGTGCTCTNAGTAATGGTCTAAGAACCACTTCTATGATTCGTTCCCGTGACAAAATTACNTTCCATGGTCCTATTGGTNCTCGTTCTCAAACTATTGATGAGTTNACTGAGAATGCNATGGCTATTTGGAATCGNGTNATGAGTAAACTCGAANGNGGTCATAACAANATCCGTTCATGTTATGTNAAGACNTCAATGGGCCCATCTGTCAAGATNGAGGTGATCAATTGATTCCTAAGGCNGCNCAGTGGAAAAAAGACCGTGTAGGTCAACTTNNAGATATTCTCAAGTCCGATGGAGTTNTNGGAATTGTAGATATTTCTGGAGTTCCAGCTACAAACATGCTCGATATGCGTGCTAATCTTAGATCTGGTATGACTGCTACTATGGCTAAGAAAACTCTAATTCGACGTGCTTGGAATAATGCTGGTCTTGATGAAGGACATTTGGATGTTCTTCTTGATGGNGTNGTACANCCAATGTTGGTTCATACTNAAAATTACAATGCTTTCCAATTATACAAAGAATTGGATAAGACTCGTCAAGGACGTGCTGCTAAAGATGGAGAAATTGCTCCTGACGATATTATTGTAGAAGAAGGAGAGACAGAATTCGCTCCAGGTCCTATTGTTGGTGAATTAGGTGCNGTAGGCATTCCAGCAAAGATCGATAAGGGTAAGGTAGTAATTCAGAAAACAACCACTGTTGTAAAATCTGGAGAGGCTATTGAAGGAGATTTAGGTATGATGTTATCTAAGTTAGGAATCAATCCCATTGAGATTGGTCTAATTTTATCCGGAGTTATTGAAGAAGGAACAGTTCTTCCTGCAGACTCTCTTAACATTGATACAGATGCCTTCAGAAACGATATCATTACCGCAATGTCAGGTGCATTCAATCTTGCATGCAATGTTTCTTGGTACACATCGGAGACTATGCCAACATTACTTTCCAAGGCCAGCACAGAGGCATTCAATGTCGCTGTTGAAGCTGGTGTATCCAATGAAAAGACCATCCCGGTCTTTATTTCGCGAGCCCAAGGGCGCGCTTTGGCCCTTGCCGGCCATCTAGATTCCTCTGCCCTGGACGAAGAACTCGCCGGGATGCTCGGTGCAGCAGCAGCTTCGGCTGTTGTTGTTTCTGATGCCCCAAGCGATGATGCCGCAGAAGTGGCTGATCAACCCGAGGTAGAGGAAGAAGAGGAGGAAGAAGCCGGCTTTGGCGGACTCGGAGATCTCTTCGGTTAAATAAAAAAAAGAAGGTGAAAAAAAATGGAATATGTATACGCTGCTATGTTACTGCATTCGGCTGAGAAGGAAATTGACGATAAGGCTGTCACAGCGGTTCTAACCGCTGCTGGTGTAGATGCGGATAAAGCAAGAGTCAAGGCTCTTGTGGCATCTTTGTCTGATGTCGACATTGGTGAAGCAATGGCTACTGCTGTTGCTGCTCCAGTGGCTGCTGGAGCTCCGGCAGCCGCTGTTGGTGGTGGAGATGCCCCAGCAGCTGCTGAAGAAGCACCAGCTGAAGAAGAAGAGGAAGAAGAGGGCGGCGGATTCGGCGGCCTCGGCGACCTCTTTGGCTAATCAACGAAGCTGCATTTCAGATAGGAACCCCGTACTAGTACGGGATTGACTGTGGATTACTGGCCGTTCGGCAATCGGACGGGCGCCACTGGGCGGTTCTCACCCCCTCTGTGTCCAGACCACATCAATCCGAAGTGATGATGTCAGATGACGTTCTCGGGACTACTGTGAGCTTCGCGACAGTCTATGAGATCCCAGTCAGTGTTGGCTCAGTCGATGCCGTTCGTTCTTTCAGAATAATAGCTGAAATGGCAGGATGGACAGTTACTCGCCATGAAGGTAAGAGACCAGTNCATCGTATGGCGATAATTATGCCACTTCAACAGTCGGTTCGAACGTTTGGGATAGTAATTGATAATGGTCCATTGGAAGGTGCTGCAATGCAAGCATGGTCTCATACTCCTGGTTCTGCAGGAGAGATCACTACAACAGAATGGGTTCTACCTGAATCAATTGATGAATCCATTTGGAATGATTTCATTTGTGCCTGGTCTGCAGATTTACCTAGAGTNCCCAATCGTTGGACATTTTGGGAACGAAGTCGTATTGGATATATGCTNCCCGAATATGGTAGATCAAAACGAAGATTATCAAGATGGGGTTTGAATCGNAAATGGAAAAAAACNGAGGAAATTATNGTTAATTGGCCACCAATTAGTGGGCATGAATCGGAATAAACCAAACGGGACATTGAAAAACNTGGACCTATCATAACNGACCATGGACCTAGCGGAGACGTTCCAAGATCGTCGAAGTCAAGTTATGTTAGGAGTCTCAGTCTTCTTCATGTTCCTTTTTCCAATTTATTTTGCAATGGTCCCAGGATTGGTTGGCTTAGATGATGCATCTTCTTCATCAGGNCCTTCNGGAAAGTGGACTGTTTCATTCACTGAAGAAACATTGACACAATCTGAAACCACAGATGCATTATCTGATGGTGATACGCATGAAGATACGTTTGTAATTACGGAGGAAATGATTGGAGATAACAAAAATTTGGCNTCAGTAACGATGACAATACAATGCCAAGATCAGGGAGCAGTAGGNCCTGGACAAAATAATGGAGTAGATGCATCATCAGATGTGTCGGGAGTTAGTGGNGAACTTGCAGATCAAACGGATGGAGGAAACTGTGGAAACGGTAATGCTGCATCAATGACTTGGATTTTAATCGATGGTTATGATGGGCAGGATTACGAAGCAGATGGCACTGAATCTGATATTCGTTCTCAATGGATGGATTCTGATGATGGACGCGGAGATTGGATTGTTGAATTATCAGCAGATGTTCAGAATGATTTAACAGGATTATTCGTTGCTTCAGATGATCAAACATATGATATTACTTGGACTGCTACTATCTTTGAGGTATCAATGGAACCTGTTGTAGATATTGAAGATCCAACAACTGCATGATTCATGTTTTTGCATGAATCTTCACAACATCATCATTCGCTAATTCATGGTCTGCGCCTATTACTCTTCCACTTCTTGCATCGGTAGCTCTGATGAATCCATCACCGAGATCTGTATGAACAGCGTAAGCAAGATCCTTTGCCGTTGAACCTTGAGGAATTAGGAGAGCATCAGGAAGAATTTTTCCATCTCCATCAATCCACTTTGATTCATCTTGGACAGGATAGGCTACGATTCGATCTAATCTGTCAAAAACAACAGATGAGATTAGAGAGATTAATCCAGTTCCTCCCATGTTTTCAATTCGTTTAGATAACGCATCAAGTCCTTTTTTCTGTGCGTCATTCAATTCTGCAGATTCTGAAATTGTGAAGTCATTATCTCCTGGTCGGTATTCTATTGCACCTGCTTTTGCTGCTCTTCTTAATCCAAGTTCGGTTTCTGCAGATGTGGCTTCAATCAATCCACCTCTTTCCTCAATACGTTGTTTCAAGCCCATCCACTTTGAAGGATCTGCTTGATCTGCTTTATTTGCAGCAACGAAAACTGGAAACAATTTTTCACGTAAATTACTAGCCAATTGACTCACCACATCTTCTTTCCATGTCCAAGGAACATCTAAGTCTGGGTTTTCAGAAATGAATGAAGACAGACTTGTAGTGACAATCGACTCATTTGCTCCTAGTCCACTAAGTTGTGAATGGATATAACGAACTAATGCAATTTGTCCTTCTGCTTGCGCTCTCCTTGCACCCCGTGCCCAAGAATCATTTAGAATTCCAGATATCCAAGCATCTAATTCATGGAGTAAAAAATCATATTCTTCTTCAGGATTACAAGCATCCTCTCCAATTGGATTTCCTTCAATATCAGTGGTTCCAGAAGCATCTACAACTTGAATTAAGGCATCACAATTCGCAAGGTCGGATAAGAATTGATTCCCACGCCCTCTTCCCTGATGTGCATCTGGAACTAACCCTGCAACATCAACTAAGGTTATTGGAACAATTCTTCGAAATTCTATACATGATCCTGTTCTAGGTGTGCAAATACTACCTTTTCGTTCACTATCTGAATCAATTATTCTACCGTTTTCTTCCATTCGTTTGACTAGATTAAAACAAGCACAAGGAGTTCTTAGAGGGATCCAAGCGATTCCAATGTTCGCATCTATCGTGGTAAATGGATAGTTTGCAATCTCTACAACCGTTTCTGTTAATGCAGCGAAAGTTGTCGATTTACCAACATTAGGTTTGCCAACAAGGCCGATTCTCATGAGTAGTTTACTCCTCTTCAGAGAGTACNGTAGGCCCCACTGAATCATCAACTCCATCATCAGTGGTTAGGACTGTATCTAATGTCACTCCTGCNGTTAGAAGATCTCTAACAGTTGTACTTCCAGAAATGACATATCTTGAAGGTCCAAGAATACTAAATTCTGGTTCATTATCAACAGAACGAGCTCCTCTTACCACATTCTGAGCTAAGAATAGAACTCCAAGAACAACACCATAGAATANAACTGAAGCAATTGGTTTCAGTTCTGCTGCTGTAGAACTAAACCCTTCTTCAAGTCCTGCTTCTGCAAACGATATCTCTGCAAAGTCTGACATCATACTAACCATAAAAGTCCCAANAATACCTAATCCAAAAATCCATATTGCTCTTATTCCAGATGATTGACTTTCAAGATCTTTTCCTGTAGCATCAGGAATTATTGCCAACGCTCCACCTAATGCGAGTGGAATAATAGCTCCCCAAACGGCTCCAAGACGAACTGAACCAATAGCTGCAGATAATTCGTTACTACCGCTCATTGCATCAAGAGTAGTGAATAGCGATGTGATNGACATAATNGGTAACATGAATGCACCAAAAGCAATCAATGTAAGAGCAGTATCTTCAAAAATTGCGCCTGAACGTCTAATGGCTGTGAGGACATTTGTTGAGAACATGAACATTACAGGAATAGAAAGTGCCATCAACGTTGTAATTACTAGAGAAGAAGTGCAGTTTGTTTCAGNTCCACAAGGAGGGAAAGATGCACCAGCTGTTACGCCAAGATCTAATGGAAGCCATGCTAGTTCAAGGAAACTTAGACTGGCAGGATCATATCCCATAGGAGANACGGTTACGATTGTTCCTACAAGTGTAAGAGCGACCAATGAACGACTAGGAATTGGTATTCCTGTTGTTGAAGGAATTGCATAATAGACAACACCAAAAATCAAACAAAGGAACATTCCAATGTGTAGTTGTTCGCTAATCCANAGGGTATGAGGTGCTGCATCAGGACCAAGGAGAACGAATGTTATAGAACTAACAAACCATCCAACTAATCCTATGATGATAAACCATTGAGGTGCTTCTAGACTGGTAGTTTGTTCTCTAATAGTAAGTAGTAAATTTGCAATTATGGCTAATGCAGCTAATGCTGGAATGTTATATCCTGCGAAAGCAATNATATTTCCTATATCATTCTGAACCTGACTTCCAATAACGAAAAGNAGGATTCCTCCAGTGAAAACCATTGCCATTAATCCCGCATTTGTTTCATTAGACAGGGGCGTATCTGCCATTCTTGGAATAATGTGTAAAGAAGAACCGATTAATAGCATGATCATCCCTCCAAAGGTAGCCATAATACTAGGAGTAAATGCAGCATTTCCNGTTAAATCCCAACTCCATGATTGTAGACTGTAAAGTGCATTAGGAGAATGACCTAACCAAAGATCAANGAAAGTAATACTAGCGCCAATGAATAACCANACAATTCCGTGATTAATCCAAGATGCAGAAGCAGTCCCNGATCTTCCTTCAAGTATNGTTGCTCCNGGACCTAATGCCTTACCAAGCATGAAACCNGTCATTCCTGCAACTGCATCTCCTAGGAAACCAAGACCTGCNCGTAATCTCCAAGNNAAGACCAACAAGGCGCCCCAGAAAATTAACATCATGAGAATTATTGTATCCATGATAATCACTCCTTTACNGCNCCTACTAGAACACTAGCNACAAGTGAAAAGAATCCAATCATTATTCCTAATATGAAGAACCAGATGGTACTATCCATTACTCCAGAAAGAAGTGGTATCACGTCNCTTAGTACNGGGAACCCATGACCNGGGTATAATACGTCATACAANACTAGGAAAATTAANAGAATGATAAATCCCATTGCNNTTGCCATTCTNCTCAATTCTGGTTCCTCATCGGAACGCATGTAATCCAACAGCCCAAATCCACTATCTTCTTCCATAAACNNTCAACCTCCNTCACTTTACGGTGTTGGGTGTTCNTTCCAATGTTCTGCCGCCCTTAAGCGTTGGGCGAATGTTGAGTGTAAAACAACGTACCAATACCAATCATGGTGCACGAAGAACCTTGTCCATTGATACTCTTCTATCTCGACCAATTCCTAACGGTAATGGTAAAGATCTGTCTAATCGAATTTCGTTTTCCCATATTTCTTTACAATAACAATCAATTCCATCAAATTCACGAATATCAGCTGATACACTATATCTTTCAATGGCAGCAGCAACCTCTTGATCACATTCTCCACAATTATGAGATCCTCTAATCATTCCAGCTGCTGTTGGATGAACTATGATTCTACATCCATCTGTNGCATTCTCTGCGGANACNGGTCGTACATCCTCATGAACATTTTTGATCATTTCTACTAGACTCCAAAGCCAAGGTGGACGATATTGTCTTGCTCTATGAATGCGATCTACAATGGTTTTTTTCTGTATATTCATTGGATTAATTGATATTTCATCAGACAAAGGGGCTACGGCTCGAATCCAAGATGAGGTTTGTTCGACGGCATCTCCTTCGGACATAAATGGAGGTTTGAATAATAGATAACTTTTCACCCTAAGTCCATTTTCTCTAAGAATATCTACTGCTTGATGCCATTGTTTTGTATTGAATCCCTTGTTACAATTGAATCTCAAAACTGCATCATCATATGCTTCAAGTCCAATAGCTACAGTACAGCCAGGATGGCGTTCTGCAACCCATCGTATTTTCTCTTCTTTACAGAGATGTGCTTGAGCTTCAATAACCAAGTGAAGACCATTTTCATAAGTTTCTTTGAGAACAGTTTCTTGCCAATCTGGAGGATTTTCTTTGTCCTCAAAAAAAGTTCCTGAAGTGTATACTTTTACCATCGAACATTCTTCAAAATTATTTGTTCTTTTTTTTGCTTCTTCCCATTGAGCATGTAAATCATCACTTGTTACATCATCTCTTACATCATTGAAATATCCACAAAAAGTACATCCACTTTTCCACCACCATTCACAGCCTTTAGTTCTCAAAATAACAGTTGCTGCAGTACATGGAGTTCCATCTGGAAGTCTTTCAGGAGTCTTGTAGACAGTCGCAGGTTTCTTTGCATCCCATGATTCTCT
The DNA here is from genome assembly GCA_002708015.1 of Methanobacteriota archaeon. Taxonomy (GTDB): domain Archaea; phylum Thermoplasmatota; class Poseidoniia; order Poseidoniales; family Thalassarchaeaceae; genus MGIIb-N2. The sequence goes on from PAOK01000036.1 coordinate 46,475, forward strand.
AAATCTAATCGATTCGGGGGAATTTTCTGGTGCTTTGACCAAATGGTGGACCTTCACAGCCCGTTCTTCAGAGCCCAACATACCCTTAGTCACAATTACCCGACGAGTCGATGAAAATAGGTATTTTGGGTAATAATGCCCTGTTATTCCGGTCCTATCTTCAAGTACGTAGAGACCCTGTACGAGTACATGACCGATACCTCTGTAGTGTCTGATCGTACTGAAAAAGTAGATGTTGGGGCATTGTTAGATTCCATGTCTCCAGAAGAAAGGAANGGAATCCAAGGATGGTATTGGTATGACTGGGCAAATCAAGCATATGCGTTGACAGTAATGACTGTAATTGCTCCTCAAGTAATGGCTAGTTTGTATAATCTAGCAACTGGAACTCAGTCTGGTGACGCATTTTATGCATATGTTCTAACATTTTCAATGATATTTGTTGTTTTGACTGCTCCAGCTCTTGGTGTTATTGCTGATAAGATGCCGATAAAGAAGAAATTACTGAAGTGGTATACAGCTGCTGGTGTTTTGTTTACAGCAATAATGGGAGCAGCACCTTATTTCGGATCTTCTGGCTATATTTTCTTAGCACTNACATACACAATAGGCACAGTCGGATTTACTGGTGGAAATGTAATTTATTATTCATTTATGCCATATCTTGGAGGAAAAGAAATGCAAGATCATGTTTCTACATATGGTTACGTCTATGGATTTGCAGGTGGTTCTCTACTTCTAATGTTCCATCTTGTTTTACTACTCGGCCCCTTTAATTGGGATACAAATTTCAAGTTAGCAGTTATTTTCGTTACATCTTCCCTTTGGTGGTGGGGTTTTGGAGCTTTAATGTTCAAGTGGACTCCGGAACCAGAAATTGAAACCACAATGGAATGGGACGGTTTTAGGCCTGCAGTTAAACTTGCATACGGTCAAGTTTTTCAAACAGCAAGAGAAATCAAGAAATTTAAGGTACTAGCTCTCTTTTTAGTTGCTTATCTTTTGTTCTATGATGGAGTAAATACAATCGCTAGTATGGCTAGTGCTTTTGGTGAATCAGTTCTCAGACTGGATACCAGTATGAACATTATGTTACTTCTTACAGTCAATGTGATTGCAATTCCAATGACGGCAGTTTTTGGGAAANTAGCAAACATCAAGGGAACNAAATTTGCATTAATGCTTGCACTCATAATCTACTGTTTTGTTGCTATTGCTGCAGCTGCTTTTGCTCCCTTGGAATTAGATCCAACTACCGATTCAGATAANAATGGATTACCTGATGATGCAGAGGGAGAATCCTCTCGATATGATTTCACGTTCACTTACAATGAATCATCNGGATTGTATGAAATGAATACCTTGTANNATAGAGGATATGATGGATGGGTTGGAGAGAGTTCAGCAGGAGATGCAGAATTTAGAGATGCTTTCCAAGCTTATTTCCCTGATCAGGGTGATTCTGAATCTTCTTCAACGAATACCAGTGATCTAGGCATATCTTCTGGCATCCTTGTTTTGCTAGTAATTCTTGTATCATTTGTTCTTCTTGGTAGCGCAATTATGTATCTTCAAAAGATGAATCTGGGGCCACTAACTGCACTTNTTGCGATTCTTCTTGTTTTTGCTGGGATTTTTGCAGCATCGTTATTTGTCGATGAAGCATCTGTTTCNGTGAGTGAAGTTGAAACTATCACTCCAGAAGATGCATCATCTTTGATTTCTGCTTTTGATAATGTATCAGATCATCGTTTTGCCATAATTATCATAGGACCTGACTCAATTTCTTCAGAGGTTGGAGATCGCCATCCTACCATTGTCGACCAGGGTGGAATGGTAGATGGTTGGGCTGAATTTATGCGAGATAATGTATGGGAACCATTTGGTATCACAGTTTCACTTCAGTGGATTATTCTAGGTTGTCTAGTTGGTATGGTAATGGGTTCTGCCGGAGCTCAAGCCCGTTCAATGTTCTCTATGTTGATTCCTGAGACTAGGACCTCAGAATTCTTTGGTTTCTTTGGTTTCTTAGGAAAGTCTGCTGCAATGATTGGAACGTTCCTTTATGGAATTGCCAGTTCTACTTTTGATAGCCGTGTAGCAATAATGACAATTACTATTGTAATTTTAGCTGGAACAATCTTGGCTTCACGAATTGATCTTGAAGAGGGTATCAGAGTAGCAAATGAAGAAGATGCTAGAAATAGAGCAGCAGCGCAAGGCAAAGAAGTTNCTGAATCAAATTCGGAANAAAAGGACGAGAATCTGTATTCTCAGATCGGTGAAATGATGAAGTGATTAAATGGCAAAACCAATGAAATTCTTTGGTTTTGTTCAAATGTTTTTGTCTATCTTAGTATTGCCTTTTGGTTTCTTAATTTGGGGCCTTTCTGCCATTCCAGGAATTTGGATGTTCCAAGAAGTGAGCAATATTTCAGATCCTTTAACTCGACTTTTTGCCCAAGGAGCAGCAATTGGAATAGGGCTTCTNGCATGGTGTATAGTTGATCTATTAATTCTCGGATTTTTTGGATTAATTTTGAGACCTCGAACTTCATCAGCTCAAGCACCAACACAAAGTTGGTTGACTATCAGATGGGCCTTTATGTCGCTATTTCATCGGTTGGCTTTACCTTCGTTACAATGGATGGTTCCTTCTTTTGTTGGAAATATATACTATTCAATGATGGGAATGAAAATTCGAAAAGGAGCACAGCTTAATTCTCCTAATATCAATGATGCGTATATGATTGAAGTAGGCAGTAAAACAGTGATTGGAGGGGGCGCGGCAATCAATGGTCACCTTTTTGAAAAAGATGGAATTCATCTTTCAAAGGTGATTATTGGATCTAACTGTGTTATTGGTTCTGGAGCATTCATTGCTCCAGGTTGTGTAATAGGAGATAGAGCAGTAATCGCTTCAAGGGCTGTCTTACCCAAATTTACTGTTGTACCTCCAGGTGAAATTTGGGGTGGAATTCCCGCTCGTCGTATCCGAAGGGCTACACCTGATGAATCTGAATGAGTCGTTAGTGTGGAGTTTTGATTCCTATCGCTCTAACTACGCACCAACCGGCCCATCCTTCAAACATAGAGAATGCTCCACCACCAATCAATCCTAGTGGAACAATCCATTCTATTCCAAAATTGAAATCAAATATCAAGAAACCTATTGAAATTAGCCCCCCAACAGTTACTGCTAAGATTCCAAGTTTCAGTCTTACAGCCTTCCCAACTGCATCGATATTACACTGCATTGTAACATTANATGAACAACAATCGCATATGAATGGCTGTTTTTCTTTTCAAACAATCAGGATCAAAATTTTATTCATTCTTGGCTTGACATATTTGCACGAATATCTTTCAACAAATCTCGAATTTCAATGAGTACATCATCTGCTTGAGAATTTTGAACAGCCATTGCAGGCTGTGAAGAAAGAGAATCTCGTTGTTTGAGAACAAGATCTCTGAATTCTGGACCACCTTTCACGCCAGTGAGAATAAACGGAGCTGATCCTGCAGTTTCAAAATGCATGCGAACCACTCCGAAAGCATTCAAAATAGGGCCTTCATGGATGGAAACATCAGTTAGTTTGTCTAACGGAATGTTTTGTTGTTTCTTGAATAACCATCCTGTACGAATGTTCAGTGAACGATCTGTTAGCGAACAAGACAACCCTTCGAATTGTTTCTGATGAACTGGAAGGCCTAAAATTAGCCAAAAAGGAANCACAAATAATCCAATCACTGTTGATGCTTGAACTAACATTGCTCCTAACCACCAATACACTTTGACCTTAGGATCAAACTCAACTGAAACAATATGTCCACTGTCTGCATACCCTTCTGACATAAACCNATGTCATGGTTAAGATACTAAAAACATGNTACTGNATTTCATCATATCTGTGAATAATATTCTCTTGCCGCAGTTTCTAGNTCATTGAAAACTATTTTTTCATCTAAACTAATGGTTTTCCCGTCTCGTCTTAGTGCTTTACCTTCAACAAATACGTCAAGACAAGTTCCTCCACTGTAAATCAGATTTGCGAGTAATCTTCTATCGTTTGTTCCTAAAGGACGTAATCTGACATCGTCAATATCCCATGTTACCCAGTCTTTNCTTCCTTTAGTAGCTAGAGACCAAGTTTCAATTGGATTTAGAATTGTAGCATCCCAATGATCGTGACGTTGAATTAANCTAGCAGTTTTTGCTTCCGATCTCATATCCAATGAGTTATTGCTTGCAGCACCATCAGTNCCCAATCTAACATCAACTTTAGCTTCAGTCATTGCTGGATAGGACATGGTTCCACCGCAAGCTAATTTTTGATTACTGGTTGGACAATGAACTGCATGACATTCCTTTTCAGCAAGAATTCTCATTTCTTTTTTTGTAACCCATCCACAATGTGCGCAAACAGTAGAATCTGTGAGGAAATCNAGTGAATCTAGATATTCAATCGGGTACATTCCGTGGATTGCATAACAGTCTGACACTTCAGTTCTCGTTTCGCTGGTGTGGATNTGTACATACGCATCGTATTTTTTACCTAAATCAGATGCTCGAAGTAATGTTTCTTCTGAACAAGTGTAAACAGAATGTGCTGCAATCCCATACTCTACTCTACCATTATCCAATGGACCAGATCTTAGCAACCCCTCTAATTTTTTTAGAACATCCAAGCTATTTTCATCGGTATCTGAAGGAGGCCAACTAGTGGTAGGGCCACAAATAATTCCACGAATACCAGAATCAACTAACACTGGAGCGATTGAATCAGGATGATGATACATATCACAGGCAAATGTTGTTCCCGTTGCAATTAATTCGGCTACTGCAGCTTTTGTACCGATTTCAATTAGNTCTCTAGTAACATGCTTTTCGGTAGGGAAAATAGATTGTTGTAACCACTCCATTAATGGTAAACCTTCACCCATACTTCGGTTTAGCATCATAGGAAGGTGTGTATGCCAATTTTGGAATGAACGNGTAATTACTCGATTTGTTCCATCTATGGTTTCCAATACATCTTCATCGCCATTACTAGTAGACCATGATCCATCAGAATGAAGNAAAATGTCACCATGATGGACTACTCCTTCCTCATCGATTAGTCGAGTGGAGGTTATCCTCCTCGGTTCCATGTTAATCCTACATGCCCATAGAACTTGATTTTGTGGTTTNTCTAAAAGAAAATCTAATCNTTATCCNNNTTGAGGCCAGAAAGGAATCAAATTTGANGCTAAACTTGCAAGATTTCGAGTTTGAATCCATACACGNCCTTGTCCTGAGAAATGCATTACAACTCCTTCNCCNCCAAACATGAATGATTTCATCCCTCCAACTTTACCAATTTCNTATGANACAGTATCNTCGAAAGCAACAACGTGTCCTGTATCTACGGTGATTACTTGGCCTGGCTGAATTGGGATTTCTTTCATTGCTCCAAATGAATTGAACCAAATTCTACCAGATTGCCCGTCTTCAGTAAAGCCACGTATGAAGAAGAGAGATTCTCCAGAAAAGAATCCTTTAGCTCCTTGGAACTTAGTATCNGTCTTTACATTAGTAGTNGAAGCAAGATATGATCCACTTTGNATAAAAATTTGTCTTCCAGGTTGAATATCTGTATGTTGAATATCTCCTGAAACTCCAGGAGCTAGGCTAATCCATCCACCTTGTGGTCCAGCAGTATATGTGTTGAGGAAGAAAGACTCGCCNCCAAGNGCTGACTTTGCCATACTCTTGAGGAAACCACCAAATCCTCCACCGCCACTCATTCCGGTTTGCATAGTCATTCCAGACATGGAAACCATTGCTCCAGGTTCGACATTTACTGCTTCTCCTCCATTACAAGCTAAGGTTAGTAGTGTATAAGACGGGTTGAATTCGATATGCTCTTGCATAAATGACCCTAGATTGAGAATGACCTTTATCCTTGGGGTTAATGACCGGGTTCAAAACATATCAAGCATAGNGGATACTATGTCTGACATGGACCCATACCGTGTCTTAGGAATTGATAACAGTGCATCNGATGCTGAAATCAAACGAGCCTATCGTCGTTTAGCNAGGCAACATCATCCAGACAGAAACCCNGGAGATTCTGCNTCAGAAGATCGNTTCAAGTCAATTCAAGCNNCATTTGATGAAATTGGNACNCCNGANAAAAGACAGCAATACGATGAACAACAACGATTCAGAGGAATGGGTTTTGGTTCTGGAGGAATGGGNATGGAAGATATCCTTCGACAGATGATGGGTAATACACAGTTTTCTTCGACCAATCAATCAAGTCAACCTAAGGGAATTGACATTGAATTAGGAATTGATATTGATACCGAAATTGCTGAGAAAGGAGGTAAAATTCCCTTTGTATTGAGTAGATTAAGACGATGTAAAAGATGCGAAGGACGTTCTTCGAATAGTGGTCTAAGTTGCCCTGTTTGTGCAGGACGCGGCGTACAAAGGAGAGAGAGTACAGTTACTGTTAATATTCCTAAGGGTGTAGAACAAGGACACAAATTAAGATTAAGAAAAATGGGAAATGAACATCCAACAGGACTTCCAGGAGATTTGACTCTAATAGTCAGAATAGATCCTGGAGAAGATCGTCGTTGGGAATCTAATCGATTAATTCAGACGGTTGCAGTTCCATATACAACTCTACTATTAGGTGGTGAAGTAAAATTAACTACTCCTACTGGACGGAAAATCCGTCTTTCAATAGATGCTGGCTCTCTCCCTGGTGATCGCCGCCGTATTCCTAGAGAAGGAATAGGTGGAGCCCCATTTGATATCGAATTAATCTTAGAAGAACCAGGTCCTCTTTCAGATGAAATGTATGAGGCCCTTCAACGGTTAAGAGACATGGGTTTGTAATTAGGCTAAGAACGAATCTTCATCAAGACTAGTATGGACAGAAGTACATGGGTGGATTCGATAGAGTTGCGAATTTACTCTTTGAAAAGAGGAAAATTACTCACCTTGTTGTTCTTTTAATGACATTATTGATGATTCCTGGATTGCCGATTAGTCTGACACCTGCAGACATCGAATCATACGACCTTGAATCACCTGAATTAACTGCTGCTAGGGTAATACAACAGGATTTCACTGGAAATGGAATAATGGTTGGTTACATATATTCTGTTCGAGACGTTAGTTTAATCGATGAACCTGGACCAGTTGGCTGGGATGAGATTCAGCCATATTCTGGGTTATTTTCTGGTATCGAAGAACCGGCTGGAGGAATTTTAAATCTATCTGTTTTACAAGAATTAGATAGAAAGGCAGATAGGGTCAAGAATCATGAAATTGCAGAAAATTTAGGACCGCTGGTCTCTGAAATTACTGGTACACCTGTAGACGGGGTACTGTCCCTTCCTGATAATTTCCGGTCTTTCATGAAAAATGAAACGTTATTGACCAAGCCGAGTAAAGAACCTCAAGGAATTTTCATTGTAGATATCCCTCCTGAAACGAACTGGCATGATTGTGGGAATTTAGAATGTTTAGAATTTGATGATCCAAATGTCACACAAGATCACATTGATCTTGCAGCGCACAGAATGGCTAACAATAGCAACGGTGCATTTCTTAGATGGCTATCAAATGACAGAGCATTTCTTCCTGATCCTGAATCTCAAGTAATAGGTCCAGTGAATGGTTTACTTCAAGGAGACTCATGGGAAGGAGCCGAATGGAAACCAGGACGTTGGTCTGCGAGTTCAGCTTGGATGTTGGTTCAATTTGATCGAGAGGCAATGCTAGAGGATGGTTGGACATTTGCATGGGGGGACGCAGAGTTAGAATGGGGATATTCTGCGAACGGGCTCTCATTTGATTCAGATCCGCCTGATTTAGATTCAGAATCCTGCAAATTACAAGTTAGTTTAGGAGGAAGTGCATGCTCTACTGAGTGGCTATTTCTAGCTTTAGAAGATGAAATTAGTGAAGAAGACAGTCTAACGAATACATTACTAATAGGAGAATCTCCAAATGTTGAGGTCAATCGAGAAATTCTTTCCAGTGTTTGGTTAATTGCCATGATGGGTGCTGCGATCACAGTTCTTCTATGGATTAGTCTTCGTCGGTGGACTGATGTTGTGATAGTAGGTAGCGGATTGATATTGAGTCTTACGTGGATGCAGGGATCAATTGGATGGGGATTAATTCTTGGAGATTGGGCAGGAGTAGAAATAATTCAAAGATCACAGTTCTCTAATCTTCTTCCAATATTGATTCTTGCTCTTGGTATCGATGATAGTCTTCATGCGTTGCACAGATACAAGGAAGAAAGACGTGCAGGAAAAAGCACAGAAACTTCTGCTTACATAGCGATTTCAAAGGTTGGACGGGCAATTATGCTTACTTCATTTACAACTATTGGTGCATTTATGGCGAATTTATTTTCGGATATTCCTGCATTACGTTCATTTGGAATAGAGGCAGGTCTTGGGGTTCTTTCAGCATTTATTTTGACAGGTTTATGGGTTCCTCTTCTTCGTTATGATGTCGATAAATGGTTAGAAGGAAAAGGAAAACTAGAGGAAGAGCCTGAAGGCCTAGTCAGATTGGTACCTACCTCATGGCTAGCCTCAACAGCTAGATTTTCAGGAGCTTGGGCTCCGTTAATTGCACTGTTGATGCTTCTTCTAACTTCGATTGCCACACCTGCGATGTTAGGCTTAAAGGGTGATTTCAAAGTTGAAGATTTCCTTGATGATGAATCTGATTTTGCTGCTGGTGTATTCCTAGTGAATGAACGGTTTGCAGAGGAAGGTGAGCCTGCAGAAATACTTGTTGAAGGCGACGTGTCTCACCCTGATGTTGTATTTGCAGTTAGGCAATTGAGATTTAATATGAATCAACCTGGAGAGAATGATCCTGATAGATTTGCTAGGGATCCTTCAGGCGATGTTGAACTTATTGCGATCGATGAACTTCTAGAATATGCTCAGTTTGCATTATGGTACAATAGTAGTCCTTTCGAAGAAACTGGATGGAATTCAAGTCTTCCTGAAAATGGTGTTAACTGCCCGTATAGAGGCAACGCGGCTCTATTTATTGACTTTGATAAAAGAGGTTGTATCACTTATTTCTTTGGACATATGTTCTTGTATGGAATTCCAGAAAGTGGGGGATATCCAATGATACCGTCTAGTATCATTTCCAATTTCATTCAACCTGCATCTCCGTTGGATCCTGAAAGTCCCTGGTTAACTCAAGAAGGAGAAAATGCAACCTTTGATCGAATGGTAATGAGATTCGGCCTCCGTCAACCGGAACAATTCGAAAAAGTCGAACTTGCTATAGAAGAATTGAAGATTGATATGTCACCTTTCCAGAATTTATCGTACACTGAACTTTCTGAGAGAAGTGATAGATCTTCTGCAAATGAAAGTTATCCTGTAACTTGGACAATAGAGACAGGCTCTCCAATTACAAGATATATCCAAGCATCGCGAATGCAATCTGAGTTACAAGGTTCTTTGTCGTTAGGAGTTCTTTTCTGTGTGGTTATATTATGGTGGGGCTTTAGAGCAGATAGAGAACAATTGAAATCACTACGACGTCAAGGATACGAATCACGAGCCATTCTAGCAAGCTCTTTCGTTGGATTACTCCTTTTCACATCATATGGAGTAGGTATTGGTCTCTTATCTTTCATGATAATGTTCTACCTAATGTTACAATGGGGTGAAGGTGCTCTTAGTCTTGCAGCAATCACCACATTTCCGATATTAATTGTAGTAGTTTGGCTTTATGGGACGATTGCTGCCTTAGGTTACGGATTGAATATGGTAACTGTTGCAATCGCTGCAATTTCTTTGGGAGTGGGAATTGATTATGTCATCCATGTAGTAGAACGATTCCGAGAAGAACGTTCCCGTGGTCTTGATGTTCTTCCTGCCCTTTCAGTAGTGGGTGCAGCTAGTGGAGTAGCGTTAGTAGGATCCGCCCTCAGCGATATTACAGGTTTTATTGTAATCTCTCGATCTTCAATGGGCTTTTTCAGTTCATTTGGATTGTTTAGTGCATTAATGATTGGCCTTTCGTTGATTGCATCTCTAATTCTCACCCCAGCCGCATTGAGAATAATTTCAAGTTTTGATAAGTCAACTATCGAAGGGTTGGAATCCGAGTAATATTTGGAGTGAGATAATGGCAGATGTTCTGAGACAAATTGAGAGAAAGGACGAATCCATTGTTCTCACTTTTCAGGATAATGATGTTCATGAAGTTCCTTATCACGTTCTACGAACATTTTGTCCCTGCGCGAATTGTCGTCCAAGATGGGAAGATCCTCATCGACGCCTAGCAATTCAAGAAGATGTGAAAAGATTGAGAGTTGAAATGCCAAAAGCTGAACCAGTCGGTCGATATGCAGTCCGTTTTGTTTGGACGAGCGGGTGTTCTAGTGGCCTTTGGTCGTTCACTCATCTAACTGCCATTGCTACTGGAATGCTTGATAATTAGATAACAATCCTCAAAACTGTGCTCCCTTTCCCTTAGATTAATCCATGGTGAGGGTTTTTCCCCCCAGGGAGGGATAAAATGGTCGAAGAAGATCAAGATGAATGGATGTCATATGCTACTGCCGGTTATGGCGGTGCAGTTGACCCTTGGGACGATTTAGTGCCCGTTGAATCGGATGAAGAGGAAGATGAGATTGTTGAAGATGAAGACATGTATGATGATGAGGTTCCATCATTAAGAGACTTAGATGCTCCTCCTTGTCCTGCTCCGAAAGGAATTCGTCACGTAATTCGTTTAGGTTGTTGCAATTACTGTCTTTCTCGAATTGGAGGTCGATTGAATACAGATGGTGTATCCCCATTTGATCATGGTGCTAGAATCAGAGCAGAAGCAGTTTCTCAAGATCCATCAATAGCAGAGACTGAGGAAACTTATTGTCCATTTTGTGAGGATTTATTTGAAGATGTAGATAACATAGTAATTAGGATTTTAAGAGAGATTGGAGATGTTGAATTTTCAACAATTCAAATGGGATACCATATCAGTAAAGAACTCATAGAAGAAGAAGATGCTCTTCGTAAGAAATTTGGAGCTAGAGGCGCCCAACCTCTCAAATCTTCATTTGCAGCTGCAGTAGAAGCGGCTCTTAAGGAAAAATTAGAGGACATAGAACTGGTAAAGGAATTACCCGATGTGATGATCCTGGTTGACTCTCTCACATTACGCGTTAAGGCAGAAATACGCCCTGTTTTCTATTATGGTCGTTATAGAAAATTAGCCAAAGATGTACCTCAAACACGTTGGCCCTGCAGGTCTTGTAAGGGACGTGAAGGTGGTTGCGAGTCTTGTGGAGGAACTGGATTACAATATCCAAATTCAGTTCAAGATTTAGTTGGTGAGCCTATTCGTAAAGCATTACTTGCAGACGATACTAGTTTTCACGGGATGGGTAGAGAAGATATTGATGTTCGTTGTTTAGGTAGAGGTAGACCATTTGTTGTTGAAGTAAAAAAACCCAAGATTCGTACAATCAATCTCGAAGATATTGTCGAACAAATTAACAAACAAGGGATAGAAAAAATTGAGATTGATTCATTGAGACTATCCAATCGTTCAGAGGTGGCCCGAATTAAAGAAACAAAGGCCGAAAAATCGTACAGGATTAGATTTGAAGTCGACGGAGAAGTCCCTGAAGATTCTGAAACTCAGATTCTTGATCTAGCAGGTGTAATGCTTGAACAGAGAACTCCTAAACGTGTTGCGCATCGAAGATCAGACTTAGTGAGAAAAAGACAGATTATTTCTGTTGAAAATGTTTTGATAGAAGATAATGAGATTCAATTCGATGTAAGGTGTCAATCAGGAACATACGTTAAGGAGATGGTACATTCTGATGAAGGTCGGACAACACCTTCAGTTGCCGAAGTTATTGGAGCACAATGTTCTGTACTTTGGTTGGATGTTATTGAAATTCATGCAGAGTAATTTAGGATGAGGCTCCATTTACTGCTGCGACGAACTTAATAGTGAAGCGTAGGTGGACCGAACCCCAAGGAGGCATAGTTATGCGTAGAACACACGGCACTAGACAAGGTACCCGTAGTATTCTAAAGCGTTCAAAAAGTGAACGTGGTCGTGTAAATATCGCACGAATAATGCATAATTATTCTGAAGGCGACCTAGTTTCTATTGTTTTAGATGGAGGTCAACAGAAAGGTATGCCTCATCGTCGATTTCAAGGTATGACAGGTACTATTGAATCAAAACAGGGTCGTGCGTATGTTGTTTCTTTCTCTGATAAGAACAAGAAGAAGACAGTGATTGCGCGTCCAGAGCACCTACGTCCAGCGGAGTGATATTATGTCAGAAAAGAAGTACGTCGATTTTTCAACAGTTCGTGATCTTCTACAGAAAGCTAATGATGCTCGTGAAGAGCAATCTCAAGAGCAACAGAAGGCCATGGAACATGCAGAATGGGCTGCAAGTGATAATCGAGGAAGCAGGCCTTCTAATTCTGACATTTTCTCTCAATTATTTGAAGCGCTTTCTGATGTAGAATGCATTTCCGAAAATAGCCTTCTTCGCTCAAAAATGGCCGAGATACGCCCCGACTCTCCTGCTCAGGTCCGTGTTATTCTGGCCCCATATAGAATTCAAATTTCAGAAGGTGAAATCGACCAGATAATCACCCATGTAAAGCAGATTACTTAGAGTATCAGCACCAAAAGAAACTTG
>PAOK01000009.1 GCA_002708015.1 Methanobacteriota archaeon
ATGTTCATTGTCTCCTGAGCCAGCCTTGAAGAGTCCTATCCATGCATCTTCATCTAATCGAGCATGCATCACTCGAACGATGATTTCCTTTCCGGGGTCACTTTGAATTACTTTGATTTCATTCACATTAATCCCTCAAAATTTCGCACAAAATAATTACAAAATCATTGGATCATCCTCATCATCCTCTGAAGATTTTGGCTCAGGAAGAGCAGTAGGTAATGATGAAAATACTTCTCTAACCCTTTCCTCAATTTCAACTGCTTTTTGTGCAAGTTCGGTAAGAGGTATGTCTTTCTGAATTAAATCTGATATTGCTTCAAGTGCTAAAACTGCTGCTCGAGCATCTGGAAACATTGGATTTACAGGAGGAATCAACGCAATGACTTCGATTCCAAGACGGTCTGCTTCTGCAAGTAAATATCCAGTTATTCCCGGAACTACTCCATGTTCAACACATTCGATTCCTAAATTGTCAAGGGCATCTCTACCGGCATCAGTAGATGATACACCAAATAATCGATCACGTTCTTCCTCACCGAAACTGGGTAATACCAATCCATCAACGACAATTAAACGATTAAAGCCGCCATCTTGAAACCATTTTAACACTGTTTCACCAAAAGCTAGATTGTACTCTTCAGGAAAAGGAATATCGCTAACAAAGGCACCAATTTCCTCTCCCTGATAAATACGAACTGGATGTTGTGGACGTCTTCCTCTGACTAAAGCCATGGCAGGAAATGAATCACTCAATACTGAACCTAATTGCTCGAGGTCAAATGCTTTGATGATTCGATCTACAGCAATCGCTCCAACAGCACCTTTAGAGTTGAAACCACAAATTGCAGTGCCTCCCAGACGGTCTGTTCTAGTGCCTTGGTGTAAGGCCAATTCAAACGGACGTGGCAGACCCATTGACTCTCCCTCAATACTGGATATTTTGAACCCTCTTAGAAATTAATCTGAATATTCTGACCATTCTTCATCATCGGGACCTCGCCACCACCAAACCTCTAGTTCGTCTTTCCACCATTCAGTGCCATCATCATCCACATGATAGTCTTCGGATTTAGTATAGTCTTCTTCCTCAACTTCAAGCTTCTCTTCTTCCTCAACTTCAGGCTCCTCTTCTTCCTCAACTTCAGGCTTCTCTTCTTCCTCAACTTCAGGCTCCTCTTCTTCCTCAACTTCAGGCTCCTCTTCTTGCTTATCAGTTGATTTTCTACGTCCTTTCATTGAAACTGGTGCTGGACGCTTGCCTTGTTTCATAAGTTCATCTAATGGTACACCTTTTGGAATATCGGAATCAAAACCAGTTTGACTGGCATCACCCGAAACAGCTAATGGAATAGAACCCATTTTCCCGTCCGAATCATCTTCTTCGTCTTCTTCATCTTCTTCATCGCCAGAACGTCGAAGAAGAATTACACCTATTACCAAAGCAAGTAATACGCCTGCAGAAATTGCACCTACAATAATCATTGAATTATCTGAAGATGATGCTACATCATTAGAATTAGAGGAGGGCGCTTGGACTTCGTCAGAAGTGAATGAAAAATTCAAAGATATCTCGGATGTATTTTGAATATAATCGGGTGCCGTAATTTCAAACGAAAGTTCAATTGTACCGTCACGTAAAGAATCGGAATCTCTTACAGTTAATGTCAGTGAGCGAGTTTCATTTGAAAACAAGCTAAATGAAGATCCTAAATCTCCATCAATCTCAACTCCTTGCACACTTAGATCTAAATCCATCTCTACGAACACAGTTACTTCATTCGAATTAATGATTGAGCAAGATCGTATATTTTCATCTGCTAACCACTTAGATGAATTGTCAGGAATAGACCATTGAGTTTCTCCGCAATCGATGCTCAACGAAATCAATTCGGGATCAGGAATTGGGTTTGTTACATCATTTCCTGAATTCTGTTCTCCTCCGTTATTGTTCTCTTCTGGGAATGGAAGGAGATCTATTGTAATTGATGAAGGAGACATAAACATCCAGAATGGGGCGCTTTGGCTATCATAATCAAATACAATCTCACCACCACCTGGATAATCTACACTCTTTTCTAAGAAGCCATTTGCTTGTACAGTTGAAGTTCCATCGGAAGAAGATACTCCATTTGTTGCATTTCCTAATGTCCACAAGAAAGGAAGTCCTTCAATCAATGAAATATCATTGGCGTCAGTACTTACTTGGAGACGGACTAATGCAACATCATCAGAATCTAATTGCATAGATGATTGAACTGCAGAAACTGTAGAGGATGCAGTGCTAACCATAGACGCAGTGGCATTACTTCCAAGAATTGTTTGTCCACCAGATGATTCAGTTCTTTCGAAAAATGTAGAAGTTAACTGAACCTCACCCAACAATCTACCATCAGTGTCCAATAAATTCCCCCAGTTTCCATTAACAAAGGTAGCTTTACCTTGGGAGTTGGTAGTTCCATCAATAGATATCTGAATTGCGCCATCCGACATTAACAAATTAACAGTCTCTCCTGATGCAGGAGAACCGTCCATACTCAATGTAACATCAATAAGAACAGAATCGCTTCTCCCAGCAGCCGGCAAGGATGAACCAGATACATTTAGAGTGGAGGGTGTTACAACAGAAAGAGATAGAGAAGTTACAATGGATGTATCATTGAATGTACGAACGGGACCAACAGTTACAACTGTAGATTCAAAATTACCCACTAAATCTACTGCTACTACTGCAACATATAGATCAGTATTGTCAATTATTGAGGAACCTACATCTGCTACTGCTCCGGTATTATCCAAACGATCTGAAGTATTTGTGACTACAATTGAAGAATTACCTGCTGAAAGATTTGCAACCGGGTTACGGGTAGAGACATTGGAGAAAGGAAGAGTATCAACAAACACAAGATGATGATGTGTGTCTATCGAAATACTATCTGTCCAATTAACCAATAATTGTCCACCTTCATCTGAAGGTACGTCAGATACTGAAACATTAGTAGGACCTAATGGAGGAGTTGTGTCTGGAGGTGGAGGATCGATGGTAATACTCAACTCATCTGAAAGATTCGACTGAATCCCATTTTCGTGAGATGCTCGAACATAATAATCATAAATTCCTACAGAAAGTCCTTCATCAATAAACATAGATTCCAAACTAATCGAATAAGGATTTAGTAGGTTGAGATTCTCTCCAGGTCCTGTTCTAAATATTTCATATTCTAGGAAAGTAGAGAGGTTATGTGATGAAGTAGCATTCCACTGGAATGCAACAAATGGAGAAGTTAGATTCGATGCGAATTCTGAAGGAACTGTTTCCTCGATAAGAATTGGTTGAGTTGGGAGGTTGAGATTACTTGCACCGGGTACATGATTTAGAAGAAGACCTTGGAGAAGTATAGTTCCATTTTGCGTAGAATTAAATTGCATTGAGACGGTAAAAGGACCAGATCCAGGCACCATTTCTCGATTGATGGAAGAACTAAGATTTCCGTATACTGGATTGAAATCTACTGTTAATGTAATTGAGTATCTAACATCTAAATCTGAAGCAATAAGATCTCCTTCACCACTCACTCTCGCGTAGGGTTGAATGATTGAGAACTCTGTTCCAAAAAGATCTGTCAGTTGTGTTGATCCTTGTAGTTCACTCTGAACCTTTTGTCCAAGAACTCCCATTGAATCAAACCATTCGATAGAATCAACTCCTTGACTTCCATTTCCAGAATATCCGCTAACATCTGCTTCTGCAGTTCCATCTGCATCTAAATCCATCTCCATAGTATGCCATCCTGCAACAAATAGAGATCTTGTTGCTTCACCACCTTCAACAATATGCTCAGGAATACCATCTGAATCGAAATCAATCATTATCATATTTCTAGGAGCAGTAATTGGCTCTAATGTTTGAATTGCAGTGCTTTGAATACCCGATGCTGAAAGCCCATATACAGATATGCTTCCAGTAAAAGTTGAGTCGCTTCCATCCACTGAACCTGTATCAATTAACATTGCTCGGACTGTTCCACTTCCATCCCAATCTCCAAAAATTGGTGGTGTAGAAAACACAACCTGAGAAGTGGTAGATGTGAAAGAAGAACCGTTCCAAATTGCAGTTGTGTAACCCGTTAATGCATCATTTCCAACAATATCAGGATCTCCGTCATTATCCATATCTACGACTTGTAATGATGTTTCAAGGTCGTAGGCTTCTATCATTCCTTGAACCCAAGCATAGGCACCAGGACTACCTGAAAAATTCCAGAATGAAACATGAGCTTCACTTTCCTCAGCAACTGCTACTGTTTTTACTCCTGACCAAAGATCAATGGAAACAATATCAGAAAGTGAAGATGTTCCGCCACCTCCACCGCCAGGGCCGCCTCCTCCACCAGGGCCGCCTCCTCCACTAGAGTTTGAAGGAACAGACACATTAACGAAATTTGAATACGAACCTGTTCCACTTAATGCAACACCTAAATCTCCTGTTCCAGTAATGAATACTAAATCCGCTCTTGAATCAGAATCTACATCATCAACATATGAATCTATCAAAGATCCTGCTGGGGTCAATGAGATATTATTGAAAGGTCCAAATCCTGTTGATGTTGACAAATGTAAACAAATAGATCCATTGGTAGAATCTTGAAGAAATACATCGTCTAGAGAATCATTATTTGCATCACCAATCATTATGCTAGTTCCTCCAGAACATGTCCATACCCAAGAAATTGTAGAGAATCCAGATGATGCAGTCCAATCTACTACACCGAGATAAGATCCTGAACCATTACTCGCAGAATGATCCTTGTCAAGGACAACTATTTCTTCAATTCCATCACCGTCTATATCAGCAGAAATCATATCATCTAGAGAACCAGAAGAAATCACAGCTCCACCAACGTCTGGCTCGAATGAAAGATTGAATTCAGCCATATCAATATCAGCTTGGGTAGGAACATCAAATGTCCATGAAGTAGGTAACCAATTACCGGGAACTAAATTTGTGGAGCCCACTGTACTATTGTCCGAAAAACGAGTTTGTTTACCCAAATCTCCATCTCTGGTTCCTCCAAATCTCCAATCATGTAAACCATCATTTCCAATATCCATCTGAATGGCTCCAGGACTAGGATTTGTAACCTCATATCTGATTTCAAAAGATGCGCTAGTAACAGTGGTATTCCTTTCAAGTGCTAAATCAACAGTACCGTTGCCATTCAAAGTAACTGAATCGAATCCTCCTGCGAACTGAGTAACTGTTGTTTCCGCAGTAACTGAACCAATCAATGGGCTCAAACTCAAACCAAGCATTAGGATAGTGATTATCAATCCCTTCCAAGAGGCATGAGTGGACTCTGTGGACCCTGTCATGAGCATTGGTTGACTGATTACCTCAAAAATGTGGGGGAATTTCTAGGAGTTATGATAGGTTCTCTCTACGGTAACGGTTAAGACAAGTCCGAGAATGGTAGGGGCATCAGGTGGCGCAAATGGAGGATGGGGGAAACAACTCTCAAGAAGCGCGTCTCTCTATTCGTGTTGGAAATGCGAAGATTGATCTTCGTGGTACTGAGCAGGTAGTGACTGCTGAAATTCTTAAACTTCGAGCCGATGAACAGTGGTCTAGTGCTATAAAGAAAGTCCGTGATAGAAGAGAGATGGCATTTGAAGCAGCACGCGAAGCAGCAAGAACTAGTGGAATGCCTGAGCGTGGTTCTGCTTTCAAATCTCTAGTAGACACCTGTCGATTAAAGAAAAAACCTGACAAGATTTTAGCAGCAATTCATTATCTACGCGAAGTAGAGGGACAAATCGACTCTCCCCCAAGGGAACTCAAACAATTATTCATCGATTCTGGTGAAGATGCAGAGGATGTTGAAAAATGGAATATATCTCTATATCTGAATAGACTGAGAGATCAAGGTAGACTTGAATACACAGAAGAGAATCCTGACAAGAATCGATTTATGATTCTAACAAATGAAGGTAGAGCACATCTTGATTCAAGAGCCCAGTGATCTCACAATGTCCGAAGAACAGGATGAAGAGATTGAACCTATTGATTGGTCTTTTCAATCAAAAATTGATCAAGACCTAAGGGAAACTAATCTTCAGGGTGCAAATCTTCGAAGAGTAATTTTAGATGGTTCTAACTTACAAGGATCTAATCTTGCTGGAGCAGATCTAAGGAATGCTTCCTTAGTTGGTACTGATTTAATGAAATGTGCTCTCGATGGCGCTGACTTAAGAGGGGCTAGGATGACTAAAGCAAAACTAAATCTTTCAAATTTTCAAGATGCGCGTCTAGATGGAGCCGATCTAAGAGGAGTCCGAGGAAGATATGCAATTTGGAGAAGAGCCAATTGGTGGGATGCAAAAATGAATGATGATCTTAAAGAAGCCTTGAAGAAAAAGTGGCCAAAGCCTGACTCACTCTGATTCATTATTNTCGAATTNGAATGCTTCAGCCCNNAAAACATTGACTGGTTTTCCTANCAATGCCTGTCGAGCTCCTGCAAACATCAATGGAACAAATGGCAAAATTGTACAAAACAGTCCGCACATAGTTACCAATCCTTGAAGAATATTCAATGTCAATGTCAATAACTCTGAAGGAGGGTTTGAAGAACTAAGAAAATATGCNCCTAATAATGCATCTATGAGTAATAAACTTCCACCTAAGGCACCTATTTTTACTCCTGTTTTATTCAATCTAAAGAGCAAGAATCCGCCTGCAACTAAACAAATTCCTGCTGATGTCTCTAAAATTCCAAGAGTAACGTAATATNCCTGTGATTCTAAATTGTCATAAAATTCTACAATCTGTTCAGCAGTAATATTTTCTCCACTGGTCCTAATCTGTTGTGCTAAAGGTTCAAACGCAGATGGATCTAGAGGTTCGTCTGAAAAGACTTCAATTAAATTTGCACCTCCACTAAAGATAGCTAACAATCCACCCAGAATCAGAATAATTCCAACTGCTTGAGGAATCGCTGGAGTTGGAGAAATTGGGATTACAATTTTCTCATCTGATACAGTGGTTTCATCATCATCCCATTTGATAGAAAGTGGGGTACTCATGCTACCTGATATCGTGTAATACGCATCAATTCTCCCTAAAATTGTGTAGAGCATCAGCGAAAATTGACGGAATTTCAATAGATTCGAATGTTTCTAAATTTACACAAACTGTTGTCACTTCGCCCGTCCAAACTAATCTCCCTGTTTGATCTGAAAAAGAATAATTCCAAACTGTGGAAGATTTCCCTACCTTAGAAACTGAAAGAGTGCAACAAACTGTATCTCCATATCTTAGTGGAGAATGATGAGTTGAAGATGTTGAAACTGCAGGGAATCCTAGGCGATGTTCATTGATGATTACTGGATAAGAAATTCCACAAATCTCATCCCATGATTCTTCGAAGAAACGATGTGCTAAATCCCAATATATTGGATAGTATACCACTTGGGCAGGGTCAATCATTGGCCAATCTACACGACGGGTCAGTTCTACTGACATGATTCTTCGAACCCTAGCTAATAGATAAGCAGATTCACTGATTTAATTTTAGTATACCAACTGAATCTCAGATGCAGCACTTAGTTCAATAACACCAGGGGGCCCACTCCAAGTGATCTCATCATCTGATACAATCAACGCACCGTCTCCCTCGACATATCCAAGAGTTGCTTTAACTGAAGCCCATGAACAGTAAAGAGTAGCATTGTCACTAATTTTTCCCATCAGTTCTGAAACCATTTTGGAATCTGGTCCCATTTCTTGATTCAATTCATCGATATATTCAGGATCAAGCAATCTAGTACCTGCCGCAGCGAAAAAGACGCTTACATCATGACCATCTGAAATTGCTTGTGCAGTACATGCAATTCCTACAATCGATTTTATAGGGTCATTTTTCGGTTCTGATACAAACTTGAAGAAATATTTCTTGCTCATATCCTTGTCTCCTCAAATAGGTTAATCATGATTCTTGATGCTTTCAAATTTGAATCCAAAAAGAATTGAATACGAGATTTTCCACCTAATTTTGTGGATAAAGAAGCTGATCCTATAGAAGAGGAAAATTCTATTCTCAAAAAAGAAGATTATTCGAAGAATAATATTNATNTGAAAATTAAATCAGTTTTATTGATAATTGTTTTCTTGAGCTCTTTCTTTTTTTATGATTATAACAATATAGATTATGGGATAGATGGGTGTGAAAAAAACAATTTAAATTCTCTTCAGTATAATGATTTTGTAGGAAATACAAATATCACTTTTATTGCATTTGGAGATAGTCAAATTTACAAAGATCATACTGTGGAACAAAATGATTTTCAGGTTATTGCTTTGAATCATTTTACAGAATTATTATCCTGGGAAGATGCTGGATTTTCAGAACTAGGTGAAATTGAAGATATTCGTGGGATAATTATGGCAGGAGATATCACACAAAATGGTAGAGATGGTAGAATGTTCAGTTTTGACGAATATGGTGAATTTGTTGAAAGATATGGTCTATGTGGAAATAAGCAGGTGGATTATCCAATATACGAGGGTTATGGAAATCATGATTATTTTGAATGGAGTAATATATTTTACAGAATTCCTGCAGACCATCCAGTAGCAGATTCTGTTGCAATACGAAATGAATATCGCCCAGGCATCATGAATACTGCGCCAAATATGGAGGGTCATTATTCATGGGAATGGGATGATTTTCACTTCATACAATTAAATCTAGCACCAACAGACATTGTTCCAGATTTAGGGGTAAAGGGATTAAGAGACCCGAGAAATGCAATGACATTTTTGGAAAATGATTTGAAAGAAAACATTGAGGGGACTGATAAAAAAGTAATTCTTATCTCTCACTATGGCCCTTGGGAATGGAGAGAATGGGATCAAAATAAAATANATAATTTATGCCAAGTAGTGGAAAACTATTCATCAAATATCGTTAGCTACATCCACGGTCATTCACATTCAACTAGTGTTTATGATTGGTGTGATTTGACCGTTTTTAATTCAGGGACTCCTTATCATGAAAATTATAATGATGATCACAGAGGGAGATTTACGTTATTTAGAATAAATGAAGCGAATAATGGAACATTTGATCTATATGCTGCCGATATTTCATGGTCAACTGAAAATTATCAAGAAGATGATATTTCAAGTCTGGATTTACAAATGAAAGAGTGGAAAGGATACCCTTACCACGTGACAATTTAACGTTCTAAAGAGCGGACCCACCGCGATTCGAACACGGGTTACAAGCTCCGCAAGCTCATGTGATATCCAGACTACACTATGGGTCCAATGACCATTGGACCTACGCTTTCGGTTTAACCCCCTCGGTTATATCGAATCATTCTGCTAATGAGTACAGGCGTTTTCCAGTAGAACTGTCTAGGCGCCAATCTACATCATTCACATAACGAGGAATGAAGAAACCAACCTTTCGTGGAGTTAGACCATGGTTCCTCATACGTAAGTCAATACTCAGATGAGCTACAATTTGGCTAGCAGTACATTCTGGATTTGATCTAATATAACGTCGAATTTCCCTTTTCAATCGTTCTTCTCTTGCCTGCTTTTGATTGCCCATGTATGTATTTGTTCTAGAGAATATTTGAACAAATTGTGGGGGGACCCCGGGGCCCTCTAATTCAAGAAGAAATTTCTAGGGGGAGCAATGTCTTCCATCTTGATTCTGCTAATTTCTTTGAGTTAGGTCCAGTACGTGGTAAAGGAGTCTTNTGAGTTAATTTTCCATGCATCCCATGAACACCAAATTTGATTCTCAATTCAATCAATCGATCTCGTTCCGCGATTATTTGCATTTCATCTTCAAGATCAAATGTTGAGAATACATCTTCTCGACCTTGATTATGAATATGTAATTGGCCTCCAGTCATTCTAGCTCTAGGAGAGAAATCATGATCTTCTGGATCATCCATCCATACATCTACGTCAACGACAATTCGATCTCTCAAAGTTGCCTTCTTGATTTCAATCGAGGTCGCCATTGTCCTCCCCAGTCGTCTTTAGTTCTAAGGGATTCCTTTCATAGAGGTGGTTAGAGCATTCCAACTTCAAGAATTACAGGAACCAAAATAATGAATTCAACTTCTAATTCCCAATCATTTCCAGGATCTGGATCAATTTGATCAATTAAATCGGGATCTGCTTGATCCGCAGTGAGTTTCCAAATCCATTCACCTTGACCAAATCTCGCTCCAGGTTCCAAAAGCAATTGTTCTAACAATGCATCAGGAGAATCTGCGGTATATGTTGTAGGTTCATTTGGAAATGGATTCATATCAGTTCTTTCAATCGATCCAGTAGAATTTGTGGTAGGAGAATCTTGTTTCGTCTCCACTTTTGCATTCCAACCAGAATCAGGTACTGAAACTACCATGGTAAAATTATCTTCAGGCCATTGAGCAGGGACTATATCTCTAGCAAGTGTTAGAGTTCCATTGAATCCAAAAATCCGAGAGCCTTGAGAAGGGACATGTGTAATCTCATATGATTCTCCTTGTTCCAAGTATCCATCCCAAGAAACTGTCATTGTCTGTTGGCGCCAAGTAACGTTGAAGGATCTCTCTAAAATTCGAATTTCCCAAGTGGTTGTAGAGGTTGCTCCCTTGTCGTCAATGACTGTTAATGAACCTCTGATATCACCTGAAGAATCTGCTAAGAAAGACAAGGTTGAATTTGTTTCATCGACATCGTTTTGGAAATTTCCATCACTATTCGTATCTTTTGACCAATCTCCGTCCCATTTGTATTGTAAAACTCCATTTTCTGGATCTGTTGATGATGACCCGTCTAATGTAACAATCGTTCCTGTTTTCACTGCAGTTGGCCCAGATATTGCTGCTACAGGTAATGCATTAACATATATTGAAACGCTGATAGAATCTTCTCCACCGACATCATTGACAACAGTCAACTGGACTTCAAAACGTCCAGGTTCGTTGAAAACTTGGCTTACATATCCATTAGATGAATTTCGTTGAGCTACTCCAAAGTCCCAAAGATAAGATGTGATTAATGTGGGATCTGGACTAGTAGATGAACGAGCATCAAAATTGACTGCCTCTCCAACATGAATACTGTCAACATCTACCTCCAATCGAGCGGTAGGAGATACGGGAGCTAAAACTCCAGTACATCCTGCCAATGAAACACTCAGAAGAAGAGCGATAAGAAGGCTTCCGGTTAGACCCCGTATGTCCTTCATATCTTCGACTCTGCGTTTTTATCGTTTAGCCCTGACGCTTGATTGACTCAAATAATGTATTATTTCGACTATTCAAGTAAACGCGATGAATGAAAAACGGTCGATTCTAAGGGATGCCCATGGTAGAGGACCCGTTCAGTGGATTTAGGGTTCTAGCATTCGATCTAGAAACTACAGGATTGGACACGCGCCGAGCTAGAATTGTTCAATATGCTCTAGTGGGGAGTGATAGAGAAGGAGATATCATTTCTGTTAACAAAATCATCGATCCAACATGTAAGATTCCAACTGAAGCGAGTTCAGTCCACGGAATATATGATGAGGATGTAAAGGGAAAGGGAGTTTTTCCAGAACATGCAAAGAATATTCATGATTTGTTGAATGGTTCAGTAGTAATCGGACATAATGTTCTGAGATATGATTGGCCACTGCTAACTGCGGAATTTACCAGAATCGGACAATTACCACCAAAACCTCATGCTACAATCGATACACTCAGACTAGCAAAACGACTTCGAATTCCCGGGAGGCATGATCTTGGAACATTATGTCGAGGAGAAAATATCTCATTGAATAATGCACATGATGCTGCTGCTGATGCAGGAGCAACCCTCCTACTATTATGGAGATTTATGGCGAAATATCCACGACATTTCCATAGGTCTCCTACAGAATTAGAAAGTTGGATTTTAACAGGTGATTCAGAAACAAACTCTCTCGGTCCAGGGATAGAAGATCTAGAATCATTGGAAGGTACAGGAGGAAAAATACGCAAGAATGGGGATAGATTAGTTCTCAATTTTGGAAAATATCGATCTAGAGACTTGCATATTATTGCAACTGAGGATCCTGGATATATCNGATGGTTATGTTCACCNTCAGGCCCATTGAGTGAAGAAGCACGAAAATTAATCAAAGAAATTCTGTAATTTCATTTGCTTTCTCTAATTGATTCTAACAGAGGGGTCCAAGGTAAAACTTCGCTCCAATCTCCCATAGCCCATGGACGTGAATTTGAACGAATAGAGCCAAGGAATACGGCACCACGATGATCTGATGCCATAACAGATCTCATTTGATCTAATGATTGTCCCTTACAAACAATACCAACGGTTCTCCCCGAAGGAATAATCCCTCCTTCTTCATCTTTTGAAGTTANTAATTCCACCATACACGCTCCACTATCTGAATCGAACTGTAGAACAATTGCTACTTCATCACGAAATAATCCTTCACTAGCAGGTAGAGTGCCATGTGTTCTCGAATAAAACCAAGAGGGGCACCAAGCTTTCCATTCACAAAAACGGCATGCATCTTCATCTGGATTTGCCTCCAAGGGTTCCTTTGTTATCGCCATACCTTCCCATGCTCTGAATGCATCATCCAAAACTGAAGGACCTTCGGCCTCATACACCTTCGGTCCTGCAGAATACCAACCTTGAGCACGAACTCGTGGAGCATTTGGATTAATCTCCAATAACATATCTCGATAAAATCGTAGCTGACGGCTCACAGTATCGTAAAGGCCTCCAGTAGGCATTTTTCCAGTCTTCAAATCAGCAACTATCCATCCTACAGGATTTCTGTCTTCATCTAACTCTTTGACTAACAAATCTAGTCGGCCCATCAACCTCCCGCATGAAGATCGGAGTGTTCCTTCTGCGGCAAGAACAGTATCTTGAACCATTCTCCATTGAGCTATTGAAACCTCAGACATGCGAACTTTGCCAATCTTAGCATTAGAAATCAAAAGATTTAGGGAACCTATCAATAAATCATGAGCCCGAATAATTTCTCCATCCTTGAATGCAGGATGTCTAGGCGTCCCCATGAAAATGTCTTTCTCTTTCTGCCAATGAAGATCTAAAATCGCTTTAGCTGTGGGAGGAAGCCATCCTACCTCGTCAGCATCTCTAGAACTAATATCTAAATTACACATATCTTCGACACTGTCGTGAACAGCTGTACCAATGGTTGCTGCCATACCGGCCTTACGAGGTAGTCGTTGTCTAGAGAGCCAATACTTCCTTGGACAGGATTCATAATTATTCCAAGAAGAAGGTGAAAGTTGGTGTGCTGGGACTGTCATCTCGTCTCCCCCTTGGTACGACATGTAACGGCCCAATGATTAATTCCACCGACACATTCGGAGTGTCATGAGCACCCCTCCAATTTTGAAAGTCAGCGAAAGCGTGGATGCCGAAGGAGCATTGGTAATCACCTGTTTCCCTTCTGTTGGCTATGTAACCTCAATCGTAGCACACTATCTTGTAGAGCAACTCGATCTTACTTTTGTTGGAGGAGTTAGAGCATCAGGATTACCTGCAGTTTGTTTAGTAAAGGATGGGCATCCAATGCCTCCTCTAAGATTCTACGCTGGTGAACCTGTTTGCAATGTTGATGGATGTGATAAATTAATTCTCATTGTTTCTGAGATCCCAATTAGAAATGAGATGGCTTTGCCATTGAGTGAAGTACTTCTCGATTGGTCGAAAAGTGCGAAGGTTGCTGGAGGCGTACTAATTGATTCTTTTTCGCATACTGATGAACACGCTCATGAAATCATTGATGATGATGAATCCGATGAAACCCTACTGGGTATTGGAGCAACGCCTGCAACAAGAAAGCGTCTAGAAGAAATGGAAATCCCTCTCTTGAAACAAGGCGTAATTGCTGGAATGACTGGTTTACTATTAGGTGAATGTCGTAGACGTGGGCTCGATACTTTCGCTATTCTTGCTGAAGCCAATGGACCCCCTGGGGCTGGTCTTCCTGATGCAAGAGCAGCAGCAAGAATTATTGAAAAATTGGATATACTGTTCCCTAATCTATCATTGCCAACCGATCCATTAATCGAAGAAGCAGAAAGAATTGAAGAGCAAATTAGAGAGATGCTAGAAGCCCATCTTGGAAAATTAGAGGAAGAAGCAGAATCTTCTCAACCATCTGGAATGCTGTATGGATAACTAAAT